>JAZAJX010000112.1:0-2796 GCA_036230225.1 Pseudomonadota bacterium | reverse complement strand
CTAAGCAGGATGGCGATGCGCGCGAGTGTGCTACTGGCGGGCACCCCAGTCAATATAGAAGCCGCCGTCCTCAGCGTCGCCATCCTGTTGGGTCGAGTCGACGGTCTCTTCGGCGCTGTCTTCCGCCGCCTGGAGAGAGTCCTGCGTTTCCTGGCTCACCGCAGCGGCGTTGTCTTTGACATCCTGGGCCGTGGCATCAGCCTGCTGTTTGACATTGCTGGCGGCTGTTTCGGCTTCTGCAGCGGTCTCTTCCAGCTGTTGAGCGCCGGCGGCCGCTGCTTCCTGGGCGCTCTCTTGCATTTGCTGCTGTTTTTTGGCCGCCGCTTGTTCCGGCGTAAGCTCACCAGAAATGATGATTCGTCCGGTGACCGGGTCGAAGCGGAATTCTCCATCGGCCGGAGGTTGCTGGGCCGTGCCCGTTGGCGGGGCAGGGGCGGCAGGCGTCGATGCCCCCTCGTTGGCGGACGTGGCGGGAGCTGGCTCGCTTTCCGGTTCCGGTTGGGGTTCTATCGGCTTTGGGGACGGCACCGGTTCGTCTGCCGCAGGGGCTGTATCGGCGGGTGCACTGTCGTCGTCGCCGACAAAACTGCCGGATACCGGGTCAAATCGGGGTGGGGTATTGCTGTCCGGGGAAGGCTGCTCGGTGTCCGCACTGACTGGCTCGGGCGAGGCCTCCTCAATAGGCGGCGGTGTTGCCTGGGAACCGGAGACCACATCGGGAGCGGCACTGGCAGGGCGATCCACTACCGTATGCAGCGTAATGCCGTTTTCAAAATAGACGGAAAATCCGTCGTAATTCCAGCGGGTGATCGCCGGTGAGCCGACCGGTCCCCGAATGGACGCGGGGGCGCCGAAGTTTGCCCGCACCTTGGCTTCCGGCATGCCGCGCTGGGGCACCTCTGCGGCCAGGGCAGCAACAGGGATGGCTAGCGCTGCGCCAGCCAGCAGCGTCATTATTCTTGTCTTCATTTTTTCCCCCGGCGAGATGTCTTTTCTTTCGATATTAGAAAGTTAGCGGCGCTTATTCAACCACTTTGCCAGAACTTGAGCGCGGACACTGTTCACAAAGATGAACGGGTTTGCCTGACCCGTAGTATTTGTCCCGGGTTTCGGGTTAAATGCGCTCCATGTTTCGACCTCTATCCTTTTATGTGGGGCTGCGCTACACCGGCGCCCGCGCCCGCAACAGCTTTATTTCCGTGATTACGCTGATCTCTGCACTGGGTTTGATGCTGGGGGTCGCCGTACTGATCACGGTGTTATCCGTTATGAATGGCTTCGATCGTGAGCTGCAGACCCGCATTCTGGGCATGGTGACCCACCTGTCGGTGCAGGGCCGCGAGCCGGTGGATGATTGGCAGGCACTGGCCAACCGGCTGGATCACCACGACGAGATCGACGCCGTGGCCCCCTTCGTGGAGCTGGAGGGCATGCTCAGCCACCGCGGCAATGTGGCCGGTGCCATGATCAATGGCATCGAGCCCGAAGCCGAGCGGAAGGTATCCATTGTCGGTGACTTCATGGAGCAGGGAGAGCTGGAAAAGCTGGCTCCGGGTGAGTTCGATATCGTGCTCGGTTACGGGCTGGCCCGGCGTCTCGGCGCAGAGCTGGGCGACAAGGTCACCCTGGTGCTGCCGGAAGCGACCATTTCGCCTGCGGGTGTCATGCCCCGGTTCAAGCGCTTCACCGTGACAGGGATTTTCCGGGTCCGCGCCGAAGTGGATTCCCTCTACGCTTACATCAATGTGGAAGATGCCGCCAAGCTGGCCCGACAGGCTGGCACGGTTCAGGGTGTGAGGTTGAAGCTCAATGACTTGTTCACTGCGCCTGCCATGGGGTGGACGTTGCAGCAGGAACTGGGGCCGAATTATTACACCCGCGACTGGACGCGCAGCCACGGCAATCTGTTCCAGGCCATCAAGATGGAAAAAACCATGATGACGCTGCTGCTCAGCTTTATCGTGGCGGTGGCGGCTTTCAATATCATTTCCAGTCAGGTCATGTTGGTGACAGAGAAGCGCGGGAACATCGCGGTACTGCGCACCCTCGGGGCCTCACCGGGGACCATCATGCGGATTTTCATGGTCCAGGGCACCCTGATCGGTGTTGCCGGCACGCTACTCGGGACGGGACTGGGCGTACTGCTGGCCACCAATGTCAGCAATCTGGCCCAGTGGGTAGAGCGAACCTTCAATACTCGCCTGTTTGATGCCTATTTCGTGAATTATCTCCCCTCGGAGCTGCAATGGTCGGATGTGATCACCATCGTTTCCATCGCCCTGGTGATCAGCTTTGCGGCTACCCTTTACCCATCCTGGCGTGCCAGCCGGGTACAACCGGCGGAGGCCCTGCGATATGAATGATTCGCGCAATGCCACCGGCACGGGCATCGTGCTGCAGGCCGAAAAACTGGTGAAGTGCTACGAGGAAGGCAATAACGAGCTGGAAGTGCTGAGCGGCGTGGATCTGACCATCACCCAGGGCGATATCCTGGCGATTATCGGCGCCTCCGGTTCTGGCAAATCCACCTTGCTGAATCTGCTGGGTGGGCTGGATCAGGCAACCCGGGGTTCCGTCGCTATTGCCGGTAATGCGCTGGCTTCTCTGAGTGACGGTGAAACCGGCAAGTTGCGCAATCGTTATCTGGGCTTTGTGTACCAGTTTCACCATCTGCTGCCAGAATTCACGGCCCTGGAAAATGTCGCCATGCCGTTGCTGATCCGGGGCGACAAGCCTGTCTCCTGTCAGGAGAGAGCGGCGGCGATGCTGAAGAAAGTGGGACTGGATCATCGCCTT
>JAZAJX010000111.1:0-8019 GCA_036230225.1 Pseudomonadota bacterium | reverse complement strand
TGGCGAGACCTACCAGATCGGCAACCTGGAGGCCCGGGCCATCCATACACCGGGACACACCCCCGCCTGCATGAGCCATGTAATCGGCGATGCTGTCTTTGTGGGCGATACCTTGTTCATGCCGGATTACGGGACCGCCCGCTGCGATTTTCCCGGCGGCGATGCCCGGACGCTCTATCGGTCGGTACAGAAACTGTTGGCATTGCCTGACGAAACGCGCATGTTCCTGTGCCATGACTACCTCCCGGACCACCGCGATCAGTACCAGTGGGAGACCACCGTGGGCGAGCAACGGCGGCACAATATCCATGTGCATGAAAGCATCAGCGAGGACGAGTTTGTTCGCATGCGGGAGCGCCGAGACGCTACCCTGGACATGCCCCGGCTGATCCTGCCCTCGGTGCAGATCAACATGCGTGCCGGCCATTTCCCGCCGGCGGAAGATAACGGCGTCCATTATTTGAAAATTCCGCTGAACACTCTGGGATGAGGATAGCGGCACAAGTGCGTAAGCTATCCGGACATTTCTGGAACCAAGCGAGAGAACCGCATGACCGACTTCAAGAAACTGACCGATGAACTGTCCGTATCCGCACAGCTGCAACCGGAAGACATGGAAGCCGTGGCCAAGGCGGGCTTTCGCATGGTGTTGAACAACCGCCCGGATGGTGAAGCCGACGATCAACCCAGCAGCGAGCAAATGGCCATTGCCGCCGAAGCGGCCGGCCTCGCCTATGCGCACCAGCCCGTGGTCGGCAACAACATCGCCGAGACCGATATCGACAGCTTCGATGCCATTGTCTCCCTGGCGGACACGCCTGTACTCGCCTTCTGCCGTACCGGAACCCGTTGCACCACCCTGTGGGCCCTGAGTCAGGCCGACGAACTGGATAACGCCAGCATCCTGGCCACGGCCGAACAGGCGGGCTATGACCTGAGCCAGCTCACCGGCCGGCTAGACCAGCGTCGGGGCCAGTAACCATGAAACCGGCCGGCCGCGGTTTTCGCTGGCTGCCGGCCAGTGATTGGCTGGCGACCTACGATCGCCACCAGGCGGCCGGGGACACCCTGGCCGCCATCATTGTCACCATCCTGCTGGTTCCCCAGGGGCTCGCCTACGCGATGCTGGCGGGCATGCCCCCGGAGACCGGCCTTTACGCCAGCATCCTGCCACTGATTTTCTATGCCCTGTTCGGCACCAGCCGGACGCTTTCCGTGGGCCCGGCCGCACTCACCTCCCTGATCACTGCCTCCGCCGCCGGCACCCTGGCCCAGGGCGATCCCCAGTTGTTTATTCAGGCCGCCATCGGCATGGGGTTGCTGTCAGGGTTGTTTCTGGTCGCCATGGCGATCCTGCGGCTGGGGTGGCTGACCAATCTGCTTAGCCACCCAGTGATCATCGGATTTGTCAGCGGCTGTGCCTTGCTGATTGCCACCAGCCAGCTCAAACACCTGCTGGGCATCCGCAGTAACGGCGACAACCTGATCGCCCTCACCCGCGGCCTGCTGAGTACCCTGCATCAGACTCACTGGCTGACGCTGGGCATCAGTGTCGTTGCCATGGTTTGTCTGCTGGTGCCGAAAACGTTGGCTGCTCCGCTACAACGCTCCCAACTGCCGAACTGGCTGGCAGCGTTTCTGGGCAAGTGCGGACCGATTCTGGCGGTTGGGGTGACAACCGTACTGGCCGCCCGACTGGCGCTGGATGAAAAAGGCCTGGCGGTGGTCGGCGCCATTCCCCAGGGCTTGCCGCATTTCACCCTGCCCGGACTTGGCCAGGATCACTGGCAGGCACTGATCACCCCCGCCGCCCTGCTGGCCCTGATCGGTTTTGTGGAATCCATCTCGCTGGCCCAGGCGCTGGCCGCCAAACGCCGGGAACGCATTGACGCCAACCGGGAATTGCTGGGGCTGGGGCTGGCCAATATCGGCAGTGGCCTGTCCGGGGCCTTTGCGGTGACCGGCAGTTTTTCCCGTACCACGGTGAATTACGACGCCGGGGCCCGCACGCCCCTGGCTGGCCTGCTGACCGGTATCGGGATTGCGCTGGTGGCCCTGTTCTTTACCCCCGCGTTTCACTACCTGCCCCTGGCCACCCTGGCGGCCATTATCGTGGTCGGCATCTTGCCCCTGATCGATCTGGGCGAACTGAAACACCTGTGGGCCTTCAGCCGCCCGGACGCCATGGCCATGGCAGCCACACTGGTCGGGGTACTACTGATCAATGTGCAGAGCGGCCTGCTGCTGGGTGTCACGCTGTCGGTGGCGCTGTTCCTGTGGCGCACCAGCCAGCCCCATGTGGCCGAGCTGGGACGCATCCCCGGCACCCATCATTTTCGCAACGTGGATCGACACAGTGTGAGACTCACCGAAGTGGTGTTGTCCATCCGGGTGGACGAATCGCTCTATTTCGGCAATGCCCGCACCCTGGAAGACCGTATCTATGACGAGGCCCAGGCCCATCCGCAGATTCAGCATGTGGTGTTGCACTGCTCGGGCATCAATCACCTGGATGCCAGCGCCGTGGAAAGCCTGGAAAGCCTGAACGAACGATTGAAAAACGCCGGGGTGACACTGAACCTGTCCAACGTGAAAGGACCGGTGATGGACATGCTGGAAAAAACCGACTTCCTGCAAGCGCTGACCGGCAAGGTCTATCTCAGTCATTACCAGGCCATGGGCGTGCTGGCGCCGGAAAGTCTGCAGGAAGACGAGGACGAGGACTACAGATAGCGCAGGTGGTACCAGACCAGCGCCAGCCACTCGTACCAGATCTCCGGCACCATGGACAACGCCCCGGCAGAGGGCACCCACTCCTGTTTGGGCAGCCGCTTTCGCCAGGCCGCCTGGGCCAGAACCCCCTGGCTCTGGAAGCACAGTAACGCCCGAGGGAGGTGCGCCCGGTCACTGACCAGAATGACTTCATCGATACCTCGCTGCGCCAGTAACTCACCGCTGTAGACCGCATTTTCCCAGGTATTGCGACTCTTGCCTTCTTCCAGCACGGTCATGGCCGGCCAGCGCTGACGGACCAGCTCCGCCATCAGATGAGCCTCGCTGGGCTCGTTATCTGAGAGCGGAGTAGCGCTGATTCCGCCACTGACAACCAGGGGCAGGCCATGCTCATGGGCCAACTCCGCGGCCATTTGCAGCCGTCGCAACCCCCGGGTTGTCAGGGAAAACTGGCCGTTTCGCTGTCGTCTTCCGGCACCCAGCACCACCACGGCCTGAGGGGTAATGCCGGTAATTCGCCGCGGCAAAGGGGGCAACAGACTACGCACCACCGCCGGCAGGGTCGCCCCAACCAGCACCAACAGCACCAGGTAGGTCAGCGCCATCGCCACTCCCGTTTACCGTAATTAGCGGATCGGCACCGCCAGGGTGCAGACCATTGAGAAATCCGGGCTGAGCTCATGTATCCTATGTCCCCTTCGCAACCGCGATGTTCCCGTAAGTTTTGTGATCAGTAGAGAGCCGATGGACGCACAGTATCGCCCCGATCAGATTGAAGCCCAAGCCCAGCAGTACTGGGAGGATAACCAAAGCTTCAAGGCCACCGAAGAGGCCTGCAAGGAAAAATTCTATTGCCTGAGCATGTTCCCCTATCCGTCCGGCCGGCTACACATGGGCCATGTGCGCAATTACAGCATCGGCGATGTGATCAGCCGTTACCAGCGCATGCAAGGCAAGAACGTGCTCCAGCCCATGGGCTGGGATGCGTTCGGCCTGCCCGCGGAAAACGCCGCCATCAAGAACAAGGTGGCGCCGGCCAAGTGGACCTTCGAGAACATCGACTACATGAAAGGCCAGCTCAAGCGTCTGGGCTTCGGTTATGACTGGGACCGGGAACTGGCCACCTGCACGCCGGAATACTATCGCTGGGAGCAGTGGTTCTTCACCAAGCTGTACGAAAAGGGCCTGGTGTACCGCAAGATGTCCACGGTGAACTGGGACCCGGAAGACCAGACGGTGCTGGCCAACGAGCAGGTCATCGACGGCCGCGGCTGGCGCTCCGGCGCCCTGGTGGAACAGAAAGAGATTCCCCAGTGGTTCATCAAGATCACCGATTACGCCGACGAATTGCTTAACGACCTGGACCAACTGGATGGCTGGCCCGAACAGGTCAAGACCATGCAGCGCAACTGGATTGGCCGCTCCGAAGGGGTGGAAATGGAATTCGCCATTCAGGGCGAAGCGCCGCTGCGCGTCTACACCACCCGCCCGGACACTCTCATGGGTGTGAGCTACGTGGCTGTGGCGGCAGCCCATCCCCTGGCGAAGAAAGCCGCCGCCGCTAACCACGAAGTGGCAGACTTTGTGGAAGAGTGCCTGCACAACAAGGTGGCTGAAGCCGACATGGCCACCATGGAAAAGAAAGGCATCTACACAGGCCTCACTGCTACCCACCCGATCAGCGGCGAACAGGTCCCGGTCTGGGTGGCCAACTTTGTGCTGATGAGCTACGGCACCGGCGCCGTCATGGCCGTGCCCGCCCATGACCAGCGCGATTTCGAATTTGCCCGGAAATATGGCCTGCCGATCAAGCAAGTCATCGAACCCGCAAACGGTGAAAATATCGACCTGGAACAGGAAGCCTTCACCGAAAAAGACAAACTGGTGAACTCCGGGGAATTCACCGGCAAGACCTCCGCCGAGGCCTTCGATGCCATCGCCACCTGGCTCAG
Organism: Pseudomonadota bacterium; assembly: GCA_036230225.1. Classification (GTDB taxonomy): domain Bacteria; phylum Pseudomonadota; class Gammaproteobacteria; order Pseudomonadales; family Alcanivoracaceae; genus Alcanivorax. Next base: position 3,334 of record JAZAJX010000111.1, on the reverse strand, counting down.
CGAGCGCAACCTGGGCGAGAAGAAGGTGAACTATCGCCTGCGCGACTGGGGAGTCTCCCGGCAGCGCTACTGGGGCGCCCCCATTCCCATGGTGGAAACCGAAGACGGCGAGCTGCACCCTGCCCCGGAAGACCAGCTGCCGGTGGAACTGCCCACCGACGTGGAGATGGATGGCGTCAAGAGCCCCATCAAGGCCGACCCGGAATGGGCGAAAACCACTTTCAATGGTCAGCCCGCCCTGCGCGAGACCGACACCTTCGACACCTTCATGGAGTCCAGCTGGTACTACGCCCGTTACTGCTGCCCGCAGAACGACCAGGCCATGCTGGACCCGGCCGCCGCCAACTACTGGCTGCCCGTGGACCAGTACATCGGTGGCATTGAACACGCCATCCTCCACCTGCTGTATTCCCGCTTCTTCCACAAGTTGCTGCGCGATACCGGCCTGGTGGACTCCGACGAGCCGTTCAAGCAACTGTTGTGTCAGGGCATGGTGCTGAAAGACGGCGCCAAGATGTCCAAGTCCAAGGGCAACACCGTGGACCCGCAGGAAATGATCGAAGAATACGGCGCCGACACCGTGCGCCTGTTCATGATGTTTGCCGCGCCCCCGGAACAGTCCCTGGAATGGAACGATTCCGGTGTGGAAGGCGCCTTCCGCTTTCTCAAACGCCTGTGGCGACTGGTTGCCGAGCACGTGGAGGCTGGCCTGCCCGGCGCATTGAACGTGGACGCTCTGGACGATAATGCCAAGGCCCTGCGTCGCAAGACCCACGAAACCATCCAGAAGGTCAGCGACGACTTCGGCCGCCGCCATACTTTCAACACCGCCATCGCCGCGGTGATGGAACTGATCAACGACGTCAGCAAGTTTGATGGCGACAGCGCGGTCCGCCATGAAGCGCTGGAAGCGGCCGTGTTGCTACTCTCGCCGATCACCCCGCACGCCTCCCATAGCCTCTGGCAGGCACTGGGTCATGATGAGGCGGTGCTCAACGCCGCCTGGCCCCAGGTGGACGAAAGCGCGCTGGTGAAAGACAGCATCGAGCTGGTGGTACAGGTCAACGGCAAGGTCCGCGCCAAATTGAATGTCCCTGCCAGCGCCGACAAGGACGAAGTGGAAGCCCTTGCCAAGGCAGAGCCCAACGTGCAGAAATTCACTGACGGCAAGACGCTGCGCAAGGTCATCGTGGTGCCCGGCAAGCTGGTCAATATCGTCGCCAACTGATGCGCAATTCGCGATGCAAGCATCGGTTATTCGCAGGGCTCACCCCTTCGGGGCCGCCCTGCGGGCGTTACTACGCTGCGCATCGCTCCCACAACACCTAGCGTCTGGTTTTCTGTGGGAAGTCGTGCTTGCATGACGACAGTGCCTCTGACGAACACGGCAACACACCACGATGGCAACACAAAACACGGATCAGCGAGATCAGTCCAAGAGGTTTCAATGAAGGCTTTTGCCGGTATCACCCTGCTTCTGACCCTGCTGCTGTCCGGCTGCGGCTGGCAACTGCGTGGCACCACCAGCACCCCGTCCATGGAAACCCTGACGGTATCCGGCGCCTCTACGGAACTGCGCTATACACTGGAAGATGAACTGGAAGATCAGGGCGTACTGGTCCACAACCAGGCCCCCTACATTCTGGTCATTGATGACGAAGACTGGATGCGTCGCACCTCGGCAGTGGATGACCAGGGTCGCCAGGCGGAAATTGAATTGCGCTATACCCTGCGCTGGCACATCAAGGACCGCCAGACCGGTGCCCTGCTGACGACCCCGCAGCGCATGATGACCCTGCGCAATCTGCCTTGGTACCCGGAAAATGCCACCGCGTCTTCCGACGAGGAACAACTGGTGCGCGATGATCTGTTTCTGGATATGGCCTACAGGCTGATCAACCAGATTGCCGCCGCCTCCGAGGGCTGGGAAACCTACTGATGCGTCTTCGCCCGGAGCAACTCGGCAAGCACCTGTCCTCAGGACTGCTACCCGCCTACCTGGTGGCCGGCGATGAGCCCCTGCAGCAGGGGGAACTGCTCGACGATCTACGCCGCGCCGCCAGAGACCAGGGCTTCGACGAACGGCAACGATTCAGCTCCGATACCGGCATCGACTGGAATGCCCTGCTCAACGAATCCCAGAGCATGAGCCTGTTCGGTGGGCGGCGCATTCTGGAACTGGTGCTCAACGACAAGCGCCCGGACAAGACCGGCAGCCAGATCCTTCGCGATATTCTCGCCAGCCCCTCGGATGACACCCTGTTACTGATCCGCTGCTCCAAGCTGGATCGTCGCAAGGACTGGAATAGCGCCTGGGTCAAAGCGCTGGATGAGATCGGTGCGGTGATCGAGGTCTGGCCAGTGGAAGGCTCTGGCCTGCGCAACTGGCTGCAGGATCGCCTCGCCAGCCGCGGGCTGAGTGCCAGCGAAGATGCCCTCGCCCTGCTCATTGAGCGCAGCGAGGGCAACCTGCTCGCCGCCGCCCAGGAAGTGGACAAACTCGCCCTGCTGGTGGAAGACGGCCAGGTAGGCCCCGAGGATGTACAGCAGGCGGTCGGGGATTCCAGCCGCTACTCCCCGTTTGACCTAACCGAGGCCACCGCCCAGGGGAACGCCCAGCGTGTTCTGCATATCATCCAGACCCTGCGCGCCGAAGGCGTGGAACCCCCGGTGCTGCTGTGGGCCCTGAGCCGGGACATCCGTATCCTTGACGGCATGCTCGGAGGCGGCCCACCGCCGCGCCTGCCACCCCAGCGGGTCCGAGCCATGCAGACCCAGGCGCAACGCCTGAATCCACAGCACCTCAAGGCCGCCCAGGCCAGTGCCATCCGCGCCGACCAGTGCGTCAAGGGCATGGCCAAAGGCGACCCATGGCAACACATTACCTCCCTGGCGCTCCGGCTTGCAGGTCACCCTCTCCCGCGTAGCATGGAACGGTAAGGCAGCTGCAAGTGACAAGCTTCAAGCTGCAACGCGAAGAAGGCCCTATGCCTCATGAATTCGCTCAGGACTCCGCGCTGCCAGGCTGAGGGCCCCTATCTGTCGGAGTTCCTCCTGAGGGACGAACCAAGCGTAGCGAAGCAAGAGAGGCCAAAGTCTATCCGCCGTTCTTTCTGGAAGCTGTCGAGCTCTGAGATTTCTGATCGCCCTGCGGTCGATTTACGCGCAAGCGCGGTTCGCATTTAGTATAACCCCAGGGGGACAATCATGGGTTATTCGCTCCGCTCACCCATCCGGCCGCACGGAACGACGTGCGTTACTCCGCTACGCTCCGTTCCCACAGCGGCTTCGTAGAAATTGCGGACTACGAGGAACTTTTCAGTCTTTCCTTATC
>JAZAJX010000110.1:0-4633 GCA_036230225.1 Pseudomonadota bacterium | reverse complement strand
GTCAGCGGCAGAATCAGGGTGCCGGCCACGAAGCTGCGAATGGTGCGCCCCCGGGAAATGCGCGCCAGGAACAGACCCACGAACGGGCCCCAGGCAATCCACCAGGCCCAGAAGAATACGGTCCAGGCATTCAGCCAGTCCTGGGGCGGATCAAAGGCATAGGTATCAAAGGACATGGAAATGAAGTGGGTCAGGTAATCGCCCACGTTCATTACCAGGGCATCCAGCAGGAAGCGGGTATCGCCCACCACCAGCACAAACAGCATCAGCACGATGGCCAGCAGCATGTTGAACTCGGACAACCGACGGATGCCCTTGTCCACCCCGGTGGCCGCGGAGATCGCCGAGAACAGCACAATGAAAACCGCCAACACTGCCTGCGTCACGGTGCTCTCGGCAATGCCGAACATGTAGTTGAGGCCGAAGTTGAGCTGGATGATGCCAATCCCCAGACTGGTCGCCACCCCGAACACCGTACCCAGTACCGCGGCAATATCCACCGCATTGCCGATGGAGCCCTGTATGCGTTTGCCGAAGATCGGGTACAGCGCAGAACGAATGGTCAACGGCAGACCGTGGCGATAACTGAAATAGGCCAGCGACATGCCCACCAGGGAATAGATTCCCCAGCCGGACAGTCCCCAGTGGAGGAACGTCAGCTGCATGGCTTCACGGGCAGCCTGCACGCTGCCGCCCTCGCCCACCGGCGGTGTCATGAACTGGGTCACCGGCTCGACCACACAATAGAAAATCAGATCGATACCGATCCCGGCGGAAAACAACATGGCCGCCCAGGTCACCACATTGAACTCCGGCTCGGCGTGATCCGGCCCCAGCTTGATGCTCCCGTAGCGGGAACAGGCAATGGCAATCACGAAGACCAGATAGGCCACCACGGAAATAAAGTAGAACCAGCCGAAACTGTCGGAGATCCAGGCAAGCGCGCCGTAGATGGTGGCATTGGCCTGTTCGGTGAAGAGCATGGCCCACAGGGCAAACACCACGATACCGATGGTGGAGCCATAGAAAACCAGGGGATTGATACGACCGTCCCGGGTGTTCGAGTCGGCCTGCGGTGACGGGTTGGCTGTATCCATTCAGCGTACCTCCAGTCAGGGTTGGCGCGGCGTCATAAACACCCCGGCACCGGCCACAGACACGCCACGACAGTTGTACCCTTCCAGACACACAGCAAACCGCCAGCGATGTGTTATCCGCGCCCGATTTCCCCGAGGCATTCACACACGGCTTTCCTCATTCTGCCGAGGCGACTGGCAAGATAAAAGTGAATTCTTGTTCACGGTCGGAACGGCGTGAAAGGTGTTTTACCGCAGAGGGCTCAGAGAGCACTGAGACAAGCCCCTTATTAACCGCTGATAATTGCAGGCGCTATGCGTGATGGCGCACAACCACCATCGCGGGCAGGTTCGCCTCAAGCATAGCGACCACAAAAGAACGACTCAGAGAATCAGCGTCAGCCCACCGGTGACAACGGCAAACAGGATGGACAACCCGATCAGGGTCTTCCAGGGAAAAGGCGGCGGAGGCGGCTCCACCTCGAGCTGCTTTTCCAGGTAATTCTTCAGCAGTTTGGTATTGCGGGTATTGGCCTTGTAGATGGCATCGAAGGCATCGCCCACCACCGGCAACAGGCCACCGAGAAAATCGATACCCATGTTGCGCAGCATGCGCAGTTTCACGCCCTTGCTGGCCCCGGCCCGCTGCGCCTCGATAAGCACATAACTGGACAGGATCAGGCCGGCGGCATCACCCACCACCGGCACCAGGCCGATGATGGCCTCGGCACCGATCTGGAACTTGGTAAAGGGAATGCCGATACTGCTGTCGGTAAACCGGCTGAACTTTTCCAGCCGCTCCAGCGTTGCCCGTTGCTGGGCTTCCGTGCGTGTTGCCATTACATCTCCACAAACAGGTGGCCGTCTTCTTCCGTGACAGGCCAGGTTTCCAGCGCTTTCTCTCCGCGCACCACATTCAACAGCTGCACCCCCGGCGGGAAATTGGCCCACTCGGTGACCTCACCGGTACGAATATCAAACCGGGCCCGGTGCAGCGGACACTGCACACACTTGTCATCCAGAATCTTGCCGCGCCCCAGCGGGGCAAACATATGGGTGCAACGGGCCTGGGTGGCATAGAAACCATCACTCAGATGATACACCACCAGCTTCTTTCCCCCAGCCTCAATGGCGCGGCTTTTCCCCTGGGGAAGATCCTGGCTGGCACAGAGTTCATAACGCATGTTGCTCTCCTTGCTGGCTTGGAAAATCAGTTGCAAGTTTCAATTTGAAAGTTACAACGCGAAAAAGATTCTCATGTCTTACAATGCCGTGCCCGCGCTCAACGATAGGCGCGGGCGCGGCCTTTTCGATCAGATCACGCTGGATTCGCGTTGCAATTTGAAACTTTCAACTCGCAACTCCTCACTCCAGATAGGTATACCCGGCCAGGCCCTCGCGTACCAGCCCGATAAAGGTTTCCTGCTCGCCGTCGCTCAAATGCGCCTGCCGGCAATGCTGTTCCAGCGACGCCAGCAGCTTGTCGGTATCGTAGTTCACGTAGCGCAGCACGGTGCTTACCGTATCGCCCTGAATGGCGTGGTCGAGCTTGATGGTGCCATCCTCTTCCACGTCCACATCCACCGAATCCGTGTCGCCGAACAGGTTGTGCATGTCGCCGAGGATTTCCTGGTAGGCGCCCACCATGAAAATCCCCAGGTGGCCATTGAGCTGCTCCGGCAACGGCAGCGACGCTTCCACCCCTTCGCCATCCACGAACTGATCTATACGGCCATCGGAATCACAGGTAATGTCCTGCAGCACCGCACGGCGGGTAGCCGGCTGGTTGAGGCCGGACAGCGGCAACACCGGGAACACCTGATTGATGCCCCACACATCCGGCACCGACTGGAATACGGAAAAGTTCACAAAGAGCTTGTCGGCCAGGGTTTCGTTGAGACTATCGAGCAGCTCACGCTGCTGCTTGCGCAACGGATTCAGGCGACCGCGCAGGGCCAGCAGGCAATTCACATAAAGCTGCTCGCCGCGGGCACGGGTGGCCAGGCCCAGGTCTCCGGCGATATAGCGCTGGTGGATGTCCTGCCAGGCACCCACCACTTCCGAGAAGCGTTCCAGCAGATTGCCGGGCTCACCGGCCAGGGCCTGCTGTAGCTCCCACAGTTGATGCAGCTCGGCGGCATCGTCTGCCGCGGGCGCGTCCACGGTCACCGGCACCATCTGTTCCTGGTCAGTAATGTTCACCAGCAACACCGCATGGTGCGCCGTCAGCGCGCGGCCGGATTCGGAAATGATGTTGGGTTCCGGCAGGCCATGCTGGGCACACTGCTGTTGCAGGGTCTGCACGATATGGCGGGCATAGTCGCCCACCCCGTAATTCATGGAGCAGTAGGAGCGGGAGTGGGTCCCTTCATAATCCACCCCCAGGCCACCGCCCACATCCACGGTTTCCACCGCCGCGCCCAGGGCACGCATTTCGGTGTAGTAACGGGCCGCTTCGCGCATACCCGCCTTGATATCCTGAATGTTGGCCACCTGGGACCCCAGGTGAAAGTGCAGCAGCTTCACGCAGTCCAGCCGCCCGGCGACCCGGCAATGCTCGATGGCTGCCATCAACTGCGGCGCACTCAGGCCGAACTTGGACTTCTCGCCCCCGGTATTCTGCCAGTTGCCCTTGCTGATGCTCATCAGCCGCACCCGCAGGCCGATCCGCGGCGACACGCCCAGCTCGTCCGCCAGGGACAGCAGTGCCGGCAGCTCGGACATCTTCTCCACCACGATATGCACGTGAAAGCCCAGCTTCTCGCCCATCAGCGCCAGGCGCAGGTATTCCGCGTCCTTGTAGCCATTGCAGACGATAGTATCGCCCGGGTTGGACAGGGCCAGCACGGCCAGCAGCTCCGGCTTCGAGCCCGCCTCCAGACCAATGCGCTCACCGTCTTCCCGGGCGCGCAGAATCTCGTGCACCACCCGGCGCTGCTGATTCACCTTGATCGGGTACACCGGCGTATAGCCGCCCTGGTAAGCGTTGCCTTCGATGGCCTCCCGGAAGGCCCCGGCCAGCAGCTTCACCCGCTGACGCAGAATCCCGGAAAAGCGCGCCAGCACCGGCGCCCGCAACCCGGCCGCCCGGCAGCTTTCCAGCACCGCTTCCAGCGTGGCCTGGCCGCCCTGCTCGCCATTGGGCCGCACACACAGTTGGCCCAGGTCATCGATACGGAAGTAGCTGTCGCCCCAGCGATCCACGTTATAGATGTCGCTGGCGGGCAAGGGAGATCTGTCGGTCATTACCTGTCCTGATTAAGGGTGTCATCTGGGGGCATTATGCCTGCCACGCCCCGCTACTCGCACCCCTTTTTCCTGCTTTACATGGGGGTCGCAGGCCTTACAATCGCGAGTATTGTCCACCCCCGGGAGCCACCTCGCTCCCACCCACTGGAAAGGCCCATGAGCAGCACCAAAGACAACTGGTTTTACGAGCACTTCGACACCGCCGGCACCGCCTTCGGCCTGCGCCTCAAGCAGAAGCTGGAAGAAGTGCAGACCGAGTATCAGCACATCGAGATGTGGGAAACCGACAGCTTCGGTTACCTGATGAC
>JAZAJX010000109.1:0-4161 GCA_036230225.1 Pseudomonadota bacterium | reverse complement strand
GCGCTGAACCTCACGGTGTTGGCCAGCGATATCCAGGCGGTCACTCCCGGCACCTACAGCGGTCAGTTCAACCTCACCGCCAGCAACGCCGGCAGGGGCAAATCATCCACCAACTTCAGCGTCAGTGTGGATATTATTATTCCCAACTCCATCCAGGTGACCCAGATCGATGACATCGCCCTGGGGACCTTTGATGGCAACAACGACATTTCCCGCGCTGACACACTGTGTGTTTATCAGGGAAATGGCGGTCAGTATGCCGTCACCCTCACAGGCAGCGGCAGCGGAGGCGCGTTCGAACTGACCGCCGCAGGCAGCAGTGTGGTGCCCTACAGCGTCAGCTGGAACGATGGCAATGGCGCTCAGACCGCCAACCCTGGCGTAAGCCTTCCCGGTATGGCTAACAGCTGCAGCGGTGACCCGCAATGCAATGGCGGCGCCAGCAACAATGCCACGGTGACCGTTGATGTGCTCGCCAACGACATCAGCGCGGCAACAGCCACAGGGGTTCACAGCGGCATACTGACGATCATGGTGGAGATGCAATAACTGCTTCGTTGACAGCGACGGGATTGCCCTGAATGTTCATCGGTAACCTAAGCGGTCGCGCCCATTACTTGAGCGCAGTTTCTTGGGCTACAGAATCTGACAAGCCATCTCGCGACACGGTCAACTATCCACGATCAACTGCCGACTGAACAAAGCACCGCCCCCAACCGCGCCAGATCTCCACTACGCCAAACTCCAGGTTGCAGCGACCGCTGGCGGTTTCCACAGACAGGCTCTCCAGGCTGGATTCCGGCAGCTCCTGCTGGAAGTAGCCATCCTCATCGGTGAAAACCAGCTGTTCAACGCCCGGTCCCTGGATACGGGCCCGCGACAAGATATTACCCTCGCTGTCCTGCAGTCGGCCCAGCGCCACGATAACCCGCTGCAACTCCCAGCCAAGCACTGCCACATTCCCCGGATACAGCACCACGTCCCGGGGCGCACTATCCACATCCACAAAATCGGTGCCGCGATCACGTAACGCGATCTTGTGCACCTGATAGGCAGGCAGCGTCAGCGTGGAAGCGCTGTTGCCCTTCACCACCATCTCCGGGTTGCCGTTCACCAGCACATCGAACAGGGCCCCTTCCGCCCCGTCCAGTTTCAGCAGGACGGCAGAGTCATTCAGTTGTTCCCCACCCAGAGCGGCACCGTCACCGATCACCAGACTGGTGTCATAGCGGACACTGGTGAGCGTCTCCCGGCCACCCTGATCCGAATCATTGAACACCACATCTGCCCGGCCGCGACCATGGCGGGAGCCGTACTCGCTGTTGAGCAACACGGACTGACGGCCCGGATCAAAGTTCACCCCCGCTCCCAGCGTCAGATCCGCATCAAAGCGATCGCGGTCGTTCCAGGCACTGGCCCAGGCCGCGGTGGCACCATCTTCCGTGCCCGGCGCTTCGTCACGGACCCAGCCCAGGGATGCCTGGTGCTGCCAGTCCGGTCGGGTCATCAGCCAGTTGATCCCGAACAGGATCTGGTTGTCCCCGTTGTTGGCGGTAAGGCTCGCGGACAGATTCACCACCTGACTATTGGCAACGCGAAAGCTGTGTAAATAGCTGGCAGAGTTGATGGTTTGCTCTTCCGCCTGTCCCAGGCGCTGTCGGCGATGGGAAAACACCAACTGCCCACGACCGGCAGGCACCCAGATCTCGGCACTGTCTCGGCGTACCGAACGCGGTAGCAAACGGTACGCCGTCCGCTCAGGGTCGAATACCGCGGGATCCTCGGTCCAGACACGCTGACTGTCGAACTGAAAACGCCAATCACGAAAACGGGTGCTGCCACGGAGGGTAAAGCCCCCATCACCTTCACTCCCGGCAAAGCCGCTGGCAAACACCTGGGCAAACCGGGAGAACCAGTCACCGCTGAGTTCCAGCAGGGCGTCTTCCCCGGTGGCTGCCATCGCTACCCCACCGCCCCAGCGATCCGCAAAACGCTGTCGCACGCCGCTCATCAGCAGTGCGGTTCCCCGGTCCTCCGGCAATACCTGGTCCCGGGCATAGGCGGTGGCCTGCCCCAGTTGCGCAAACCACAGTGTTTCTCCCTGGGGCGCCAGCCGACGGCTTTTCACGAAAAACTGCTCTTCCAGACGGGTGTTGCCATTGGCATCGGTGATACGCAGCTCCAGGGTATAGGCCCCGGTGGGCAAACGCGCCGTCTCCAGGCGACGACGTCCGGCCTCCAGAACCTGGCTCCCATAAAGCCGACCGTCCTTGTAGATTTCGATGCGGCTACGGGATGACAGGAAGACCTCCACGGACGTGGCAAAGGCGGCCTCCAGGTCCTGACGCCGCACCAGAGAACGGGCAATCCCCACACCGGCGATGGGCTGCCGGTCGATCACCGTCAGCATGTCGCTGTTGGGCTGGAACAGACCTACCGTCAACTGGTGATCCAGATAGTTTTTCTGCCACCCCAGCTCATCAATGGAAAGGGACTGCTCATCGGTGCTGACCCAGTTGGCAAAACCGTACTGTGAACCCCGGCCGATCAGACTGCGTCCGAACAGGCTGGTATTGTTTTCCCCCTGATCGCTACCGGCGTGGCTGAAGCTCAGGTTCTGCACCCCGCCCCAACGGCTCTCCGAAGGCTCGGGCAGATAGCGGGGGGCCAGAGCTTCTGGCGCGTCCAGATAGTTGGGGTGAATAAACAGGTCCGCCCGAAAGCGCTGTTCATCAAAAATGACGCCGGCCACCTTGGGCTCGATCAGCCCGCATTCCTTCTGATGCTCGCTGACACAGACCTTGTCGCCGTGGGGATCCAGTGGCGTGGAAAGCACCGCCAGTAACCAGGGCTCGGGCTTCACCTGTGGCATGGCGCCAATCAGCGCATCCGGCTCCAGAAAGGTGATTTCATCAGGGGTAAAGCGTGCCGGCGTGGAAAGCACCAAACGATTGCCGAAATAGACATCCACCAGGGTTTCCTGAGGCTCCATGAGAGCCTCAAACCCCGGTGGTACGGCATAATCCGCCGCCATGACCTGTCCGGCCGGCATGGAAACCAGCAGGGCGATGAACCCGGCCAGCCAGTGCGTTCCCATGACTCGTGTCCCGATCAGGGGTAACGCTGTTGACGGGTCTCACCGGCAGTGGTGAGATTGAAACGAACCGGTGCATCCATGGGCAACGGCAGAGTGACGCTGTTACCCGGGTACAATCGGCGCCCTTCCACCGGCTCGCAGGGGTGTGTAGACGGGCTTGGCGGACACTGCTCCCCTTCATGGAGCAGTACATTCACGTTGCCGTTATTGGTGAGAGTCAAAGACTGGCCATTGCGCTGGCCGTCCAACGCAACACGGGTCTGCGCCGGGGCCACGAATACCAGTAACTGATAGCCCACCAGCACACGAACCCCGGTGCTTTCCATCTGCGCCGGTGGCGCTACCGGTTTCAGGTCCACCCGATACACCTGCTCGGTGTCACCGTATCCATCCAGGTTGACCAGACGAACACGACGACTCCCCGCCGGGGGGACCATCAACCGCCGCGGGGTAGCAATCAACGGAGCCGCTTCCGGGTCCTTCACCGGCACCCGTTGCTCCTGCTCGGTCCCCGGGTCACTCACCGTCAGAATGCCGACGTCCACAAACAGGGGCTCCTCACCGGGGTTACCGATGATCACATCCTGTCGTGGAGATTGATCTGCGGGAAAATGCACAATGGCCTTGTCTACTTGCATGGCGTAACCCGCCATGGCCCCAGCCGCCCAGAGCAGCAGACCCAATACAAAACGCAAGGTTGATCCCCTTTATCCGTCAGGCCTGGTGGCCCGCTTTATTGTGTAAGCCGTCACATTTTCACAGTGAACACCGTTCAATCCGACAGCATTCCGACAAGACCGGACAAACGGCAGTTTAGCGGTAAGAGCAGTTGCAAGTGACAAGTTTCAAGATGCAACGCGAGCCCATTTTCCTGCTAACCGAATAGCTGCGGAGCCGCGCCGCAAGGCTAAGTGATTAACCCGGCATGAATTTAGTTCTCTGTAGGAGCTTGCTTGCAAGCGAATGGAAAGAAGAAAAAGCAAAACCGGCAGGGCCAGTGGTCTCGGATCTTGCTTCTTTGATTTGGCTTTTTCCTGCGTTTCGGCGCGGCGCCAGTGGTTGCC
>JAZAJX010000108.1:0-6252 GCA_036230225.1 Pseudomonadota bacterium | reverse complement strand
AGGATCTTAATCGTGTTCCTGTTGGTGTGGCCGGTGAACTCTATATCGGTAATGAAGTGGGGCTGGCCCGTGGCTACCATGACCGCCCGGACCTGACCGCCGAACGTTTCCTGCCTGATCCTTTTGGTGAACCGGGCGAGCGCATGTATCGCACCGGGGACCTGGTGACATTCCGCGACGACGGCGTCATGGAGTACCTGGGTCGGGTGGACCAGCAGGTGAAGATTCGCGGCTTTCGCATCGAGCTGGGCGAAATCGAAAGCCGCTTGCTGGCCTTTGACACAATTCGCGAGGCGGCGGTGATCGCCCAACCATCCCCCACCGGGGATCGCCTGGTCGCCTACATCGTCCCACGGCCCCCTGTAGGAGCGGCGCTCGAGCCGCGAACCAAGCGCAGCGAGGCGCTGGATACCGACGCTATCCTTGCCGACTTGTCCGAGTCCCTGCCGGACTATATGGTGCCCAGCCAGTTAATAACGCTGGAGCAACTGCCGCTAACCCCGGCAGGCAAGGTGGACCGAAAAGCCTTGCCGGAACCGCAATGGCTGGGCAGCAGTGAGGGTGACGCACCGGAAACCGACAACGAGAAAATTCTCGCGGAAATCTGGCAGCCATTGCTGGGCGTGGAAACCGTCAACCGTGATGACCAATTCTTCAATCTTGGCGGCCATTCCCTGTTGGCGGTACAGATGGTCAACCGTCTGCGCCATCAGCATCAACTGGACCTGCCGCTGAACCGCATCTTCGAGCAACCGGTTCTGAAGCGCTGTGCAGCGTTGTGTCAGCCCGTTGCTGCCATGCCGGCAATCCGGCCGGTGCCGCGCAATGGTGATCTTCCCTGTTCCGCTGCGCAGCGACGGTTGTGGTTTGTGCAGCAACTGGAGCCGGAGAACGGGGCCTACCATATGCCGCTGGGCCTGGAGGTGCGGGGTGAACTGCATCGTGATGCCCTGCAACAGGCGCTGAATATTCTGGTGGCCAACCACGAAAGTTTGCGCACCCGTTTTGTGGAGGCGGGCGGCGCTCCACGTCAGCGCATCCTTGATGACGCCGTTATCGAGATTCAGTGGCAGGATCTGTCGCAGGAAAATGCCCCGGACGCCGCTGCAGAAAAAGTGCAACATCAGGTGCTGAGAGAGCCGTTCGATCTGGCCTGTGACAACCTGTTGCGTGTGCTGGCCATCAAGCTGGCCGATCAACGCTACCACCTGTTGCTGGTGCAGCATCACATCGTCGGCGACGGTGTTTCCATGCAGCTGCTGTTGGCGGAGCTGAGCGAGCTGTATCGGCAAGCCCATCAGGGTGATGCCTTGACGGCATCGCCCGCAAAGATTCAGTACGCGGATTATGCCGCTTGGCAGCAACAATGGCTGGACAGCGACGAGGCTCGCACCCAGACCCGGTGGTGGGTGGACCAGCTGGGAGAGGGTGGAGACCCCCTGACCCTGCCTACGGATTTTCCACGAGGCGACAGAGCAGGTGGAGCCCGCCAGCCGATTCGGTTTACCGATGCACAATTGACCGGGTTGAAACAGCGTGCCGGAGAGCTGGGCTCCACCGTATCCACCTTGTTGCTCAGTGTCTGGCAGACATTGCTGCACCGTTACAGCGGGCAGTCACAGGTGCGTGTGGGGGTACCGGTGGCTGGTCGACTGCAGGCGGAAACCGAAACCCTGCAGGGCTGCTTTATCAATACGCTGGTGATCCCGGCGGACTTTGATCAGCCGCAATCCTTTGCCGAACGGGTGGCGGCCACCCAGCAATTTATCGGTGAGGCCCAGGGCCGCCAGGCACTGCCCTTTGAAGGTCTGGTGGACGCTCTGGGTGTGGACCGCAATCTGGATCGCCATCCGCTGTTCCAGGTGGTGTTCAACCACCAGCGACTCAGCCAGAACTTTGCTCCGCAGTGGCCGCAAGCGTTGGTGACGCCCTTTGATCCCGGCGCGGCGGGGGCGCAGTTTGAACTGGCCCTGGATATTCTGGAAGACGACCAGCAGCTACAGGGCTTTGTCGGCTACGACACCGGCCTGTTCAAACCGGAAACCATTGCCCGGCTGCGTGAGCATTTTGGCCTTCTGCTGGAGGCGTTGCTGCACGACCCGCAGCAATCGCTGGCGGATATTGATCTTCTCACCGATGAAGAAATCCGCGAACAGCAGACCTTCAATACCACCCGGAAACGCTGGGGGGATTTTACTGCGGTTCCCAAACGGTTAAGCCTGCAGGCACAGAAAACACCGGATGCCATTGCGCTGACCATGGGCGAGCAACAATTGTCCTATGCGCAACTGGATCGCAGGGTAAACCAGCTGGCCAATCGCTTGCGCCGGGCCGGGGTGAAAGAGGAAGTGCGCGTGGCCATCGGCCTGCCACGCTCGCTGGACCTGGTGATCGGCATCCTCGCCATTACCCGTGCCGGCGGTGCTTATGTGCCGCTGGATCCATCCTATCCACAGGACCGTCTGGCCTACATTCTCGATGCCTCGTCGCCAGCGTTGTTGCTGACCCACAGCAGCCTGTTGGCAAGCTGGCCCGAAGCGGTGCCCATGTGGTGCCTGGACGAACTGGATGTGAGCGACCAGCCGGCCACACCGCCGGTGGTGCAATGGCACCCGGATCAGGCGGTGTATGTGATCTACACCTCCGGTTCCACCGGCAAACCCAAAGGTGTGCTCAATACCCAGGCGGCGCTGGAAAACCGCCTGTTGTGGATGCAGAACGAATATCCCCTGGATGACAGTGACTGTGTGTTGCAGAAAACGCCCTTCAGTTTCGATGTGTCCGTGTGGGAATTCTTCTGGCCCTTAATGGTGGGTGCGCGACTTGCCGTGGCCCCGCCGGAGGCCCATGCGGATCCGGTGTGGTTGCAAGAGGTGATGGCGGATGAAGGGGTCACAACGCTGCACTTTGTGCCTTCCATGCTCAACGCCTTCGTGAGTGCCACCGGCCTGCAGAACCTGCCGCATCTGAAGCGACTGATCTGCAGCGGCGAGGCACTGGATAGCGAGCTGCAGAAGACGGTCTTTTCGGCACGGGATGATGTGCAGCTGCATAACCTGTATGGCCCTACGGAAGCGGCCATTGATGTGAGTTACTGGCGCTGTCGCTCTGACGCGGGTCATACCGTGCCCATCGGTGCGCCGATCAGCAATATCCAGCTGCATGTGCTGGACACCGATCTCAATCCGGTGCCGCGGGGGATTCCCGGTGAACTGTACCTGGCCGGGGTGGGCCTGGCCCGGGGCTACTTCGGTCGCCCGGACCTGACGGCGGAACGTTTTATGCCCAATCCCTTCGGGGAACCGGGAAGCAGAATGTACCGCACCGGCGATCAGGTGGTGCAACGGGCCGACGGCATTATCGACTACCTGGGCCGCCTGGATCATCAGGTGAAGATTCGTGGCCTGCGCATCGAGCTCGGGGAAATCGAGCAACAGCTCAAGCAGCAGGCAGATGTGGATGACGCCGTGGTGGTGGCGCATCACAGCGAGACCGGCGATCAGCTGGTGGCTTATGTGGTCAGCGAATCCGATAACCGCAATGGTTGGCAGCAGGCCCTGGCCGGTGTCTTGCCCGACTACATGGTGCCGTCCCTGTTCATGATGCTTGAAAAAATGCCCCTGTCGCCCAACGGCAAGCTGGATCGCAAGGCTCTGCCGGCGCCGCACTGGCAGGCCCGGGAATACCGTGCGCCGCAGACGGAGATGGAACAGCAATTGGCGGGTCTGTGGGAAGAGCTGCTCGGGCAGTCTCGCATCGGACTGGACGATAACTTCTTCGCGTTGGGCGGACACTCCCTGCTGGCCACCCGTGTGGTGGCGGCCTTGCGTGATCGTTGGGGGGTGGCCGTGCCCCTGCGTGTCCTGTTCGAGGCCGACTCCTTGCAGGCGTTGGCTGCCCTGGTGGACGAGCACAACGGTGAAGCAAAACAGCAGGAGCAAGACGATCTTGCCGCCATGGCGGATCTGTTGGATGACCTGGAAGATCTGTGAGCCGGAGACAGAATGAGTTTGGATAAAGTCGCGCTGGCCCAGCGCTTCATGGCGCTGGACGAAAACAAGCAAGCCCTCTTTCTGCAAAAGCTGGGGGAGAAGGGCATTCCGTTCGAGCGTCTGCCAATCGTGTCCGGTCACCGTCCGGCCCGCCTGCCCCTGGCGCCGGCCCAACAACGGCTGTGGACGATCTACCAGCTGGAACCGGATAACACGGCCTACCACCTGACGGCGGCCTTTGCGCTGCAGGGGCCAATGAACACGGCACGCCTGCTGCGCGCACTGGATGCCGTGGTGGCACGCCACGAGATCCTGCGCACCGTGTTTGTGGAGAAGGACGGCGAGGCGAGTCAGGTCGTCAATGACTGTTCTCTGACGGTGGAACAACGCGATACCCGGGCACTGGATGACACAGCGCGTCAAACTCTGGCCGATGAGCATGCCTGCCGCCCCTTCTTTCTGGAACGGGATAACCCATTACGGGTGCAGTTGTTGCAAATCGCAGATCAGCAGTGGCGACTGCAACTGGTCATGCATCACCTGGTCTCTGATGGCTGGTCCATGGAGGTCTTCTTTGCCGATCTGGCCCGGGCCTATCTGTGCGACGGTCCTCTCCCTGCCTTGCCCATTCAGTACGCGGACTATGCCCTCTGGCAAAAAGCCTGGCTGGATGCCGGCGAGCGGGATCGTCAGCTCGCCTATTGGCGCGAGCAGCTTGGCGAGACGCAACCGCCAATGCTGATCGGCCACGACCGTCAACCGGCAAACCATGATCTGCGCCAGGCTGCCAGTCTGCACTGGACGCTGCCTGCCTCGTTGCAAGTTCCTCTGCAGGCCCTGGCGCGCGAGAATGACACGACCCTGTTCACCGTGGTGCTGGCGGCCTGGCAATGGGCACTGGCGGCGGTAGCCGGTCGTCGGGATATTCCCGTCGGGGTGCCGGTGGCGAACCGTGAACGCGCCGAAGTGGAGGCGTTGGTCGGGTTCTTTGTGAATACCCTGGTGGTGCGTGGCAAGCCCCACGCAGCGATGACCGTGAACGACTGGGTGAGCCAGTTGCATCAGACCATGCTGGATGCCCAGGCCCACCAGGCATTGCCCTTTGACCAGCTGGTGGCGTCCCTGTCTCCGCAAAGAGAGCCGGGTGAAACGCCCCTGTTTCAGGTGCTGTTCAACTATCAGCGTCGCGATGGCGGCAGCCGCAATCTGGACCGGGATGTCACCATTACGCCGTTGGCCCAGGGAGTGCCCCATGCGCTGTTTGACTTGGCGCTGGATGTTCATGAAAACCGTGATGGGGCACTGGCACTGACGCTGACCTATGCCGCGGACCGTTTTCATGGCGAGACCGCCCAACGTCTTCAGCACGCCATGACAGTGGTGCTGGAACGTTTTGCCGATGGTCAGCGCCGTTTGGGCACCATTGCGGTGGCCGATGCAGATCTGCCTCGCCTGGAAACCTGGGGACAGGGCAAGGGCGCGTGGCAGCCGGAGAGCGTTGTTTCCCTGTTTTCGCAGCAAGCGGCAAAGCGCGGCGACGCAATCGCCCTGGTGCACGGCGACACCCGTGTCTCCTTTGCCGAGCTGGAGGCCCGCTCGAACCAGCTAGCCCGTTATCTTATCGATCAGGGTGTCCGCACCGACGACGTGGTGGCGGTCTCCTTCGAGCGCGGCGTCACCATGATCGAGGCCTTCCTGGCGGTGATGAAGGCCGGCGGGGCTTTCCTGCCCCTGGACCCGGACTATCCGCAAGACCGACTGCATTACATGCTCGAAGACAGCGGCGCCAGACTGTTGCTTACTGATTCGAACGGACAGGCCTGCCTGCCAACGGTGGAAACCGTACGTCCTGTGGTCGTGGAGGCGTTGACCTTGGAGGTCTATGCGCGCAGCGTCCTGGAAACTGTTCTGCACCCGGACCAGCTTGCCTATGTGATCTACACGTCCGGCTCTACTGGCAAGCCCAAGGGGGTGGCGCTGACCCATGGCGGCCTGTCCATGCACGTACAGACCATCGGTGAGCGCTACGGCATGACCCCGGAGGATGTGGAGCTGCAATTTGCCTCCATCAGTTTCGATGGGGCCGTGGAGCGCTGGACGGTGCCATTGGCCTTCGGTTCCCGCGTGGTCATCCGTGATCAGGAACTATGGAGTGCGGAAACATGTTGCGAGGTGCTGCAAAAAGAAGGCGTTACCATTGCCTGTTTCCCGCCCAGCTATGTGGGGCCGCTGCTGGACTGGATCGAACAGGCAAAGCCGG
>JAZAJX010000107.1:0-3104 GCA_036230225.1 Pseudomonadota bacterium | reverse complement strand
CACCTGGGCGGCGCCGTGTATGTGTTTTTACGTGGTTTGCAGGGACCGGCGGCAGGCACCGTGTTTGATCGACCAGCGACCGGGTTGATTGAAACGCTGGATGAGATGTTTGGGGGTGGGGAATGAGTTACAAGTTACAAGTTGCAAGTTACAAAGCGCAGGATGGCTCATCAGTAACGGAAACGCTGTGCCCGCGCACCCCGTCAGGTGAAACGCGGCGTAGTACCGATTCGTCTCCCTCCTTTCTTTCCCGCGTTGCAACTTGCAACTTGCAACTTGCAACTCCCCGGAGGGCTCCCCATGCAAACTGACCTGTTCTCCGCCCTCACCTGGGAAGACGCCCTGCTTCTGCTGCGTGACAACAATTTGCTGCGCGATCTGGACGTGGCCATTGCCCGTTTTCTCAAGCAGCAATGCCCCGAAGCCAGCTACGAAGTGCTGCTGCTCGCCGCCTTCACCAGCAACCAGCAGGCCAGTGGTCACTTGTGTCTGGACCTGGAAAACCGCGAGCTACGCAGTCAGTTGTGGGGCTCCCAGCCACCGGAGGAACTGCTTACCCTGCTGCCGGGCAAACCTACCGAATGGCTGTCGCTGTTAGCGGCCAGCCCGCTGGTGAGTGACGACGGGGAAACGCCGCTGGTCCTGGAAGGTAGCCGTCTCTATCTGCGCCGTAACTGGGCCCAGGAAGTGGCCGTGGCGGAGGCCATTACCCGGCGACTGCTCACCGACAACGCGGTGCCAACCGACAGACTCCGTGAGCCTCTGGGCAAGCTGTTTCCCGATGCCGGTGGCGACACCAACTGGCAGCAGGTGGCCTGCGCTCTGGCCAGTCGCAGTGGCATCGCCATCATCACCGGCGGGCCGGGTACTGGCAAAACCACCACGGTGGTGCGCCTGCTGGGGCTACTGCAGAGCCTGGCCATGGACGATGGCCAGCGCCTGCGTATTCGGCTCGCCGCCCCCACCGGCAAGGCCGCAGCCAGGCTCACCGAATCCATCGGCGACCAGGTGGAAAAACTGGCGGTCGCGGACAGCGTGCGCGCGGCCATTCCCACGGAGGTCACCACCCTGCATCGCCTGCTGGGGACCCGGCCGGACAGCCGTCATTTTCGCCATCACCCATACAATCCTCTGCATGCGGATCTGGTGGTGGTGGACGAAGCCAGCATGATCGACATGGACATGATGGCCAGCTTGCTGGCCGCCCTGGCGCCGCACACCCGGCTAATCCTGCTGGGCGACAAGGACCAGCTGGCCAGCGTGGAAGCCGGTGCCGTCATGGGCGATCTGTGCCGCCATGCCCACGAAGGTCGCTACCGACAAGACACTATCGACTTTATCCAGGCCACCTGCCATACCGATATCCGTGAGTACCGGGAAACCGACTCAGCACCCGGCAATGCGCTCGCCCAGCAAACCGCCATGCTACGCACCAACTGGCGCTCCAAGGACAGCCCCGGCATCGGCGAACTGGCGAAAGCCATCAATGAAGACAACTTGCCCCGGGCCCGCAAGGCCTTTCAGCAATACGCCGACAGCCTGCACCGCCACCCGCTGAACAGCGACGGCCAACAACTGGAAAACATGCTGCTCGACGGCAGTGGTGGCCACCCGGGTTTACGGGCGCTGTTTGACACCATTGCCAACGAGCCACCCCACCCGGACGATGCCGATGCCTGGGCCACGGCCTTGCTCAAGCAGCTCACCCACCAGCAACTTTTGAGTGGCCTGCGCAGCGGCCCCTTTGGGGTGGAGCAGCTGAACCAGCGCATCACCCGCTACCTGCAACAACAGGACCTGGCCCCGGAACGGGAATGGTATGCAGGTCGCCCGGTGATGATGACGCGTAACGATTACCAGCTCGGCCTCATGAACGGGGACGTGGGGCTGACTCTGCCGCTGCTGGAAGAGAGAAAGGGTAAACCGGCGTTACTGCTGCGAGTCGCGTTCCAGTTACCCGACGGCCGCATCAAATGGGTACTGCCCAGCCGCCTGGACGGGGTAGAAACCGTTTATGCCATGACCGTCCACAAATCCCAGGGGTCGGAATTCCGGCATACCCTGTTGGTGCTACCGGACGCCCCCCATCCGCTCCTCACCCGGGAACTGATCTACACCGCTGTCACCCGGGCGAGGGATAGCTTTACGCTACTGGAATTCGGTACCCCGGCGGTCTTCGATAATGCGGTCAAGAAACGGACCTGGCGCGCATCGGGATTGGCAGGGCGGTTAACCGAAGGTGAGTTACAAGGTTCAAGTTGAAAATTACAACGCGAGACCGGCTGATGCCTCACGACGAATCGTGATAACCGCGATGACAGTTTATCCAGGGAGCCGCTGGAAAACTCCCGTCATCCCGCACTTGATGCGGGATCCCCCCTACTGGAGGCCGCATCACGTCGTCGGTGGAGATACCGGATCGAGTCCGGCATGACGTTTTTCAGAGGTTCCTTAACCGTATTTCGTTTCCAATGTTTGCGGCGCGGCTCAGGAGGGAGTCAGTTGGCTATTGGAGATAGCCGCGCCTTGAAACTTGTAACTTGAAACTTGCAGCTCAAAAAAAACGGGATGCCGAAGCATCCCGTTTTTCGTTCTGAAGATCGCGATTACTTGAACTTCGCTTTCTTCTCTTCGGTTTCCACAATGATTTCCGCACGGCGGTTCTTGGCGCGACCCTCGCGGGTGCTGTTGTCCGCCACCGGACGGTCCTCGCCAAACCCTTCGGTGCTGATGCGGTCACCACTGACCTTGTAGTCCTTCATCAGACGGTCCTTCACGGACTGCGCACGACGCTCGGACAGGCCCTGGTTGTAATCTGCCGGGCCGGTGCTGTCCGCATGGCCTTCCACGCGGATGCGACCCTGCTCACCGCCATTGAGGCGTTCTGCCACACCACGAATCTCGTCAGTGAACTGGCCCTGAATGGTATCGCGGTCAAAGCCGAAATAGATCACCGAGGTCTGACGCTGCTCCAGGGTTTCATAGACCTGACAACCATCTGCATCGACCACCGCACCGGATGCGGTGTTCGGGCAGCGGTCGCGATCATCGGTAACGCCATCGCCATCACTGTCGCCAGTCACCACTTCCGCCGGTGTCGCCGG
>JAZAJX010000106.1:0-6346 GCA_036230225.1 Pseudomonadota bacterium | reverse complement strand
CCCACCGTGAAATGCATGTAGGAAAGTGCAGTGCCCGCCAGCATGGTCAGAATGAAGCCCACCAGACGCAGGCTGAACAGCGGCCAGCTCCCGGGCAAACCGGCGTGGCGCTCTCGAAGCACCTTGGTGGCCCAGAACCCCACCAACACCGGAAACAGGTACGCCATATAACCGAACAGGCCAAGCAGCAAGTCCGCACTGAAAGCGCCGGCACGACCGGCAGCATTGCGAACCGCGTCCACATTACCCACGTAGGACCAGCCCGGGTCCCGGCTATCAAAGCTGATCAGCGCCAGCAGCAGATACAGGGACAGGGCGATCAGGGCGATCACCATGCCCTCTATCAAACCGCGCTTGAGATGGCGGGAAAACCCGGACTGTGCCTGCCCGGCAACCGTTTTGCTCACGCCTTACCCCTCGAATTCATGAAGTTACGCTTAAAAAAGTGCCGATAACGAATTGAAATTATTGCGATTGTAGTCAATCCCACAGGGAGCGACCAGTATTGTTCGCCCGCTCTCGCATAGCAGCGGCGGATTATCGCACAAATCCGCTTTGCTGCCTGCCCGGAGCGGTCATGGTTGGTCAAATCTATAGAACCGATAGGCTTCACGTCACCCCGGTTTTACGGTAGTTTTCACTCGCCTTGAATGCGCAGCGCCACGCCCCCATCTGCTGGGAAAGGCAGCCTGCCCTTACCACATTTACTGGAGTACTCAATGAGCGACGTGCAGCACCATCGCCTGATTATCCTCGGTTCCGGCCCTGCGGGTTACACCGCCGCCGTTTACGCCGCCCGCGCCAACCTCAAGCCGGTGGTGATAACCGGGATTCAGCCCGGTGGGCAGCTCACCACCACCACCGAAGTGGACAACTGGCCGGGCGACGTGGAAGGCCTGCAGGGCCCGGACCTGATGGTGCGCATGCAGCAACACGCCGAGCGCTTTGACACGGAAATGGTCTATGATCACATCAACGAGGTGGACGTTCGCAACCGCCCCTTCACTCTCAAGGGTGACAGCGGCACTTACACCTGTGATGCCCTGATTATTGCTACCGGCGCCTCCGCCATGTACCTGGGCCTGGAGTCCGAGGAAGCCTTCATGGGCAAGGGGGTCTCCGCCTGCGCCACCTGCGACGGTTTCTTCTACAAGGGCCAGAAAGTCGCCGTGGTTGGCGGTGGCAACACGGCTGTGGAGGAAGCGCTCTACCTGTCCCACATCGCCGAACACGTCACTCTGGTACACCGTCGTGACAGCCTGCGTGCGGAAAAGATTCTCCAGGACAAGCTTCTCGCCAAGGACAACATCACCGTGGAATGGGATCACACCCTGGAAGAAGTGCTCGGGGACGACAGCGGCGTCACCGGCATGCGCATCAAGTCCACCAAGGGTGAAGGCAGCAAAGACCTGGCACTGCAGGGCGTCTTCATTGCCATCGGCCACAAGCCGAACACGGATATCTTCGAAGGCCAGCTGGACATGAATGACGGCTATATCAAGATCCGCAGCGGTATCGAAGGTAATGCCACCGCCACCAGTGTGGAAGGTGTCTTTGCTGCTGGCGATGTGGCCGACCACGTTTACCGTCAGGCCGTCACTTCTGCCGGTGCAGGCTGCATGGCGGCGCTGGATGCGGAGAAGTACCTGGACAACCTGAACCACTAAAACCATGGTGCCGTGGCTGGAGCCGGGGACCCCGTTCCCGGATACCCGCAATGCCCTCACCGACCCGGACGGTCTGCTGGCCGCCGGGGCCGACCTGGGCCCGGAGACTCTCCTCCGGGCCTATTCGTCAGGTATCTTCCCCTGGTATGACGCCGAATACCAACCGATCCTGTGGTGGTCCCCTGCCCCGCGCTGTGTGATTTTCCCCGACCGCATTCATATCAGTCGAAGCCTCTCCCGCCACCTGCGACGGACGGATTTTTCCCTCACTCTGGACCAGGCTTTTGAACCGGTCATGCGCCTGTGTGCCGCCCCCCGCGCCGATGGGCTCGGCACCTGGATCAGCGAGGAAATGATTGCTGCCTATGTGCACCTGCACGCTCTGGGCTATGCCCATAGTCTGGAAGTCTGGCAGGACGACCAGATCGCCGGTGGCATCTACGGTATCAAACTGGGCGGGGTTTTCTTTGGCGAATCCATGGTGTCTCCCCGTCGCAACGGTTCAAAGATGGCCTTTGCGGCCCTCCAGGCACTGGCGCCATCCTTGGGCATCCAGCTGATCGACGCCCAGGTGGAAAACCCGCACCTGCTCAGCCTCGGGGCCGAGCTCATTGACCGCACCCTCTTCGAAGACCTGCTGGCGCAATGGATTCCCGACACCCCGACCCCGGAAAGCTGGCCCCAAACACGCTGGGATCGCTCCCTGCTATTCCCCGACGGCGCCTGACGCCCATACAAACCCGCGTCACGCTGGAGGATATGGCTTCGTTCGCCATTTTCGCTACACTGAACCCATGAGCGACTTGTCCACACTGCGATTCTTCCGAACCCCGGCACACAGCTGCAGTTACCTTGAGGACCGTCAGGCCTCCACCCTGTTTGTGGACCCCCAGGCCCGGCTGTCTCCGGAGCTCTACAGCGAGCTGAGCTTGCTGGGCTTCCGGCGTAGCGGCGATTATCTGTACCGGCCCCATTGCGATGGCTGCAGCGCCTGCATCCCTGCGCGGGTTCGGGTGGCAGATTTTCGCCCCCGGCGGCGCCACCGGCGGATCGAGAAGAGCAATCAGGATCTCACCGTGCATCGTGAGCCAGCCCGCTACACCCGAGAGCTGTACAATCTTTATGCTGCTTATATTGATCAGCGCCACGGTGATGGCGATATGTACCCACCCTCGGAGGAGCAATTTACCAACTTCCTCACCTGCGACTGGGCCGATACTCACTTCTACTGCTTCCGCCAGGCAGGCAAGCTGCTCGCCGTGGCTGTGACCGACCAGCTCGAGGATGGTCTGTCCGCGGTCTACACTTTCTTTGATCCGCAATTGCCTGAGCGCAGTCTGGGCGTTATGGCCCTGCTCTGGCAGATCCGCCAATGCCAGCAGCTGGATCTGCCTTATCTGTATCTGGGCTACTGGATTCACCAGTGTCAGAAAATGCGCTACAAGAGCCAGTACCAACCGCTGGAAATCCTGCGCAGCGGTGCCTGGAAAGAGTTTGATCCTGGTTGAGCCGGCCTCCCTGCCCCCGCAAAACCACGTCACACCGCGTTTTTTCTTCGTCTTCGAACTTCTTTTGCAGCCCGGCGCCTTTTCCGGCACAATTGCGCCCGCTATTAGCCGGTAACCCAAGGTATTCGTTGGATGGCGAAAGAAGAACAGATTGAACTGGAAGGTGTGATCGTTGAAACCCTGCCGAACACGATGTTCCGTGTGAAGCTGGACAACGGTCATGTGATTACTGCCCATATCTCCGGAAAGATGCGTAAATTCTATATCCGCATTCTGACCGGCGACCGCGTCAAGGTGGAAATGTCCCCCTACGACCTGAGCAAGGGCCGTATTACTTTCCGCATGAAGTAATCCGAAAAGCAGCTATTACTATTAATAGCTAAAAATACCCCCGCCTCTTCCAGAGCCGGGGGTATTTTTGTTTCCGCTTTTCGTTATTCACTGCTTTTACGCTGGCTCAGCTTCCGCAGATTTGACCGTCAGGGAAAGCTTGCCCTCCTTCTCGGTGACATCGACCTGGCCGCCATTTTCAGACAGCTCGCCAAACAGCAATTTCTCTGCCAGCGGTTTCTTGAGCTGCTCCTGAATCAGACGCGCCATGGGACGAGCCCCCATGTCCTTGTCGTAGCCCTTGTCAGCCAACCAGGTGCGGGCGGCCTTGTCCACATTGAGCACCACACCCTTCTCGTCCAGCTGGGCCTGCAGCTCCACCAGGAACTTGTCTACCACGCCCAGGATCACCTCGGAGGTCAGCGGCTGGAACTGGATGATGCCGTCCAGGCGGTTGCGGAACTCTGGCGTAAAGACCTTTTTGAGCATCTCCATGCCATCGGTGCTGTTGTCCTGATCCGTAAAGCCGATGGAGCGCTTGTTAAGGACTTCAGCCCCCGCATTGGTGGTCATGATCACGATCACATTACGGAAATCCGCCTTGCGGCCGTTGTTGTCGGTCAGGCTGGCATTGTCCATAACCTGCAGGAGGATATTGAACACCTCAGGATGCGCCTTCTCGATTTCATCCAGCAACAGCACACAGTGCGGCGTCTTGGTGATCGCTTCGGTCAGCAGCCCGCCCTGGTCGTAGCCCACATAACCCGGTGGCGCACCGATCAGACGACTGACGGTATGGCGCTCCATGTACTCGGACATGTCGAACCTTACCAGCTCCACCCCCAGGGCCCGCGCCAGCTGTCGGCTGACCTCGGTCTTGCCCACCCCCGTGGGGCCGGCAAACATGAAACTGCCAATGGGCTTGTTCTCACCCTTGAGGCCGGCCCGGGACAACTTGATGGCCGCCGAGATGGTGTCGATAGCCTCTTCCTGGCCAAACACTGTCATCTTCAGGTCCCGCTCCAGATTGCGCAGCAATTCCTTGTCGGAGGAGGACACTTGCTTGGGCGGAATCCGTGCAATCTTGGCAACCATGTCTTCCACGTCGCCCTCGTCGATGGTGTGCTTGCGCTGATCTTCCGGGCGCAGGCGCTGCCAGGCTCCCACTTCATCAATCACGTCAATGGCCTTGTCAGGCAGGTAGCGATCATTGATATAGCGGGCACTGAGCTCGGCGGCGGCCTTGAGGGCTGCATCGCTGTAACTCACGTCATGGTGCTTTTCAAAACGGCTCTTGAGCCCCTTGAGAATCCCGACGGTATCCTCCACCGAGGGCTCCACTACATCGATTTTCTGGAACCGGCGAGACAGGGCCCGATCCTTCTCGAACACACCCCGGTATTCCTGGAATGTGGTGGAGCCCATGCATTTCAGTTCCCCACTGGCGAGCAGCGGCCTGAGCAGGTTGGACGCATCCATCACCCCACCGGATGCCGCACCGGCACCAATGATGGTGTGAATCTCGTCGATGAAGAGAATCGCGTTAGGCTCCTTCTTGAGCTCCGCGAGCAGAGATTTCAGGCGTTTTTCGAAATCCCCCCGGTACTTGGTTCCCGCCAGCAGTGCGCCAAGGTCCAGAGAGTAGACGGTGGCATCCAGCAGCGGCTCGGGCACCTGCTCTTCCACGATCATCCTCGCCAGGCCCTCCGCAATGGCGGTCTTGCCCACCCCAGGCTCACCGACCAGCAAGGGGTTGTTCTTGCGGCGACGGCAGAGAATCTGCGCCGCCCGCTCGATTTCGAAAGCACGCCCGACCAGCGGATCGATCCGGTCTGCACGGGCCAGCTCATTGAGGTTGCTGGCGTAATTGTCAAGGGCACTGGCCGGCGCACTCTCTGCACCGTTTTCCAGGTCCTGCTCCGCCTCCATGGAAGGCTCCGCATCCTGCACCTGGGAGATACCGTGTGCGATGAAGTTGACCACATCCAGGCGATGGATGTCCTGGCAGTTGAGGAAATAGACTGCCTGGCTTTCCTGTTCATTGAAGATAGCCACCAGCACATTGGCGCCGGTCACCTCTTTCTTGCCCGAGGACTGCACGCTGAATACCGCCCGCTGAAGGACCCGCTGAAAGCCCAGCGTCGGCTGGGTGTCGCGATCCGGATCACTTTCCGGCAACAGCGGCGTGGAGTCTTCGATAAACTGGCTTAACGCATCCCGCAGTTCCTCCAGGTCTGCGCCACAGGCACGCAGGACCTCGACGGCCGCCTCGTTATCCAGCAACGCCAGCAGCAGATGTTCCACGGTCATGAATTCATGCCGGTGGCTGCGCGCATGGCGGAACGCCTCGTTGAGCGTCATTTCCAGTTCTTTGCTGAGCATAAGGCTACCTCACTGCCAGTACCCGGATTCAGATGGCTTCGACCGATCAGGCCTTTTCCACCTGGCACATCAGCGGATGCTGATTCTCGCGGGCATATTCGACCACCTGAGTGGCTTTGGTTTCGGCGATATCCTGAGGGTATACCCCGCATACCGCCTTTCCTTCGGTGTGGACGGTGAGCATCACTCGGGTGGCCTGCTCACGCCCCAGATTGAAGAAGTCTTCCAATACCTCTACCACAAAATCCATCGGGGTGTAGTCATCATTGAGCATCAACACCTTGTACATGGACGGTGGCTTCAACTTCGGCCTGGCCTCTTCCACTGCCAGATCGCCGTGACGATCCGGATCGGAAGGCGAATCCGCAGGCCCGTTACGGAGATCCTCTTTTCCGTGAGCCATTACCCAGTGCCCTTGTTGTTGCCAGTTCATAATGCCTCAAAACCGTTGTAACCCTG
>JAZAJX010000105.1:0-29588 GCA_036230225.1 Pseudomonadota bacterium | reverse complement strand
GTTGTCATGTCGATTCCTCCGTGAATCTGGTTTGAGCTTGTTAGCCGCTATTCGCTGCCGGTTCGGTCCAGCCCGGGCACATGGCCGAGCAGCAGGGTAGCGGTGTCGTGCGCTGCCCGGTAGCGGGCTTTCATGTCTTCCAGGTGCTCGCGGGCTTCACCGCGCAGGAAGGGTTCTTCCAGGCAGATGATCTGGTAAATGCCGTGGCGCATCAGCGATTCGTCCAGGGTCTCATCGCCGGCAGCATCCGGGCGCAGGCCGTGCACCAGCGCCGCCCAGGAAGACATCAATACCCAGGTGTTCACCATCAGCCCCTGTAGCTGCTCATCATCCACGTCGATGATGCCGCTGCTACGCAGCTCGCCGTAAATCACTCGCCCCCGTGCCAGTACCACCTCCACGAACGCCTGATAGCGACCAGCCAGGGCCGGGTCCGCGTGCAGGAAATGGGTCAGGTCCCGGTGAAAGAACCGGTACTGCCACATGGACGTCAGCAGCCCTTCGAAATAATGGGTCTTGATGGTCCAGGTCAGCGGCCCCTGGGGCGCCTCCAGCAGGATCAGCAGGTGCTGGCTGTAACGCTCGAACAGGGCGGCCACGATCATGCCCTTGTTGCGGAAATGGTAGTAAAGATTCCCCGGGCTGATTCCCAGCGCCTCGGCAATGTGGTTGGTGGTCACATTACGTTCCCCCTCCCGGTTAAGAGGGCGAGACTGGTGGTGAGGATGCGTTCCTTGGTTCGGGTCATTGTGGGCCAAATGTTGTCATTTCATTACTGCCGGTTGACTCCTAGAGTAATTACTCTAAAAATCATGCTCAAGGTTATTTTTTGATCGGCGCCCGGCGTGCATCGGACTGCGGGCTTCCGATCCTCATCATACATAATCAAACGCCTCGGGAGGCGAAAGACCATGGTCGCCGAAGTCAAAGAGCTCCACAGTAACAGCACCCAGATCGAACGCATGCAGCGGATTTTCGATGCCCAGAAGGCCGCCTACCGCCAGCATCCCTATCCCAGCGCGGAGCAGCGCATCGAGCTGATCAGCCGCATCAAGCCGATGCTGCTGGACAACCTGGACGCCTGGACCGGCGCCATCAACAGCGATTTCACTAACCGGGCCGTGGACGAAACCAAACTGGCGGAAATCCTGATCACCCTGGAAGGGCTCAAGTACACCACCAAGAAACTGCGCAAGTGGATGAAGCCCCAGAAGCGCAGTGTCAGCGCGCTGAGCTGGCCGGGCAAGACCTGGGTGGAATACCAGCCGGTGGGCGTGGTGGGCATCATCGTGCCCTGGAACTACCCGATCCAGCTGGCCGTGGTGCCGCTGATCACCGCGCTGGCCGCCGGCAACCGGGTGATGATCAAGATGAGCGAAGCCACCCCGCGTACCGGTGAGCTGCTGCAGAAGTTGGTGACCGATACCTTCCCGGAAGAACAGGTGGCGGTGGTCAATGGTGAGGTGGATGTGGCCCAGGCGTTCTCCAGCCTGCCGTTCGACCATCTGCTGTTCACCGGTTCCACGTCCGTGGGCAAGCACATCATGCGCGCCGCGGCGGCCAACCTGACCCCGGTGACCCTGGAACTGGGTGGCAAGAGCCCCTGCATCATCGGCCAGGATTACCCGATGAAGGATGCCTGCGAGCGTATCGCCTTCGGCAAGTGCCTGAACTCCGGCCAGACCTGCGTGGCCCCGGACTACATTCTCTGCCCGGAAGACCGCGTGCAGGAATTCGTGGAGGCCTGGAAGGCCCAGGTGGCCCAGTCCTATCCCACCATGCGTGACAACCCGGACTTCACCGCCATCGTCAATCAGCGCCAGTACAGCCGCCTGCAGGGGTACCTGAAGGATGCCGGCGAGAAAGGGGCGCAGATCATCGAGATCAATCCGGCCAACGAGGACTTCGCCGGCAGCCAGAAGATTCCCCATACCCTGGTGCTGAACGTGACCGACGACATGCAGATCGCCCAGGATGAAATCTTTGGCCCGCTGATGATCGTGGTGCCCTACAAGACTCTGGACGATGCCATCGAGTACGTGAACGAACGGCCCCGTCCACTGGCGCTGTACTACTTCGACTGGAACCAGGGCAACTGCGACCGGGTGCTGAAGAACACTCATTCCGGCGGCGTCTGCCTGAACGACACCATTTCCCATGTGGGGGTCGACGACATCCCGTTCGGCGGCATCGGTGATTCCGGCATGGGTGCCTACCACGGCCCGGAAGGTTTCCTGACCTTCTCCCAGGCCAAGGGCATTTATAAGAAGGGCAAGTTCAACGCCACCAAGTTCATCCTGCCGCCCTATGGCCGCGGCATGCACAAGATCATCGACAAGTACTTTTTGAAATGATCCGTTTCAAGTTCAACGTATAACGTTTACACGCGCGGGAAAGGCCTTTGTTTCGGGACTGACACCCGCGCCATTACCGTTACGCGCGGGCAGGGCATTACAAGGCTCAACCCCCTCACCCGCGTTGTCACTTTCAACTTGCTACTTTCAACTCAGAAAAATAAGAGTGCGCTATGGACCAGGGACTTAACCGCCGCAGTTTTCTCAAACTGGGCGCCGCCGGCAGTGCTTTTCTCGCCGCCGGCTCCAGCCTCACCCTTCTCACCGGCTGCGCCAGCAACGATGGCCCTGCCGCCGGTTACCGCCATTTCCGTCAGCAGGACGTGGACCTGCTTACCCCACTGGTCGGCGCCGTGCTCGGCAAGGCCCTCACCGACGTGGGCGCCACCGCCGAAGACGGCATGAAGGCCTATGACGATCTGCTGGAAGGGGCCATGCCCGGCACCCGTGCCACCCTCTTTCAGATTCTCGACCTGATGCAACTGGGCGCCGCCCGCTGGTTCATCACCGGCACGTGGGCCAGTTTTGCCGAGCAGAGCGAGGACGAACTGCAACAGACGCTTGCCCACTGGTCCACCAGCGAGCGCGGGCTGTCGCGCATGGCCTTCAAGGGGCTGACCCAGCCCATGTTCATGGCCTGGTATGTGAAACCCGAGGCCGCGCGCAGCACCGGCTACCCGGGTCCGCCGCAAAAAATCGTCGCCTGATCAGCGCCCCCTGTTTCTGCACCAGCCCAATAAAAGGACAACGCCATGCAGGATCTGTCTTCCCTGCCCATCAAGGGCATCAACGACCCGTGGAAAACCGGCATCAAGAATGGCTGGGATGTGATCGACGGGCGCACCGTTTCCGCTGATCGCACCCTGGAGGCGGACGTGGCCATTATCGGCACCGGCGCCGGCGGCGCCGTCAGTGCCGAGATTCTCACCCAGCGCGGCCTCAAGGTGATTCTGATCGAGGCCGGCAAGCTGATGAGCTCCGACGATTTCACCCTTAACGAGGGACAGGCCTACCGTGACCTGTACCAGGAAGGCGCCATGCGGGCCACCAAGGATGCCGGCATGACCATCCTGCAGGGTCGCACCGTGGGCGGCACCACCGTGGTCAACTGGACCAGCTCTTTCCGCACTCCCAGTGAAACCCTGCAGTACTGGCGCGATACCTTCGGGGTGGAAAGCCAGTCCCGCAGCGAGCTGGACCCCTGGTTCCAGAAAATGGAGGCCCGCCTCAACATCAGCAAATGGATCATGCCCCCCAACGCCAATAACGATGTGCTGAAAAAGGGCTGCGACGCCCTGGGCTGGGAATGGGCAGTGATCCCCCGCAACGTGGAAGGCTGCTGGAACATCGGTTATTGCGGCATGGGCTGCCCCACCAATGCCAAGCAATCCATGCTGGTGACCACGCTGCCCTCGGCCATGAACCACGGCGCCACCCTGATCCACAGCGCCCAGGCCCACCGCCTGCTTATCGACGGGGACACGGTCACCGGGGTGGAAGTGCGGCCGCTCAACAATGACAAGGTGCCCACTGGCGCCACCGTCACCGTCAAGGCAAAAACCGTGATTGCGTCCGGCGGCGGTATCCAGAGCCCGGCCCTGTTGATGCGCTCCGAAGCCCCGGATCCCCAGGGCAGGGTAGGCAAGCGCACCTTCCTGCACCCCACCACCTTCACGTTCGGCATCTACGACCAGGAAGTGGCACCGTATTATGGCGCGCCCCAGTCCCTGTACTCCGACGAGTTCGTGTTCAAACACGGGGTCGACGGCCCGGCCGGCTACAAGCTGGAAATGATGCCCATGCACCCGGGCCTCACCGGTGCCCTGATGGGCGGCTACGGCGGCGATGCCCGTCATGAGATCGAACGCCTACCCAACCTGGCATCGTCCATCGCCCTGATCCGCGACGGCTTCCATGCCGACAATCCAGGCGGCACCGTGGAGCTGCGCGACAACGGCGAGCCAGTCCTCGACTACCCCATGAACGACTATTTGCTCGATGCCGCCAAACGCACTCACCTGACCATGGCGGAAATGCACTTCGCGGCAGGGGCCAAAGAGATCCGCCCCAGCCACGCCCACGCCGGCTACTACAAAAGCTGGCAGGAAGCCCGGGACGCCATCAATAGCCTGGCCTATGATCCGGTAATCACCGGGGTAGGGAGTGCCCATGTGATGGGGGGCTGTGCCATGGGGCAGGACGAATCCCAATGCGTGGTCAATAGCGACGGCAGTTACAAATACCTGAACGGCCTGTACGTCATCGACGGCTCCGTGTTTCCCACCAGCCTCGGGGTCAACCCGCAGCTCACCATCTATGGCATGAGCGCCCGCAATGCCACGGCGCTGGCGGACAGGCTGAAAGCCTGACCTGCCCGAACCGTCCCTGCTCCATTGGCCGCAATGGGGCAGGGACGTTCCCGCCGCCACCGTGCCCATCCTCAATCTCCCCACGAAAACCCCTGCCAGCAGGAGAAGCCGCACGCCAAATAAGGTATAAGAGCGGCATGAAAACCCCGCAACGATTACAGCCCCTGGTAGATGACGGTCTTGTCGACGAGGTCCTCAGCCGCCTGATGAGTGGCAAGGAGGCGGATATCTTCGTGGTCCGCTGTGGCGACGAGATACGCTGCGCGAAAGTCTACAAGGAGGCCGCCAAACGGAACTTCAAGAAAGCCGCCCAGTACCGGGAAGGCCGCAAGGTCCGAAACAGCCGCCGCAGCCGGGCCATGGAGAAAGGCTCCAGGTTCGGCCGCGAAGAGCAGGAAAAAATCTGGCAGAGCGCCGAGGTGGACGCCCTGCGCCGGCTGGCCGAGGCGGGTGTGCGCGTCCCCAGGCCCTACGACATGCTGGAGGGGGTACTGCTGATGGAGCTGGTCACCGACGATGACGGTGACGTGGCCCCGCGCCTCAGCGAGGTGGTGATGTCCGCCGAGCAGGCAGAAGAAGACCACGCCCTGATGATGTGCTACGTGGTGCGCATGCTGTGCGCCGGCATCATCCACGGCGACCTGTCCGAGTTCAATGTCCTGGTGGATGACTACGGCCCGGTCATCATCGACCTGCCCCAGGCCGTGGATGCTGCCGCCAACAACAACGCCGAGGCCATGCTCTACCGGGACGTGGACAACATGACCCGCTATTACAGCCAGTACGCACCCTCACTGCGCGGCAGCCATTACGGCCGGGAAATCTGGGCCCTGTACGAAAGCGGCGAACTGACCCCGGACAGCGAGCTCACCGGGCAGGTTGAGGAGGACGACCATATCGCCGACGTGGACAACGTACTGGCTGAAATCAAGGCGGCCTTTGAAGAAGAGCAGGCGCGTCGTGAACGGCTCAGTGGCGACACGGAGGATCGTGGTTACTGAGTCCTTACCTTGACGATTCGCCCTGTTATCCCGTTATTCCGCCAATTGCTCCTGCTCCCTCAGGCGCGCAGCAGGGCTCAACCCTTATCGCGACGCAAGACAAAGAAAAACGGTTGCTTCATGCCTTTCAGATCCATGATGCCCAGCACAGTGTTGTCATCCACTTTGCGAAACACATCATTGATGGGCAGGTTGTCGTAGGACATGGTGGCCGAGGTTTTTCCCCGATAGTGGATCATGCGCAGACGGGCGGCAGACTGACGGCCGGACAGCAGCGGCAGGGTAAACTGGAACAGTTTTCCCACCCACTCTGACTTCAGAAACGGCAACCGGTCCAGCAGGCCCAACCCGGGCATCACCAGCAACGGCTTTACCGTTGTGAGCTTGCCGGACGCCTTGCGAAACACCAGTGGGTGGACATGCTCCGCACTGTCAAAACGCTTGCCGTGCCAATGGCAACGCTCCAGCACGCCATCCAGGGGATGACCGGTTTCGAAGCCTTCGCCTTTCCAGGCGCCAATCATGAAGTCTGTATCAATGGGCTCCAGCGCATCATAAAGGGCCAGCGCATCCTCAGGGGATACCCGGCCGGCCCGCTGTGCCGCCGCAAAACGGATGTCGTTCACACCACGCTGATCTGCTTGTGAAACGCCCATGATGTCGTTCCTGCCGTCACGTAACCAATGGAATCGTCACGCTAAGCAGAGCCGGGCAAAATCTCCAGCACTTGTGCGCTATTGTCAGGCAAGGGTGTTCACCAAAAACACCATACATTGACCAAAACGGTCTTTTGCCAAAAACGGATAGCAAAAAGAAAACATTCTCACGATAGGGTTTACGGCTCACGCGGCAGCATCGGCATCTTCCGCCTGTTTTTCTTCAGTGAACGCTGTCCCTCGGTGGTAAGCATCACTCCTTGCAACGCCCTGCCTCCCGCAAGGCCGCGGCACTGGCTTCCAGCCGTTGCTGTTCCGCCCCCAGCATCTGGCTGACCTGTTTCAATTCACGGATCTTGTCATCCACCGCCGCCTTTTTCTCCGCCATCAAGGCCGCCCCCTGTTCGCAATCAATGCTGTCGCTGCGCAGGGCATCCAGCACCTCACGGATTTCCCGCAGGGAAAAGCCCAGAGCCTTGAGCTGGCGCACCATGGCCACCCGCTCCACCGCCTTCTCCGGGTAGTCGCGATAGTTATTGCCGCGCCGCACCACCTCCTGCAGCAGACCGGCCTTTTCGTAATAGCGCAGGGTATGGCGATTGACGCCTGTGCGATGTTCCAGTTCCGCGATCTGCATGGAGCCTCCCGGGGTGTTGACCTTAGAGCATACTCTACCCTTTAGGGTGACTGACAACCCACATTCAAGGAGGCTTGTCATGACCCTGCTGATCACCGGCGCCACCGGCTTTATCGGTCGCCATGTATGCGCCACACTCACCCACCACCATGATGTGCTGGCGGTCCTGCGCCAACCGGACACCCAGCTCCCCGCCCTGCGCCAACAGGTGGATGCCCTGGGCGGACAAGGCCAACGCCTGCATGCCGTTCGCGGTGACCTGGATCAGCCCGGCCTGGGGCTGCCCGAGGACCTGCCGCGCCCCCGGGCCATCATTCATCTGGCCGCTCGTTTCGCCTGGCAACTGGACCGGGCCAGCGCCCGGCAGACCAATGTGGACGGCAGCCTGGCGGTGGCCGAACTGGCCCGCCGACATGACTGCCGACTGGTATTTATCAGTGGCTTCATGTTGGCGAATCATGCTCACCTGGCACGGCTGGGTATCCATGACGATACCCCCGAGACCGTGGACTGGCAGGCGGTCTACCGGCGAGCCGGCGGCTACGAAGCCAGCAAGCTGGAAGCGGCAATCCGGGTCCGCGCCCTGGCAGAGGAAACCGGTCTTGATTGGGTAGAAATCCAGCCCGCCACCGTGGCCGGCCACAGTCGCAGCGGGGCGCTGGATACCAGCCAGCCGCTGTTCGCTCTGCTCGATAACCTGGCCCGGGGACGCATGGCCATGGTGCCCGGCAGCC
The DNA here is from genome assembly GCA_036230225.1 of Pseudomonadota bacterium. GTDB lineage: Bacteria > Pseudomonadota > Gammaproteobacteria > Pseudomonadales > Alcanivoracaceae > Alcanivorax. Next base: position 21,837 of record JAZAJX010000105.1, on the reverse strand, counting down.
CGGCACACTGGTTGCCCCTTGTCGCCGTGGACCACCTTGCCAGCCTGATTGCCACCGCCGCCGTCATCCCGTCGCCCCCGGCCCGGTTGCTGGCGCTGGACCCGAGCACCCCCAATCTGCAGGGGCTGCTGGCCATCGCCGCTGACGTGCTGGGACGGCGGGCCCCGCGGCGACATCTCCCCATCCCGCTGCTGGCGGCCCTGCTGCGCCTGCCGGGCCTGCCCCGGCTGATGAACACCTGGCCGGAAGCCCTGCACTTTATCCAGCCCACCCGGTTCGACACCGCCAGCACCGACGCCTTTCTGGACCAGCAGGGGCTGACTCGGCCGGACATGGCCACGGTGATCGCCACCAGTACCCGCTGGTACCAGGCCAGTGGGTCCCCCTGACCCTGCATCTTTGCAGGCGCTTGGGGTATGCTTGCGGGCATTGTGGGTGCCCGGCGCCAGGCCGGGCACGGTATTCAGCGACAGAGCGAGCCAAGCATGACCAACCGCGTGATCTAGCCCGGCACCTTCGACCCGATTACCAATGGCCACCTGGATCTGGTGGAACGGGCCGCCAAGATGTTCGATGAAGTGATCGTCGGCATCGCCGCCAGTGAGAAGAAGGGCCCCCTGTTCACTCTGGACGAGCGGGTGGACCTGACCACCCGGGTGCTGGCTCACCTGCCCAATGTGAAGGTCACCGGGTTCTCCAAGCTGCTGGCGCATTTCTGCAAGGAGCAGGAAGGCAACATCCTGTTGCGGGGCCTGCGCGCCGTCAGCGACTTCGAATACGAATTCCAGCTGGCCAACATGAACCGGCAACTGGCTCCGGAACTGGAAACCGTTTTCCTGACCCCGGCAGAGCACTTGTCCTTTATCTCCAGCTCCCTGATTCGGGAAATCGCCTTGCTGGACGGGGATGTGAACAACTTTGTGCCGCCACTGGTGGCGGAAGCGCTGGAGCAGAAACGTCAGGAAAGGAAGAAATAGCAGTTACAAGTTGAAAGTTTAAAGTTGCAAAGCGCGAGAATGGGATTTTGATCCTGAACAGCCTTGCCCGCGCCATTACCATTAATCGCGGGCAAGGCATTGTCAGGTACGTTAGCCCGGGCCGCGTTTGAACTTTTAACTTTCAACTGACCCACATAACGACAACGCCGGACGCCTTCCCCTGTGGGAGCGGTCGTTCGACCGCGAATTCCGATCGGGAAAAGATCGCGGTCGGACGACCGTTCCCACGGGAATAACCCACCGGCATCCATGGAGGAACCATGCGCATTCTGCTTCCCTTGCTCCTGCTAATCACTGTCACCGCCCAGGCTGCAGGGCCGGGCAAAAGCGCGGTAGCGAGTGCTCACCCACTGGCTACCGATGCCGGCATGGCGATCCTTGAGAAAGGCGGTAATGCCTACGACGCGGCCATCGCTGTGGCCGCGGCACTGGCGGTGGTAGAACCCTACTCCGCCGGTATGGGCGGTGGCGGTTTCTGGCTGCTGCACCGGGAAAGCGATGGCCTGCAAACCTTTGTGGATGCCCGCGAGACCGCCCCGGATGCGGCCATCGCCACCATGTATCAGGATCGCGACGGCCAGGTCGTGCGGGACTGGGCCGTCAACGGCCCCAGCGCCGCCGGCATCCCCGGTCAGGCGGCCGCCTTTGTCCACCTGGCCGAAAATTACGGGACCCTGCCACTGAGCACCACTCTGGCCCCGGCCATCCGGCTGGCTAAAGAGGGCTTCGAGGTGGAAGCGCATTACCGCAAGCTGGCCGGTTATCGGCAGGACGTGCTCAACCGCTTCCCGGAAGCCGCCGGGATTTTCCTCCATAACGGCCAGGTGCCCCCGGTGGGGCATGTGATCCGCCAGCCGGATCTGGCGCGGGTACTGACCCTGCTGGCTGAGAAAGGCAAGGCCGGTTTCTACCAGGGCGAGGTGGCCCGGCAACTGGTAGAAGGGGTCGAGCAGGCAGGCGGTATCTGGACCCTGGACGACCTGGCCAACTACCAAGTGATTGAGCGCTCACCCACCGTGACCGCCTTCAAGAATGCCCGCATCATCTCCGCACCGCCGCCCTCCGCCGGCGGCATCGTGATGGGACAGGCCCTCAATATTCTCAGCCAGTTCGAGGGCGAACCGGACACCCATCTGATCGTGGAAGCCATGCGCCGGGCCTACCAGGACCGGGCCCGCTATCTGGGTGATCCGGACTTTGTGGATATCCCTGTGGATAAACTGTTGAGCAGCGAATACGCCAAGCAGCGCGCCAGCACCATCAACCCGGACGAAGCCACCCCCAGCCACACCCTGGGCGAGCCGCTCACCGTGGAGGAGGGCTTCCACACCACCCACCTGTCGGTGCTGGACAAGGCCGGCAACCGGGTCGCGGCCACCCTGAGCATCAATCTGCCCTTTGGCAGCGGCTTCGTGGCCCCGGGCACCGGCGTCCTGCTCAACAACGAAATGGATGATTTCTCCGCCAAGCCGGGCAGCCCCAACGCTTATGGCCTGGTGGGCAGCGAGGCCAATGCCATCGCTCCCGGCAAACGCCCCCTGTCCTCCATGACCCCCACCTTTGTGGAGTTCGACGACCGGGTGGCCATCCTCGGCACTCCCGGTGGCAGCCGCATCATCACCATGGTCATGCTCGGCGTGCTGGAAGCGGCCAACGACCAGCCCGTGGAGGCCTGGGTCAACCGGGTCCGCTTCCATCACCAGTACCTGCCCGATGAAGTGCAGGCGGAGCCGGAGTTTGTCGGCAGCGAGGCTGCCAAGGAACTGATGCTGCGCGGCCACCATGTGGTCTCCACCGGCCGCAACTACGGCAACATGCAGGCAATCCTGTGGCGCAAGGACAGCAATGAGGTCACCGCCGCCAGCGATCCCCGGGGTATTGGCGGTGCGGCAGTGAGCGGGCAGCCCACGCTGAAGAAAACCGGCACGGAGTCAGCCACAAGGGAACTGACACCATGAAAACCCTCCTGCTGTTGAGCGTCGTCGCACTGCTGGCTGCCTGCAGTGAGAAGGCGGTCTACGACAATCTCCAGCACAACAACCGCCTCCAGTGCGACAAGGTGCCATTGTCGGAATACGATGCCTGTATGGAGCGGGCCAGCAAGCCCTATGAGGACTATGAAAGGGAACGTCAGACATTGAACGACTCGGGAACCTCTGAATAACGCCCTTCACGCTTCAGGCCACGCTGAATATTGACGCGCCGCGAGCAGGCAGGGAGTGATTCAGAGGTTCCCTAGCACCCACACTGGCCGAGCCGCCGGTTTCCGGGTAGCGTTGCGGTTCCCGTGACTGTGACCGGAGGCGCCATGTCTGCCCTGTTTGGTACCCCTCTTCCCCTGATCCAGGCCCCCATGGCAGGTGTGCAGGACTGGCGCCTGGCGGCGGCCGTCTGCGAAGCCGGGGCGCTGGGTTCCGTCCCCGCCGGGATGCTCAATGCCGAAGGGCTGGAAGAGCAACTGACCCGGTTGTCCGCCGCCACCACCCGGCCCTGGAACGTGAATTTCTTCTGTCACACCACGCCGACGCCGGACTCGGCAGGCGAACAGCGCTGGGTGGACGCCCTGCAGCCTTTCTTCGAAGAATTCGCAGCGGATACCTCGGCCATTGCCAGCGGCCCCTCCCGGCAACCCTTCGATGAAGACAGCGCGGCGGTACTGGAACGGTTTCGCCCGGCGGTGGTGAGCTTCCATTACGGCTTGCCGGCCCCGGCCTTACTGGCGCGGGTAAAAGCCACAGGGGCCCGGGTGCTGTCCAGCGCCACCACGGTGGAGGAGGCCCTCTGGCTGGCAGAGAACGGTGCCGACGGGGTGATTGCCCAGGGGTTGGAGGCCGGCGGCCATCGCGGTCATTTCCTGAGTGACGATCTCAGCCTGCAGCAGGGTACCTTCAGCTTGGTGCCACAGATTTGCGACGCCATTTCCCTGCCGGTGATCGCTGCAGGCGGTATTGCCACCCCGCAGGGCGTGCAGGCAGCACGCAGCCTGGGGGCCGCCGCCGTGCAGGTGGGCACCGCCTACCTGCTGTGCCCGGAAACCACCACCAAAGCGGTGCATCGGCAGTGGCTGCAGAGTGAACGTGCTCGCCACACGGCCCTGACCACGGTCTTTTCCGGTCGCCCGGCCCGAGGCATGGTGAACCGGCTGATGGAAACACTCGGTTTTCTGCCCGATACGGCACCGGCCTTTCCGCTGGCGGGCAACGCCATCGGGCCGTTACGGGCGGCGGCGGAAGCGCAGGGTAGCGGGGACTGTTCGCCGTTGTGGGCAGGGCAGTTTGCCAGCGGTTGCAGGGAAATACCGGCCGCAGCGCTAACCCGGTGGTTAGCCGAGGGCTGGGATTAAGGAGCCTCTGGAAACGTTTTTCTACTGTGGGAAACGATGCAGGGGGCGCCCCCTATGGCCTGATTTAACCTTGCAGGTTATGGACCAGCGGTCAGAATCGACAACCTGTTTACCGGCCATGCCGGTGTGAAACTCGCCCGGCTCCTTGCCGGGCCCTAGCGGAGTGCTTTACATGCAGCGTATCGAGATTACCAAGACCTTTCCGTTCTCCGTGGACAAGCTGTTCGACTTTCTCAGCGACCACGAAAACCTGGAAGTGATTTTTGCCCCCGCCAAGATCAAGCGAGTGAAAGAGGGCATCGACAGCCCCAACGGCGTCGGCTCCACCCGCCGTATGCGCATCCTGGTGGCACCGCCCTTCGAAGAAACGGTCACCCGCGTCGAACCCAACACGTTGATCGAGTACAAGATCAGCAAGGGTAGCCCGCTGAAAAACCACAAGGGCACCATGCGCTTTTCCGAGAGCGGCAACGGCGGCAGCCAGCTGCACTATGTCATCGAATTCGAAGGCAAGCTGCCGCTGATCGGGCCGGTCGTGAAGGCCGGACTGGGTCAGGCCATCAGCCGTGGCCTGAACAAGCTGAAGTTGTAAGCGCTCTGCAGGAGCCATGCGTGGATGGCGAATCTTCTTCGCATCGCCAGAATGTATGGCTCCTGGTATTTCTCAAAGATAAAAAAACGCCGGCACCCTTGCTTGCACAGATGCCGGCGTTAAATGGTTGCCCATTTCAGCGAGTCATACCTAGAACTTGTAGTTCACGCTGACATTGGCATTGCGGGGCGCACCGTAGTAACCCTGATCCCAACGCAGGGTGGTCAGGTATTTTTCATCGGTCACGTTGTTTACCCGCAACGTTGCAGAAAGCTGATCAGTGAAATCATAGCCGGCAATCAGGTTTACCAGGGTATAGCTTCCCTGGCGGGTCTTGTTGCCAGGATCAAAAGTGCGTTCGCGGGAAATGCTATCCTGCCAGTTCAGGCTCATGCCCAGCTTCAGTTTTTCCAGAGCCGCGGGGCGGTATGTTGTTGCCAGACGAATCAGCTCGCGAGGAATTTCCTTCTTGATCTCGTCGCCGTCTTCATCTTCCACTTCCAGCCAGGTGTAACCTGCTGTCAGCATCCAGCCTCGTGACAGCTCACCACTCACTTCGGCTTCGTAGCCATAGCTGTCCACGTCCACGCCCTTGTGGAACTGCTGGGACGGCGCGGCACCCGGGTTTGCCACTTCTGCCAAATTGCTTTGCTCTGTCTGGAATGCCACCAGGGAAGTATTCAGGCGACCGCTAAACCAGTCGCTCTTGACGCCCATTTCCGTGTTATTGCCTTCAATGGGGTCCAGGCGACCACCATCAGCACCCAGCTCGGTTTGCGGGGTAAAGATATTGGTATAACTGGCATACAGAGAATGCTGGTCAGTGATGTCGAAAATCAGGCCCACATACGGGGTGTTTTCGCTGGCGCTGCTTTTCCGGGAGGTGCCACTGTAACCAACGCCTTCACTTTCCACATCCAGGTAGCGAGTACCCGCAACCAGGGTCAGAGGCTCGGCAAGACTCAGACGTGTTGCCAGGTAGGCACTGCGATAACGATCTTCCCACTCGCTGCCATCATACGCCGCACCGAAAGGCCGCTCGGCAAAACTGCCACCGAATGCCTCGTCCGGTGTCAGAGGCGTGCCAATGCCAAAGCCGTAGTCTGACAGCTCTTCAATTTCCCCTTTTGCCTGGTTCAGGCCAACCACCAGTTCATGGGTACGACCTCCCACCTCGAAGGGACCCCGGGCCATCAGATCATAGATTTCCTGGCGTTCCTGATTATCGTAAAGGCTGGGATAGGCAAACAGACCGTTGTCATTACGATCCGGCACGCCATAGACGTAGAAGAGTTTCGCGGTTCCTTCAAGCTTGCGGTAGGTGTAAACACCTTTGGCCTCCCAGCCATTGTCAAACTGCTGCTTCAGCTCCACAAACGCATTGCGACGATTGTGATTCCAGTAGGACCAGTCGGCAGAGGTGCTCGTAGACACGTCGTAGTCAGTGGCACCGCCATCCTGATAGTACAGCGGCAAACTACCCCAAAGCGGGCTACCGGCGTTGTCATTCTGGTAGGAATAGCCCAGTGTCAGCAGGGTGTTATCAGTCAGATCAGCTTCAACCGTACCGTAAAAAACGCCACGTTCTTTTTCGTAACGGTCCAGATAGGACTCACCATCGCGGTAAGCCGTTACCAACCGGCCCCTTACCTTCTGATCAGAAGTCAGGGAGCCTGACAGATCCACATCACCACGATAGGTATTCCAGGAACCGCCGGTCAGCGATACCGAACCACGGTTATCCGCTGTGGCACGTTTACGTACGAAGTTGACGGTGGCGGACGGATTGCCAACCCCGGTCATCAACCCATTGGCACCTCGGATAATCTCGACGCGCTCAAAAATGGCAGTGTCTTGCTGACCACGGGCAATACCGTAAGAAAGGGGCAGCCCCAGGCCATCGTATTGAAAATTGGTGATATCAAAACCACGGGATGTGTAATAGGTCCGATCGGTTTCAGCCCGTTGCACGGTGACGCCGGTGGTGTTTTCCAGCACATCATTCACCGTGTACTGGCCGAAATCATCCATCTTGGTCCGGGTGACAACCGTAACGGACTGGGGGGTTTCCTTGAGAGACATCGGCAGGCCGGTCGCACTGGTAACCGGCGTTTTCGGGTTATAGCTCTCTGAATCATCAGACACCGTCCCACGGACAGAATCCTGTACAGAGATTTTTTCCAGCTCATGGGCAGAGGTTGTGGTTTCATCCGCAAATAGCCCAGGTGACAGCAATAACAGCGAGGCATTCACTGCCCCGAAAAGAATTCGATTTCCCATGGAAAGCCCCAGTCAGTTCAAATTAATCCGGCTTCGGCTGACAGAGAGTCCTCTGCCCCCAACAGTGATCCGAACCGAAACCGACCGGGATAATAATGATTTTGATAATGGTTCTCAATAGCACTATTGGCTGATGCCATCATCCTGGGAGAGCAAGGACTGCAATTCCGCCCGGCCGCGCTGATTGGCCTCCACCAGTTTGTCGCCATCGTGCTGGTGCTCCACCTGCTCGCGCAGCAGGGCCTCGTCCAGTTCCCGGAAGCTGCGCACCAGATCGATGGCGGTGGACTCGGGCACGCCCAGCTGCATCAGCGTCACACGGGTGCTGAGCAGAGCGGACTCAAAGGTTTCGCGAATCACCTGGTCCACCCCCAGGGCATGAAGCTTGTAGGCATGGAAGCGGTCCCGGGCCCGGGCCACGATGGTCACATCGGGGAAGTGGTGGCGCACCAGCTCCGCGGCCTTGAGCGAGTCATCCACGTCATCCACCGCCAGCACCAACACCCGGGCATGATCCAGCCCGGCATTGCGTAACAGATCCAGTCGGGTCACGTCGCCGAAGTACACCTCGTTGCCATACCGGCGCAGCATGTCGATCTCGTCCGGATCGGAATCCAGGGCGGTAAAGGGGATCTTGCGGGCCACCAGAATCCGCGCAGTGATCTGCCCGAAACGCCCCAGGCCGGCGATCACCACCCGCGGGTGGTGGTCGGGCATGTCTTCCGCCTCCAGGTCCGGACGGCTGGTGCTCTTGCGGCGTTCCGGCCAGAGCAGGGTCACCAGCTTCAACAGTAATGGCGTGGCGGCCATGGACAGAGCCACCACCAGATTGAGCTGACCGACCAGGGTGCTGTCGAGCAGATTCAACGCCTGGGCCTGGGTAAAAAGCACAAAGGCGAACTCGCCCCCCTGGCACAGGAGAATGCCGAACAGCGCCGTATTGCGCCATTCCACCCCGCGAACCCGGCTGATTACCGCCAGCACCAGGGCTTTCAGACCCAGCAGTACCAGCAGATAAAGGGCGATGTCCCCGGGGCTGTCAACCAGCAGGCGCAGATCCATGGTCATGCCGATAGCCAGGAAGAACAGCCCCAGCAACAGACTCTTGAAGGGCTGGATGTCGGTTTCCAGCTGCTCCCGGTAGGGCGAGTTGGCCAGCAGCACCCCGGCCACGAAGGCCCCCAGACCCATGGACAGGCCCAGGTGTTCCATCAGGGCGGCGGCGCCCAGCACCAGCATCAGGGCACTGGCAATCATCAACTCCCGGTTGCGTAGTTTGGCCAGCCAGCCCAGCCAGGGATTGAGGGCGTACTTGCCGGCCAGCACCATGGCGACCAGTGCCACCAGACCGGCCAGCAACTGCGGGCTATCCTCACCGGCCTGGGTGCCGGCCAGCAGGGGTAACAGCAGCAGAATGGGGATCACCGCCAGATCCTGAAACAGCAGGATCGAAAACGCGGAACGCCCCTGTGGCGTACCCAGCTGATTGTTTTCCACCAGCATCTGCACCACAAAGGCCGTGGAGGACAGCGCCAGGGTAAAACCGATGGCCAGGCTTACGTTAGTGTCAAACCCGAGCATCAGGAAGGCCCCTGCAAGCAGCACGGCACTGAGCAACACCTGACTCGCGCCCAGCCCCACCAACCGCCGCCGCTGCGCCCACAACTGTTGCGGTGCCAGTTCCAGCCCCACCAGAAACAGCATCAGCACCACCCCCAGCTCGGCAAAGTGCAGCACATCGGTGCCACCGCTCACCAGCGCCAGACCCAGTGGCCCCACGGCAATCCCCGCCGCCAGATAGCCCAGAATGCTGCCCAGTCCCAACCGCTGGAACAGGGGCAATAACAAGAGGGTAGCCGCCAGCAGTACCAGCGCCTGAGAGAAAAAGCCTTCCACGATGACTCCTTGTTGTCTTGCGTGCCGACAGGGAGGCGGATACCCGTCCAGACAGCCGCCACTGCTCATAACATATCGGAAATAACACACGATTATTGCGTCAATTTAATCTAACCGTCCGGCAGTTTCCTCCCCGATTACCGAACCCGCCCAACCGCGTTTTGCTATGCTGAAAAGGTACTCCCCCTACAGGAGGGCCGCTCCATGAACACTCCCGACTGGCGTCTCCAAGGACTGGAATTCATCAACTGCAACTGCGATTTCGGCTGCCCCTGCCAATTCAACTCTCTGCCCACCCACGGTAATTGCGAAGCGCTCGGTGCCACTCACATCGAAAAAGGATACTTCGGTGAGGTGCGTCTGGACGGGCTGGACTTTGCCATGGTGCTGAAATGGCCGGGGCCCATTCATGAAGGCAACGGCGCTGCCCAGGCCTTTATTGACGAAAGGGCCAGTGACGAGCAGCGTGAAGCGCTGCTGGCTATTCTCTCCGGAGAAACCTCCCAGCCCGGTGCCACCTTTTTCAATGTCTTTGCCAGCACCCTGACCACGATGCATGACCCGGTTTTCTGTGCACTGTCTATTGAGGTGGATGTAGACGGCCGCACGGCCCAGGTAAAGGTTGCCGACCAGATCGAGGCCAGCGGTGAACCCATCATCAACCCCATGAACGGTGAACCTTTGCGTGCCCGCATCGACCTGCCCAACGGCTTCGAGTTTGCCGTGGCGGAAGTGGCCAGTGGCACCACCCGGGGCGATGGTGCGCTCCCGCTTTCCCTGAGCGGCTCCCATGCTCACATGGCCAGGCTGGACATCGGCCCCGAGGGCATCCATCACTGAGGCAGGTACCAGCATGCCGGAGATTCCATGGCGTCGGCTCGGCCAGCCCGTCCGCCGGCAGCCGGTCACCGTGACGGCACTGTTTGCCCTTGTGGCCCTTAGCTGGTGGTACCTGGTCATACTGGCCGGGGACATGGACGGCATGACCCTGGCGATGACATTCCAGCCCTGGTCCGCCCAGGATTTTCTGCTCATGTTTCTGATGTGGGCGATCATGATGGTGGGCATGATGATCCCCAGTGCCCTGCCGATGATCCTGCTTTATCAGCAGGTGGCCCGGCACAACCGGCTGCCACAGGCCACGGCAGGCACCGCCCTGTTTGTGCTCGGCTACCTGTGGGTGTGGTCCCTGTTCAGCCTGCTGGCCGCCCTGTTGCAGTGGCAACTGGAACGCCTGGCACTGCTGACCCCCATGATGGCCAGTAACAGTGTGGTATTCAGTGCGATCACCCTGATCGTGATCGGTCTGTATCAATGGAGCCCCTGGAAAGAGACCTGCCTGCAATGGTGCCGGGGGCCGATGCTGTTCATTACCCGCTACTGGCAACCCGGTCCGGGCGGGGCTTTCCGCATGGGCCTGCGTCATGGCGCCTTCTGTACCGGCTGTTGCTGGATGCTGATGGCGCTCCTCTTCATCGGCGGCATCATGGACCTGGCCGTTATTGCGGCCGTGGCCATTCTCGTGCTGCTGGAAAAACTGTTGCCTGGCGGCCAGCATCTGGCCCGTGCCCTGGGCGTCCTGGCCATCGGCGCGGGTGTGGTGCTACTGCTGTTGCACGGATCCCGCTTGGGCTAACCCGCAGGCAACATGCACCAGAATTGCCCACAGGCGAGCCAGGCCTTACCATGCGCGCTCTTGCCTTGCCCCGGAATAGTGCACGACATGAGTGAGCGGAATGACCGCCTGCGCCAGCAGCTGGTCGGCGGCCTGTTACGGCAACTGCATCTGGATGTGATGAGCCAGCGGTTCAACCCCCGCCTGGTACTGGCGCTGTTCAATCTGGTGAATGGCGGCCTGAGCATCGCCCTGATCGCTATCGTCGCCCTGATCACCCAGCAGGCCTTCATCTTTCCCTCCCTGGGCGCCACGGCCTTTCTACTGTTTCACCTGCCCCTGGCGGAAGCCGCCTCGCCACGCAATGTGCTCAGTGGCCATGTGATCGGCGCCCTGTGCGGCTGGGGAGCCCTTTGGGTATGCGGTCTGCACGATGCGCCGGCCGCCTTTATCACCGGCGTGGAATGGCCACGGGTGGTGGCCGCCGGTCTGTCGCTGGGATTCACCAGCGCCCTGATGATCCTGTTCCGGGTGGCCCATCCACCCGCCGGCGCCACCGCACTGATCGTTTCCCTGGGGCTGATGCATGAGCTACAGCAACTGCCGGTGCTGATCAGCGCCGTCGCGCTACTGGTCGGCCAGGCCTTCCTGATCAACCGCATCGCGGGTATTCCCTATCCCCTGTGGCGAAGTCAGAAAGCGGGAATCTGATTCAATTTCGTAATGAGAATTGTTTTTGTTCCTGTTAGACTGCCGCGCTCAGTCTGATCCGTGGCAGGTGCCTCTCATGCGCGCAATTCTGGTGCTTCTTCATCGCTGGTTCGGCCTCTTTATCGCCGGCTTCCTGATTATTGCCGGCCTCACCGGGGCGCTCATTTCCTGGGACCACGAGCTGGATGAGTGGCTCAATCCGCACCTGTTTGAAAGCCAGAGCCAGGGCAAGCCTCTACCCATGCTGACCCTGGTAGAGAAGGTCGAGGCTGCCGACCCCCGGGTGCGGGCCAGTTTCTTCAACCTGGAAGCGGAACCCGGTCATAACGCAGAAATCTGGGTGGATGCCAAGGTCAACCCGGAAACGGGTCGCCGCTACGAGCTGGACTACGATCACGCCTTCGTGGACCCGGTCACCGGCGAGATTGTCGGCAAACGCCTGTGGGGCAAGATCTCGTTGCACCCGGAACACCTGATGTCCTTCCTCTACAAGCTGCACTTCACCCTGCATCTGCCGGAGTGGAAGGGCATCGACCGCTGGGGCATCTGGCTGATGGGTGCCGCTGCCATGGTGTGGCTGTTTGACACCTTCATCGCCATGGCCCTGACCCTGCCGCGCAAACGCCGCACCCAGAAGCCCACCGGCAAGAGCTGGCTGCAGCGCTGGAAACCGGCGTGGATGATTCGCCGTGGCGCCGGTGCCTACAAACTGAATTTCGACCTGCACCGGGCCGTGGGTCTGTGGGTGTTCGGTCTGCTGTTGATGCTGGCCTTTACGTCTTTCTCCCTGAACCTGTATCGGGAAATCTTCTACCCGGTCATGTCCATGGTGTCCGAAACCACCCCGGGTCCCTTCGAAACACGCACTCCCACGGCCCTGCATGAGCCAGTGGAACCCCAGGTGAGGTGGCCGGCCCTGTTCGATAAGGCGCGCAGCGAAGCGGCTACCCGGGGTTGGGACGAGCCCATCGGCGACACCTTCTACAGCGATAACTTTGCTGTCTTCGGGGTGCGTTTCTACTACCCCGGCGAGGACCATGACAGCGGCGGCATGAAAGTGAAGAGCCTCTATTACGATGGCAACAACGGCGAGCTGATCGGTGACGAAGTCCCCTGGCAAGGCACCGCTGCCGACGTCTTCAACCAACTGCAATTCCCGCTGCACTCCGGCCGCATCGCCGGCCTGCCGGGCCGCATCATTGTCTCCATCATGGGCATCGCCGTGGCCATGCTGTCGATCACCGGCGTGGTGATCTGGTGGAAGAAACGTAAGGCACGAGTGGCCAGCAAAAAGCGCAAGCAGGAAATGGCGACAGTCGTAAATGCTGGCTAGCTACCGTGTAGGTGTCTTGCCTGATAGCGATTAACCCTATCCACGACGGTTCGCCATGCAAGCATAGCTCCAACGGCGGTTGGGTACGCCCTCAATCAGAAACGATCACGACCGGGCTGGTTGAGGTTGTTGATGCGGGTTTTGCCCAGCAGTTTCAGCAACAGATTGCGGAAGAAACGCAGTAGCGGATAGAGCACTTTCGAGACGCGCCGGGAACGGAACATCCAGTAGTTGAAGCGGTTGAATATCCCCGAGCGACTGCCGATCAGCGCCAGGGCATGGATGGCGTCGGCGCCGTAATAAAGCTGGTCGCCCATCTTCAGCACCATACCCTGATCAATATCCAGCCCGGCGGCAGTGATCTCCTGCATGACCGAGGAATCCTCACGGGCATCCACGATGCGTAGTGTCCCCACGCTCTCGCGAATCCGCACCACCTGACAGTAGGCATGGCAGGCAGGGCATTCCTTGTCGTAGACCAGCAGGATATCGGGGCGAGGCATTCACAGCTCCTGCACGATGAAAGCGGCCCGACCGTCGCGGAGGGGCCTGACGACTATCGTTCTAGTCAAACTCTCTTACAACAGCTTCAATCGTTTTTTCGGCAGCGAGACCGAACATAAACCCCACGAAACCTTCCGAGTCGTCTTTCTCGCCTCGCCGTGCAAAACCACGGGGATCCCGTGCTCGCCAACCATCCATGGTCTCGCACACATCCATATAGAGTTCCGGCTTATCCCGGCGAAGCTCCTGACAATATGGTGCAGAGGCATCCAGCATTTTTCCTTGCGTATTTTGTGTCGAGGAGGCACAACCTCCCAACGCCGTAACAAGCAGCCCGGCAATCGCACCACAGTAACCGGATACGGTTTTACGCATTGTCATGTCATTACCACTGGATCGGCGCTTCCGAGGAGCCCGGGCTCGGCTGCTGGCCGGCGGGCTGGGCGGTAGCATGGTGCATAGTACGGGGGCCGCGCACCCGGTCACCGGCTTGCAGGGGGCTGCTGGCCGGACCATCCAGGCGAGCAACACCGTAATCCGGACGCACATCGGTGACGGTCAGGGTGGCCAGGGCGTTACCCTCCAGCTTGATGGTCAGGCCCGTGTCCGGGTCTTTCATTTCCCCGGCGGGACGATACACCTGCAGGCGAGCGTCCTGTTCCAGGCGGCCTTGCCCCTGGCTCAGGAACACCGTGTCACCCTGCACCATGATAATCTGCACCGGGTAGAGCACATCCGTGGCGGCACCGGCCATGGCCCGGGCAATTTCCGGGTAGAGGGCATCGGCCAGCCGTTCCGGGTGGTTGCGGTCGTCGATCTTGAGCTGGCGGGCCACTTCGCGGATGGACGCTTCGGAACGGTTCCAGTCGAACAGGTCCGCCCAGAGAATTTCACTGGTGGTGGTGTCGATCAACCGATAGCGCACCCGGATCCGCGGCTCATAGCCGGAAAATTTGGCGCCGTAGAATTCCCGCTGGCTGTCGCCGATGCTGAAATCTTCGATGGTGCCCACCAGCAGCAGATCGGCGCCCTTGCGCTGACCCAGCCGGGCCAGTTCTTCCGGCGCCACACTACCGCTGGCGACGACTGACTGCTCCTGATCAATGGCATCCAGGTTGGCCCGGTCCAGCACCCGGAAGCGGCCGGACTGGGTAAAGGCGGTGACCAGATCATCGCGCAACTGACGCTGCACCTGGCTGGCCGGCACCTGCACGTCACCCAGGTCGTAACGAGGTTGGCGGCTGTCGAAGGTGGTGATGGCAATACCGGGGAGATGGGCGCGATCCGCCCCCAGCGTCTTGGGTCGCAACACCTCCGCCTGGACGCTGGCCTGCCAGAGACCGTCTTCCACCTGTTTCACCGACTGCACCTGATAGCTTTTCAGGTTACCCAGAGTCGGTAACTGCGGCTCCGGTACCGAGGTCTCGGTGCCGATCCAGGTGCTCACATCCCCCTGTTGGCGAACCACCCATTGCAGCACGTTGGTGCGGAAGTTCGGGTCCACGGCCACACTGACCCCACCGGCCTGACGCACAGCAGCGACCAGCGCATTGGTCATGGCTTGCTCCGGGTCATCCCCGTAACCGCGGGCCGAGACGGAAACCGTTTCCGTGGCCGCCTGGGCCAGCGACGCACACAACAACAGGATGAAACACAACGGAGCGAACAGGTGCTTGGTCATACCGGCCTCCATGTCTGGTTGTTAACCCGACAACAAAAATCTGGTTATACCAATGTCATCCCGGGCTTGCCCCGGGATGACGATCCTTTTGATTCCCGCGCCTTACAATCCGAACAGGCTCTTGCTGCGAGTCTTGCGGATTTCCTTTTCGTTGGTCCACTCGATGATACCGGTCTGGATATTGAGCAGCTTGAGGGTGAACTTGTAGTACACATCCTTGGTGCTGCCATCCCGTTTGACGATGGACGAGAAGTTACCGTACATCATGAATTCGGCACCGATCTGGCGCCCCATGGCGGCGGCAGTGGACGGATCCACCAGACCGGAATCGCTCTGGTATTCCAGCTGCTGACGCACACGGTCCACCACGGACATGTCCACAAAACGGAACTTGCCGGAGTTGATCAACTTGGACTGAATGGTGTCGGTGATGGACTCGGTATCCACGTGTTCGGTGGTCTTGTTCTTGATGCGGTCCACAAAGACCACCGGGCGACGGTTCTGGGTCATCTGCACGATGGGCGGGAACACCAACATGTCATCCACCATCTTGGCCGCGATCATCTGCAGGTCGGTGGAACCGAAATCCGTGTTCACGGTTTCCCGGGCCTGGGCATCGCCATAGTCCACCTTGGAGGCACAGCCGGACAAGGCCAGGGCGCTGCCCAGCAGCAGCATGGAAAGTATGCGTAGCATTATGATTATCTCCTTGTTCCCTTTAGAAGGGGCGCGATGGTTTATTCGCGCACCCAGATTTCAAAGCGCACGGCTGACGGATTGGGAGCCACGGCCTGGACGCTGTTCTGACTGCGGCCGGCCATCACCACCTGCCGCCAGGGCTGACCTTCCGGCGCCAGTTCGAAACCGTCCTTGTCGAACCATTTGAACTTGTATTGGAAATCCAGTTCAAATTTCCAGTCATTTTCCAGGGTGGCCTGAACATAGAGCAGGTTGCCCACGGTTTTCTGCTTGAGATGCTGCACGGACAGGCGACTGGCCAGCAAGCTGTTGCTGGAATAGACCTTGGTAAACGTCTTGCCGTCTTCATCCACTTCCGTGCGGCCCATGTTGGTGGCCGAGCAGGCCGCCAGCATCATCGCCAGCAACAGCGCCATCATCGGGCGTAACAGTGTCATAAGGGTCCCTCCTGAACGGGTAACACGCGGGTAATCAGCTGGCCGGAAACGGCCGTCACATGGATCACGGTAAGGCCCCGGTTTACCACCGGTACCGTCAACGTAGCATTGCCCCCGGGGGTGCTCAACACAAGGGTATGCTCCCCCTGGGGCAGTGAAAATCGTGTGGCCTGGGCATAGGCGGGCAGGCTCAACCAGCTGCGCCGGTCCGCCTGTTCACTGACCAGGTTATATAGCTGGGTCGCGAAGGCCCCCAGGGGGCCAAAATCGTCGTTGGCCTTTTTCTGCAGGTTGTACTTGGCGGTGGCCCGCAGGGTCTGGCGCACCAGCATGCCGGGCAGACGTTCTTTCAGGTCCTTGGCGGCCAGGGCCCCCACATCCGCCAGCACCACGGTTTCTCCCAGCGGCTGGCTGGCATTGTCCAGCACCCGCAGGCGGTTGGGGCGGGGCTTGCTGGTCAGGGAATAGGTGGGAAACGCCACCGAGAAGATCCCGTGCACGGTGGGGATCGGCAGATTGAACTCTTCCCGGGGCTGCACAAACCCCTGTTCGTAAAGCACCGCCACCATGCCCGCTTTCCCGGATCGCCCCTTCATGGCATTGGACACGCGCTCAACATCTTCCTTGAGCATGTCCAGCTCCGGGTGAATCTCCAGGGCTTTCTTGTAGTCCACCAGGGCATCGTTGTATTCGCCGTGGGCTTCCCAGAACAGGGCGGACAGATAAAAGGTCCAGGCGTTCTGGAAGCTGGCTTTCACTTCCCCGGCCACCGCATTGAGCCCTTCGAAATAACCGTCGAACTGGCTCAGGTCCACGTTGTTTTCTTCCGCCGCTTCCTCCGCCCTGGCGATTTCCTTGTCGCGCTTGTCGGCAGCCACCCGTTGTTCCAGAGCGGCACCGCGCAATTCCACCGCAGTGCCGGTGGGGTCATTGGCCGCCCAGTAATTCAGTGCCTGATAAGCATGGGTAAAGATGCGCTCATAATCCGGCGCCACATAGCCACGGGCATTGTCATTGGTAATCAGGGAAGTGCCGGACGCGGCCAGGGAAGTCAATTGGATACGGGCGCTGGCATCTTCCTCATCGTATTTAGCAATGGCCGCCGCGAACGCTTCCCGGCTTTGTTGCCGCTCACCGGCCAGCTGGCTGACACGGCCCAACTCCTGCAGATACAGGACGCCATCACCTCCGGCGGCCGCTTTCTGCAGCTTCTCGGTGGCAGCCGACGTCACCGGCGCAGACGCCAGTGACGCTTTCCATTGCTGAGCCTGGTTGGGGTAGGGCACAAACAGGGAATTGGTGGCGCAGCCGGACAATGCCAGCATCCCCGCCATCACCAGGCATCCGTTCCTGAGTCGTCTTATCATGCGTTAGATACGAAAAAAGCCGGAGCAGGCAAGGTAGCCCGCCACCGGCTTTTTGTCGAGCACTTCACATTCCGGCTCCGCAAGTGGAACCGGACAGGTGCCCTTAGAACAACACCCGGGTACGGATGGTGCCGTCGATGGTGCGCAGCTTGTCCAGTGCCAGCTGGCTGTATTCCTTGTTCACATCGATGACCACGTAACCGATTTCCTCGTTGGTCTGCAGATACTGGCCGCAGATGTTGATGCCGTTCTCGGAGAAAATGGTGTTGATCTGGGTGAGT
Organism: Pseudomonadota bacterium; assembly: GCA_036230225.1. Taxonomy (GTDB): domain Bacteria; phylum Pseudomonadota; class Gammaproteobacteria; order Pseudomonadales; family Alcanivoracaceae; genus Alcanivorax. The sequence continues at coordinate 4,100 of JAZAJX010000105.1, read as the reverse complement.
ACGCCGGGCACGTTCTTGTGAATGTGCAGCAGACGATGCATGTCCGGGTGCGCCGGCAGGGCGACTTCCGGGAAGTTGACTGCCCCCAGGGTGGCGCCATTATCGGAGTAGCGGATCAGCTTCTCGGACACTTCGGTACCGATGTTCACCTGCGCTTCCTGGGTAGAACCGCCGATATGCGGCGTCAGGATCACGTTGTCGAATTCGCGCAGCGGGCTGATGAATTCGTCGTCGTTGCCTTTCGGCTCTTCCGGGAACACGTCGATGGCGGCCCCCAGCAGATGGCCGTCACGCAGGGCGCCGGCCAGGGCATCGATGTCTACCACCTTGCCGCGGGCGTAGTTGATCAGGTAGCCCTTGGGCTTCATGGCGCGGATCTGTTCTTCCTGGATCATCCAGCGGGTGGCTGCGGTGTCCGGCACATGCAGGCTGACCACGTCAGACATACCCAGCAGCTCGGTGAGGCTACCCACCTGCTCGGCGTTACCCAGCGGCAGCTTGGGCACCACGTCGTAGAACTTCACCTTCATGCCCATGGACTCGGCCAGCACAGACACCTGGGCGCCGATGTTGCCGTAACCGACGATCCCCAGGGTCTTGCCCCGGATTTCGTAGCTGTCCTTGGCGGACTTCAGCCAGCCACCTCGGTGGGCAGAGGCATTCTTCTCGGGGATACCACGCATCAGGTTGATGGTGTGGGCAATCACCAGCTCGGCCACGGAGCGAGTGTTGGAGTAGGGGGCATTGAACACCGGAATGCCGCGTTTGAGGGCCGCATTCAGGTCCACCTGGTTGGTACCGATACAGAAACAGCCTACGCCGATCAGCTTTTCCGCCGCCTGGAACACCTCTTCGGTGAGCTGGGTGCGGGAACGAATGCCAATGAAATGGGCATCCTTGATCTTGTCTGCCAGGTCGTTGCCGGTCAGCGCGGTGGGCAGCAGCTCCACATTGCTGTAGCCGTGCGCCTTCAGGTTCTCCACGGCGTTTTCGTGGATGCCCTCGAGCAGGAGAACGCGGATCTTGTCCTTCTCAAGAGAAGTATCGGCCATGATTGAAGTCTCGGTAGCCTGTGAAATGGGCGCGTATGGTACCATAGCGCGCTCAAATTGAGAGCAGCCCCGCTGTCGGATTGCTCAACTTGGCGTGAGAACGCCTCAAGATCGTGCGATTTACCCCTGCAGGAGACCCGTTGATGACCGCCCTTGCCCATCTTGCCCTGGAGCAACTCACTGATTTGCTTGGCAATCGCCTGCTCACCGACCCGGAAAGCGCGGAGCGCTACGGGGTCGACTGGACCAAGGTGTGGGCGCCGGCCCCCAGCGCCGTGGCGCTGCCGGAAACCATCGACGAGGTACAGCAGATCGTGGAAATCGCCAATGAACACGGCCTGCACCTGGTGCCCTCCGGGGGCCGCACGGGCCTGTCCGCCGGGGCGGTGGCGGCCAACGGCGAACTGGTTGTGGCCTTCGACCGCATGAACACGATCCTCGATTTCAACGAATTCGACCGGGCCGTCACCGTGCAACCGGGCGTCATCACCCAGCAACTGCAGGAATTCGCCGAAGAGAAAGGGCTGTTCTACCCGGTGGATTTCGCCTCCGCCGGCTCCAGCCAGATCGGCGGCAACATCGGCACCAATGCCGGCGGCATCAAGGTGATCCGCTACGGCATGACCCGCGACTGGATCACCGGCCTGAAAGTGGTCACCGGCAAGGGCGAGCTGCTGGACCTGAACAAGGGCCTGATCAAGAACGCCACCGGTTACGACTTCCGCCACCTGTTTATCGGTTCCGAAGGCACCCTGGGCTTTGTGGTGGAAGCCACCGTCAAACTCACCCGCCAGCCCAAAGACCTGACCGCGCTGGTACTGGGCGCCCCGGGCTTCCGTGAAGTGATGAAGATCCTGCACGCCTTCCAGCAGGACATCGACCTGACCGCCTTCGAATTCTTTTCCGACAAGGCCATGGCCCACGTACTGGCCCACGGCGTGCCGAAGCCCTTCGACACCGAGTGCCCCTTCTACTGCCTGCTGGAATTCGAACAGCTCTCCGAGCAGGTGGGCGAGCAGGCCATGGCCATCTTCGAAAAATGCGTGGAAGAAGGCTGGGTGTTGGACGGCGTCATGAGCCAGTCCCTGCAGCAGCTGGATCAGCTGTGGCAGCTGCGTGAGCGCATCTCCGAATCTATCGCGCCACACACCCCGTACAAGAACGACATCTCCGTGAGCATCGCCAAAGTGCCGGACTTTGTGGAAGACGTGGACACCGTGGTGCAGGACGCCTACCCGGATTTCGAAATCGTCTGGTTCGGCCACATCGGCGACGGCAACATGCACCTCAACATTCTCAAGCCCGCCGACTTGCCCAAGGAAGACTTCTTCGCCAAGTGCAACAACGTCTCCAAGTGGGTGTTCGAGATCGTCGAGAAATACAACGGCTCCATCTCTGCCGAGCACGGCGTGGGCATGACCAAGAAGCCCTACCTGGAATACTCACGCAGCCCGGAAGAAATCGCCTGCATGAAAGCCGTAAAGCAGGTGTTCGACCCCAACAACGTGATGAACCCGGGGAAACTATTCGATGTTTGACGAGATCAACACCCCGGTGGATCAGGACGGTTATCAACACCGCTGGATCGATGGCTCCCCCATCGATATTCCGGTGGGCAAAGTGGTCTGCGTGGGACGCAACTACGCGGACCATGCCCGGGAACTGGGTAACGCGGTGCCGGACTCGCCCATCCTGTTCATGAAGCCCGCCACCGCCCTGGCCAGCCTGCACGACCCCGTCGAACTGCCACAGGGGCAGGGGCCGGTCCATCACGAAGTGGAAATGGTGGTGCTGATTGGCAAACGTCTCCGCAAGGAAACCGACCTGGAAAATATCCGCTTCAGCGTGGCTGCCTACGGTGTGGGCCTGGACCTGACCCTGCGGGAAGTGCAGAACCAGCTCAAGCAAAAGGGCCACCCCTGGGAGCGCGCCAAAGCCTTCGACGGCGCCGCCCCGGTCTCCGGCTTTGTGGATGCCCGCGGCATTTCCGTGCGCCAGAATCTGGACGTGACCCTGGAAATCAACGACGAGGTCAAACAGCACGGACACACCGGCCTGATGCTGTTCCCCACCTTCGAACTGCTGGCCGAAATCAGCCAGACGTTTACGCTGGAACCGGGGGATGTGGTCTTCACCGGCACCCCGGCGGGTGTGGGACCGCTGAACAGCGGCGACAAATTCACGGCGCGGCTGGGCAACATCATTCAGGTGTTTGGCACTGTCGCCTGATTGACTCACCAGCAAGGAGTGCTTCGTGCCCGGTTACCCATGGTTCTGTCAATCCTGTGGCAAAGCCAACCGGAAAAAACGCCAAACGTGTTTCTCATGTGGCTGGCATGCGGCAGCCAACGATAAGGCTCTTGAGTACAGGAAGATCCCACCTGCGATAAAATCGGAACTTCCTTCACAGGGCATTATTTTGTCTGGTTTGGTTCTTTTTCGCGAAACCGAAAACTGTCCAGCGTGCAGAATGCATATGTACCTGTCCGACAGACAGTCGTCCTCACTGTGGTTTTGTTCAGGACATTGATCAAAGACAGGTTTTTCTCGAAAACCACAAAAGAAAAAAACAAAAGCAATGTGGCAGGGCGCCATATTAATGGTCGGCGTTTTAATATTCCTTACCATGCTTTTTTCTTGATAGATCTGCCAGGCAGTTAAAACCAGAAACAGGTAGACAGCCCTTATGTCCATAACCCAACAGAAGCTCGACCACCAGATCATCATCATCGCCCTGGGCTTTATCACGATTCCTTTGCTGGCGATCTGGTACCTGGTCGGGCTGCCGATTCAAGAGTGGCGGGCGACACAGGATTGGGTAAAGGTCCCCGCCATCATCGAGCGCGTGCAGCTGCAAACCCATCACAGCAGCGGCAGCATCACTTATGACAGTACGGCCCGATACCGCTATCAGTTTGACGGGACCGACTATGTGGGAAACCGGGTATCACTGTATGGGCCGGAAGATGGCACCAGTTATCACAGGATGATTGTCCGAGAGCTGGAAGGGTATCGTGACAGCCAGAACCCAATCCGCTGCTATGTAAA
>JAZAJX010000104.1:0-7099 GCA_036230225.1 Pseudomonadota bacterium | reverse complement strand
GTGGCGAGGTTGGCAGAGGATGAGTCGGTGCCGGCGACTTTGCAGCGCAATTACGCGGCCATGGTGATCAATGCGGCGACGGAAATTCTGGCGGTGGAGCCTGCGCACCCGCTGGCCCTGTCACTGAGTGCTGCTTTTGAGGCTAATGTGCTGCGTCGGGTGGGCAAGGCTGCGGGGCGTCTGACGCTGGCGGCCGACAGCGAGGATGCCACCCGGCCTTTCGAGGCGTCCATGGCGGGCGTGCCGGATCTGGCCATTGTGCGTTACGAGTACGCCAACAGTCTGCTGTATACGCACCAGGATGCCGCCGCAGAGCAGGCACTGGCGCAGCTGCGTCAGGCGGCGGCAATGCCGGCGCGGTTCTCCATGGAGTGGCTCGACCGGGCCTATGCGCGCAAGCGGCTCAAGGAGGTCCAGGCCTGGCGAGACAGCGGGATGACCTTCGGGCGCTTTGATCGCAAGCGCCGCAAGTTTATGCGCAAGGAGGACAGCAATCTGTATGCGGTGACCCGGCCAGCCTTTCTGGTAGACTAGCGGCCTTTCCCGTTTTACCGGGCTGACGCATAAACGCGCGTCACCCTGCTGCGATTTTCCAAGGACGCATCATGAAAGTAGGCATTATCGGCGCTGCCGGCCGCATGGGCCGTATTCTTATCGAAGCCACTCTCGCTAACCCGGATACCACTCTGTCAGCGGCGGTAGACGTGCCCGGTTCCAGTCTGATCGGCGCGGATGCCGGTGAGCTGGTGGGTCAGGCAAATGCCGGTGTGGTACTGGCGGACGACCTGTCGGCGGTGGTCAACGATGCGGATGTCTTTATCGATTTCACGGTTCCGGAGGCGACGGCCAGAAATATCGAAACCTGCCGGGCTGCGGGTACCAGGCTGGTTATCGGTACCACCGGGCTCAACGAGGAGCAGATTGCCAGCTTGCGTAACGCCAGCGAAGATATCGCCATCTGCTATGCCCCCAATTACTCCATTGGTGTGAACCTGTGTTTCAAATTGCTGGAAACGGCAGCGGCGGTTCTTCAGGACGAGGTGGACATCGAGGTGATCGAGGCCCACCACCGTCACAAGATTGATGCCCCCTCCGGGACGGCACTGCGCATGGGGGAAGTGGTGGCCCAGACGCTGGGCCGTGATCTGAAGGAATGCGCGGTCTATGGTCGCGAGGGGCGAACGGGTGAGCGTGATCGCCAGACTATTGGGTTCGAGACCATCCGGGCCGGGGATATTGTCGGCGATCACACCGTACTGTTTGCTGCTGACGGTGAGCGGGTGGAAATTACCCATAAGGCTTCCAGTCGCATGGCCTTCGGTCGTGGTGCGGTTCGTGCTGCGGCTTGGCTGGGCGGTCACGACAAGGGGTTGTTCGACATGCAGGACGTGTTGGGGCTGGCTGGCGAGAGTGCCGGCTGGGGCCGTCAATAACCCGCCACAACCGGGTTTCGGCCTGTCTGGAGGGCGCTGTAGGTGAGCGTGTGACCGTCAGTGCCCCCTTGAGCGTGACATTTGTCTCCCGAGGCCCTAAAATACCGCGCAGCCCGTGATGGGCGTGCGGGGCGCAAATGACGAATTTCATGAAAAAGCGAGGTGGAGCAATCCATCTCGCTTTTTTGCGAATGTGCCCTGCCGCATATCTCCCTATATTCTTACCAGCCTGGAGGTTGCGTTGACGGTTCCCGCCATTCTCGCTCTCGAAGACGGAAGCATCTTTCGGGGTGTTGCTATCGGTGCCACGGGTCAGACCGTGGGTGAAGTGGTGTTCAACACCGCGATGACCGGCTACCAGGAGATCCTCACGGATCCCTCCTACGCCAAGCAGATTGTGACCCTGACCTATCCGCATATCGGTAATACCGGTGTGACGCCGGAGGACGAAGAGTCCGCAGCGATCTGGGCATCCGGCCTGGTGATTCGCGATCTGGCCATGACGGTCAGCAACTGGCGAAGCCAGCAGTCCCTGCCGGACTACCTGCGCGAGAACAACATTGTTGCCATTGCCGATATCGATACCCGCCGCCTGACCCGCATTCTGCGTGACAAAGGGGCGCAGAACGGCTGCATCATCGCTGGTGACAACCTGGATGAAGCGGCGGCGCTGGAAGCAGCCAAGGGTTTTCCGGGCCTCAAGGGGATGGATCTGGCCAAGGAAGTGACGGTCAGCGAATCCTATACCTGGACCGAATCCACCTGGGATCTGGAAAACGGCCACACAGAGCAGGCCGAGGCCCGCTTCCATGTGGTGGCTTACGATTACGGTGTAAAGCGCAATATCCTGCGCATGCTGGCCGAGCGCGGCTGCAAGCTCACCGTGGTGCCCGCCCAGACCCCGGCGTCCGAGGTGCTGGCCATGAATCCGGATGGCATTTTCCTGTCCAATGGCCCTGGTGATCCGGAGCCTTGCGACTACGCCATCGAGGCCATCAAGGAGATCGTGGCTTCCGGCAAGCCGGTATTCGGTATTTGTCTGGGACACCAGCTACTGGCGCTGGCCAGTGGCGCCAAGACCATGAAGATGGGCACCGGCCACCACGGCGCCAACCATCCGGTGAAAACCCTGGAAGATGGCACGGTAATGATCACCAGCCAGAACCACGGCTTCGCGGTGGACATGGACAATCTGCCCGACAACCTGAAGGTGACCCACGTGTCCCTGTTCGATGGCACCCTGCAGGGCATCCATCGAACCGACGTGCCGGCCTTCAGTTTCCAGGGGCACCCGGAAGCCAGTCCTGGGCCGCACGATTGTGCGCCGCTGTTCGATCATTTTATCGAACTGATGGACGCCCGATAACGCTGAAAAAGCAGCAACGCCAGAGCCCGACCCGGCGCTGCCGGGTCCCTGATGCAGCCATTAAACGGTTAGTGAACTATGCCGAAAAGAACTGACATTCAAAGCATTCTCATCATTGGTGCTGGCCCGATCGTTATCGGCCAGGCCTGTGAGTTTGACTACTCCGGCGCCCAGGCCTGCAAGGCCCTGCGTGAAGAGGGGTTCCGGGTTATCCTGGTGAACTCCAACCCGGCCACCATCATGACCGACCCGGCCATGGCCGATGCGACCTACATCGAGCCCATCACCTGGGAAACCGGGGCCAAGATCATCGAGAAAGAGCGCCCGGATGCGCTGCTGCCTACCATGGGTGGCCAGACGGCGCTGAACTGTGCCCTGGATCTGGATCGCCACGGCGTGCTGGAAAAGTTCGGTGTGGAAATGATCGGCGCCACTGAGGACGCCATCGACAAGGCGGAAGATCGTCATCGTTTCGATCAGGCCATGAAAGCCATCGGCCTGGAGTGCCCGCGCTCCGCCATTGCCCACTCCATGGAAGAGGCTAATGCGGCCCTGGAAGATCTGGGCTTCCCCTGCATTATCCGTCCCAGCTTCACTATGGGGGGCTCCGGTGGTGGTGTCGCCTACAACCGGGAAGAGTTTGAGGAAATCTGTCAGCGCGGTCTGGACCTGTCGCCGACCAACGAACTGTTGATCGACGAATCCCTGCTCGGCTGGAAAGAGTACGAGATGGAGGTGGTTCGTGACAAAAACGACAACTGCATCATCGTCTGTTCCATCGAGAACTTCGACCCCATGGGCGTGCACACCGGTGACTCCATCACCGTGGCGCCGGCCCAGACGCTCACCGATAAAGAATTCCAGATCATGCGTGACGCCTCCCTGGCGGTACTGCGTGAGATCGGTGTCGAGACCGGCGGTTCCAACGTGCAGTTCGGGGTGAACCCGGACAACGGTCGCATGGTCGTGATCGAAATGAACCCGCGGGTGAGCCGTTCCTCCGCGCTGGCGTCCAAGGCTACCGGTTTCCCGATTGCCAAGGTGGCGGCCAAGCTGGCGGTGGGCTACACCCTGGACGAGCTGCAGAACGAGATCACCGGCGGCAAGACCCCGGCCTCCTTCGAGCCCTCCATCGATTATGTGGTTACCAAGATCCCACGCTTCAACTTCGAGAAGTTCGCTGAAGCGGACGCGGTGTTGACCACCCAGATGAAGTCCGTGGGTGAGGTGATGGCTATCGGTCGCAACTTCCAGGAATCCGTGCAGAAGGCTCTGCGCGGTCTGGAAACCGATTCCGTCGGCTTTGACCCGAGTGTGGACCCGTCCGCGCCGGATGCCCGTGAGCAGGTGGCCCAGTTGCTGGCAACGCCAGGCCCCGAGCGGATCTGGATCGTCGGTGACGCCTTCCGTGTCGGGATGACCGTGGATGACGTATTCAATATCACCAAGATCGATCGCTGGTACCTGGTGCAGATCGAAGATCTGGTTCGTACCGAGCAGCAGCTGGCGGCGAGCACCTTCAGCGAGCTGACCCGCGATAGTCTGTTTGCCCTCAAGCGCAAGGGTTTTTCCGATGCCCGTCTGGCACAGCTGCTGGGCGTGAAAGAGTCGGATGTGCGTGGCAAGCGTGAAGAGCTGGGTGTGCAGCCGATCTACAAGCGGGTGGATACCTGTGCGGCAGAATTCTCTACCGACACGGCCTACATGTACTCCAGCTACGATGAGGAGTGTGAGGCGAACCCGTCCGACCGTGACAAGATCATGGTCATCGGCGGTGGCCCGAACCGTATCGGTCAGGGCATTGAGTTTGATTACTGCTGTGTGCACGCGGCCTTCGCCATGAAGGACGATGGTTACGAGACCATTATGGTCAACTGTAACCCGGAAACGGTATCCACGGACTATGACACCTCCGATCGTCTCTACTTCGAGCCGGTCACCCTGGAGGATGTGCTTGCCATCGTGGCCAAGGAAAAGCCCAAGGGCGTGATTGTTCAGTACGGTGGTCAGACCCCGTTGAAACTGGCCCGTGCTCTGCAGGCCGCAGGCGTACCGATCATTGGTACGCCGCCGGATGCCATCGACGAAGCGGAAGACCGCGAGCGTTTCCAGCAGATGGTCAACAAGCTTGGCCTGAAGCAGCCGCCGAACCGTACCGCCCGTTCTCTGGAAGATGGTGTGCGTCTGGCGGAAGAAATCGGTTACCCGCTGGTGGTGCGTCCTTCCTATGTGCTGGGTGGTCGCGCCATGGAAATCGTGTACAACGAAGCCGAGCTGCGTAACTACATGATGAACGCGGTGTCTGTTTCCAACGACTCGCCAGTGCTACTGGACCGTTTTCTGGATGATGCCATCGAAGTGGATGTGGATGCGGTTTGTGACGGCACGGATGTGGTCATCGGCGGCATCATGCAGCACATTGAGCAGGCGGGGGTTCACTCCGGTGACTCCGCCTGTTCCCTGCCGCCTTACTCCCTGGATGAGGACGTGCAGAATGTCATGCGCCAGCAGGCCGCCGACATGGCGCTGGAACTGGGCGTGGTGGGGTTGATGAACGTGCAGTTCGCGGTCAAGGGCGGTGAAGTGTATGTGCTGGAAGTGAACCCCCGGGCCTCCCGAACCGTGCCCTATGTGTCCAAGTGTATCGGGGTGTCCCTGGCCAAAGTGGCGGCTCGTTGCATGGCGGGTTCCAGCCTCAAGGAACAGGGGTTCACTGCGGAGGTCAAACCACAGCACTACTTTGTGAAAGAAGCGGTGTTCCCGTTTGCCAAGTTCCCGAAAGTCGACCCGATTCTCGGCCCGGAAATGAAATCCACCGGGGAAGTGATGGGGGTTGGTGCCACCTTTGCCGAGGCGTTTGGCAAGGCGTCACTGGGGGCTGGCGAGAAGCTGCCTGAAAAGGGAACGGCCTTTATCTCCGTACGGGAAGTGGACAAACCGGCGGCCATCGATGTGGCGCGCATGCTCATCGAACGCGGTTTCGATCTGGTTGCCACCAAGGGGACAGCGGCGGTGATCCGTGAGGCCGGGCTGGATGTGAAGGTGGTGAACAAGGTGCTGGAAGGGCGTCCGCATATCGTCGACATGATCAAGAATGACGAGATTGCCCTGATCGTGAACACCACCGAGGGTAAGCAGGCAATCCGCGATTCCTTCGCCATCCGCCGCTCTGCCTTGCAGCACAAGGTGTTCTATACCACCACCATTACGGCGGCCCACGCAGTGTGTCAGGCGTTGGGTATCAGCGGCGAGCCGAATGTTCGTCGCCTGCAGGATTTGCACGCACAAATGCAGTAAATCGTCCCATGGAGCGCTCGGAGCCGAGTGCTCCGGGTGCGGTTTTCATGGAATAGACGAGGATAACTATGCAACGCATACCGATGACCGCTAAAGGGGCAGAGGCCCTGCGTGCGGAGCTGGATAAACTCAAACGCGAAGATCGTCCGCGCATTACTGCGGCCATCGCGGAAGCTCGTGAGCACGGCGACCTGAAAGAAAATGCGGAATACCATGCAGCTCGTGAGCAGCAGGGTTTTTGTGAGGGGCGCATCAACGAAATCGAGTCCAAGCTCGGCGCGGCCCAGATCATTGATATCACTGAGCTGGAAAACACCGGCAAGGTGATTTTCGGGGTCACCGTGACCATCATCGATGTGGATACCGATGAAGAGAAGGTGTACCAGATCGTGGGCGACGATGAAGCCAATATCAAACAGGGCAAGTTGAGCGTCAACTCTCCGATTGCCCGCGGCCTGATTGGTCGAGAAGAGGGGGATGTGGTCCAGATCGACACCCCGGGCGGCACTCGCGAGTACGAGGTCGATAAGGTCGAGCACATCTGAGTTGCAAGTTGAAAGTCTCAAGTTGCAAGGGAAAAGAAAAGGCGACGTTTAACGTCGCCTTTTTCATAAGGATCTGGCAGGAAGTCAGGCGGCAGTCATGCGTCCTGATAGCGCAGGATGTTGGATAGTTTCGGGTTCGGCTTCTGGGCCGGGCGGTAAAGCAGGGCGATATTGCCGATGCGCTGGATCAACTCCGCGCTTCCCTGTTCGCACAGGGCCTGAACGATGGCGGCGCGATCGTCACGGGTTTCCGCGTTCACCTTTACCTTGATCAGTTCATGATCTTCCAGGCGCAGGTTGAGCTCCTCCACGAAGGTGTCGGTAAGCCCCTTGTCGCCGAAGATGAGTACGGGCTTGAGATGGTGGCCAATACGGCGCAGCCGTTTGATGTCCTGTTGCGATAGCGGCACGGTAATAGGCTCCGAGTCAGTGTGGTGCGCTATTCTACAGCAACTGGG
>JAZAJX010000103.1:0-4061 GCA_036230225.1 Pseudomonadota bacterium | reverse complement strand
GGAAGGCCTGGTCGATACCTTTCAGGAAAACGGCCTGAAATGTTTTGGCCCCAGCAAGGCTGCCGCCCAGCTGGAAGGCTCAAAGGCCTTCACCAAGGACTTCCTGGCCCGTCAGAACATCCCGACCGCAGCCTACGGCAACTTTACCGACATGGACGAAGCCCTCGCCTACGTCCGCGAGCAAGGCGCCCACATCGTTAACAAAGCCGACGGCCTGGCTGCCGGTAAAGGCGTGATTGTCGCCATGACCCTGGAAGAGGCCGAAGAAGCCGTGCGCGACATGCTCGACGGCAACAAGTTCGGTGATGCCGGTCACCGCGTGGTGGTAGAAGAATTCCTGGAAGGCGAAGAAGCCAGCTTTATCGTCATGGTGGACGGCAAGAACGTATTGCCCATGGCCACCAGTCAGGATCACAAGCGTGTCGGCGACGGCGACACCGGCCCCAACACCGGCGGCATGGGTGCCTACTCCCCGGCGCCGGTGGTCACCGATGCGGTCTACCAGCGCATCATGGACGAGGTCATTACCCCCACTGTGGAAGGCATGGCCGCCGAAGGCATGCCCTACACCGGCTTCCTGTACGCTGGCCTGATGATCAGCCCGGAAGGCGCCCCCAAGGTGATCGAATACAACTGCCGTTTCGGTGACCCGGAAACCCAGCCAATCATGATGCGCCTGCAGTCCGATCTGGCCGCCCTGTGCCTGGCCGCCCTGGACGGCAAACTGGACCAGACCGAGATCCAGTGGGATCCCCGCCCCACCCTGGGCGTGGTCATGGCCGCCGGCGGCTACCCGGACAGCTATGACAAGGGCGACGTGATCGACGGCCTGGATCAGGCTGACTCCGACACCGTGAAGGTCTTCCACGCCGGCACCGCCGAGAAGGACGGCCAGGTGGTCACCAGCGGCGGTCGGGTCCTTTGCGTGACCGGTGTGGGGGAAAACGTGAGTGACGCCCAGGCCAATGCCTACGCCGGTGTGAAACAGATCACATGGCGCAATGCCTACCATCGCACCGACATCGGCTATCGTGCAGTCGCGCGCGAAAAGGCCTAAAGTAGTAACCTCTACGAAATAAAGGTGAGCCCGCCAGGGCTCACCCACTAACGAAACACCGGGGGTTACCCAATGAGCGATGTCCTCGCCGACATGTCTCGCCTTGAGAACTTCATTCCGTTTGATTGCCTTGGCGAATCCCATCTGCAGGAAATCCAGGGTCAGATCGAGGTGGTCAAACTCGGCCCGGGGCGCCTGCTGTTCAAGCGTGGCCAGTCCAGCAACAAGGCGTACTTTCTGGTGGAAGGCTCCCTGGATCTGACCGACGCCAGCTTCCAGGTTCGCCATTTCACCGCCGATGACGATGAAAACTATCTGGCGCTGGACAATTACCCCGAGCACACCATCAACGCCATTACCGCTGAAGCCTCCACGCTCTACGCTATCGATCGCAACAAGCTGGACCTGCTGATGACCTGGACCCAGGCCGCAGAATCCATGTTGGACGAAAATGACGACGAAAGTGAGCGGGACTGGATGGATGCCCTGCTGTCCTCGGAGCTGTTCTCGGCAGTGCCCCCGGCGATGATTCACACCCTGTTTGTGAAATTCGCGGAACGGGACGTCCAGCTTGGCGAAACCATTGTCACCGAAGGGGAGGAAGGCGATACCTTCTTCGTGATCAAGAAAGGCAAAGCCATGGTCACCCGCAGTAAGGGTGCCAAGCAGGAAACCCTCGCGGCCCTGTCCGCCGGACGCTTCTTCGGTGAAGACGCCCTGATCAGTGACAGCCCGCGCAATGCCACCATCACCATGACCAGCGACGGCGTGGTCATGTGTCTTGGCAAACAAGACTTCCAGGCGATCCTGCAGGATTCCGTGATTCGTCATCTCAGCGAAGACGAGCTGGATACCATGGTGCTGGAAGCAGATACCGCCTGTGTGCTGGTGGATGTGCGGTTACCCATGGAGTTCCGCCACGACCGCACACCCGGTGCACGCAACATTCCGTTAAGTGAATTACGCCGCGAGGTACAGAATCTGGAGAAGGATTTCTTCTACGTGGTGTGTGGCGACAGTCGACGAAGTGAGCTAGGAGCCTATATCCTCTCCGAAGCGGGCTTGAATGCCTATGTGCTCGATCGGGGAAAATCAACGGATGCTGACAACGCTGACAACGTGGCCGAACAGGCTCCTTAACTTTTTCTGCCTGCTGCTACTGCTGCTTTGCACCCCCTTCATGGTGCAAACCGCAGCGGCACAGCCTGCACCTCCGCCGCCCTTCGTTATTCATACTGAGCCGGATAACAGCCGGATCACCATTTATTCCGAATTCCTCCACGACGCGCCTGGCAACCTGACGGTTGATGACATCAGCGCCCTTGCCAGCAGTGAGTTTCAACCTGCCACCCGGTTTATCGAGCGTCTCGGTGTCCAGGACGGTAACTGGTGGGTTCGGGTGGCACTGAAAAACGAGCTGGACAGCCCGCAAGAATACACCCTTCATGTACTCGGCAACCCTCATGCCAGCCTCTATCTCCCCTCCCCGGCAGGCTACGCCCAGGCCAGCTCCGAGCTGCGTATACCCGGCCGTGGAGCCGGCTTTCGCATTGCCCTGCCGACCGGGCAAACCCAGCTGCTCTACTTGCGCCTGCAGGCCCAGGGTTCCCTGACCTACGGTTTATCCCTGACAACACCCAACCATTTCCTGGCTGATCAACAGGTCAGCAACGCTCTCTACATGGTGCTCGCCGGGGCCATGTTGATTCTGGTGATCTATAACCTGATTGCCGGGATCATGCGTGGCGGCATCACCTACTACTACCATGCGGTCTTCCTGCTCAGCATTATTGCCATCAGCCTGTTGCTGGCTGACTTCCTGCCATTGGTGATTGCCGATAGTGCACGCCTGCAACCCAGACTGCTGTTCGTGATCATGTTGCTGGCCCTGTGGGCCGCCGCCGGGGTGACCAAGGAATTCATGCGCCTCAAGCAGCATCACCCTCGCCTGGACACACTGGTCAATGGCCTGCAGGTGGTCTCACTGATTGCATTGGTTGCCAACCTCCTGCTTCCATTGAGCCTTGCTGCCTACCTCAGCTTCATGCTGGTTGGCTTTGCGGGCATCACCATGATCGTGCTCGGCTACACCTCCTGGCATGGCGAGGCCCATGGCGGCGGTATGTTCTTCATGACCGCCATGCTGGTTAGCCTGCCAGCCTTACTCGTCTGTCTGGCGTATCTCGGGATTTTGCAAACCAGCGCCGAACTGCCCCAATGGCTGATGGGAACGGCTGTCGTGGAAGCGGTCACCCTCGGCGTAGGCCTGCGCATTCGCCGCAACCACCAAAGCCGCCTGAAGACACAAAGCGAACGCTCCGAAGCCATCGCCGACACCGTCGACAGCACCCGCAGGGAAACACTCTCGCGTATTGGCCATGACGTCAGAACCCCCCTCAGCGGCATTCTGGGCATGGCAGAAATTCTGGACGACACCCCGCTGACGCCCAATCAACGGGAATGTGTCAGCGCCATTCAACACGCTGGCGACAGCTTGCTGCGCATCATCAACGATGTCCTGGAACACTCCCAGTTGACGGCCGAGGGCGCTGATATCAATCGTGCCTCACTGGATATCCACGATCAGGTCATGGAGGCCATCGACCTGTTCAAGGAGCGAGCCGAAGAAAAACACATCGAGCTGATCACCCATGTCCACACTAATGTGCCAGCACGAGTACTGGGGGATGCCGGGCGGTTACGGCAGATCCTCACCAACCTGATCGGCGCCCTGATTCGCCATGGCACCCCGGGGGAGCTGGTGGTGGATGTGTCCATGGAGCCCACCGGCCAGGCCGACCGGATCCGTTTTGGTTTTTCTGGCAGCGCGATCAGCGACGACACCGTGCAACGCCTGAAAGACAGCCAACGGCAGAGTGAAAGCAGCCACCTGAGCCTGGTCATTGCCGAACAACTGGTCGATGCACTGGAAGGCCGTATGGGCACACTGCAGGACCATCGTGGCGCCCACTTCTGGTTTGTCCTGCCACTACCCGCCGACAGT
>JAZAJX010000102.1:0-7163 GCA_036230225.1 Pseudomonadota bacterium | reverse complement strand
CTGACACCCAGGCAGCCATTGCCAGCCTGGAACAGGCCCGGGCCAGACTGTCCAACGGTGCCAGCGTCCTGTTCTTTCCGGAAGGCACCCGCAGTCGTGATGGTCAACTGAAACCGTTCAAGAAAGGCGCCTTCAAGATGGCTCAGGATCTTCAGTTACCGGTCCTGCCTATCACCCTGACCGGCACCTTCGAGATTCTGCCCCCTGGCACCGCCAGGCTGCGCCCGGGGCAGCATGCCGAAATCACCCTCCACCCGGCCATTCCCACTCTCGGGACCAGTGACGCCGAACTGGTGCAACTGATGCATCAAAGCCAGGCGGCCATTGCCCTGCCCCTGAGCCCGGCCGGTTCACAAGTCACCGCCTGATCCGGTTATGCTCGGTCCTGCCGACCCTATCGCAACAGCTCGCGGGTTGGGCTCCACAGGAGCCATGGGGGCCTGTTAACCGGCCATAGCGCCACCTTCGGGTGGCGCCATCGCCATGAGCGCCTGTCCTTGTCTGACAAGATTGGCCCATTTTGCAGAGACAAAGTGTCTACACTCGGTCGCCGAATGGCGTTGAGCTGAAAATTCAAAGTGAAAAGGCGCGCACGAATACCCCCTCGCCCTTACACTTTGACCTTCCAACTTGATACTTGCGAATTTTGTGGCCTCTCCTTCAGGAGCGGATAAAGGAGTCATCATGAAGAATTTTAAAGACAAAGTTGCCGTCATCACCGGTGCCGGCTCCGGTATCGGTCGCGCTCTGGCCCTGGAACTGGGTGCCGCAGGCGCCAAGCTTGCCCTGTCCGACATCAACGAAGCGGGCCTCAAGGAAACCGCTGACCAGCTAGGACTGGCCGAAGACCGGCTGATGACCCGCAAACTGGACGTGGCGGATCGCCAGGCCTTCTACGATTTCGCCGATGACGTGGTCAACCACTTCGGCTATGCCAACATGATCTTCAACAACGCCGGTGTCGCACTGGGTGCCACGGTAGAAGACATGAACTACGATGACTTCGAATGGCTGATGAACATCAACTTCTGGGGTGTGGTGTATGGCACCAAGGCCTTCCTGCCCTACCTGAAGCAGGCCGGCGAAGGCCACATCATCAACATCTCTTCCATTTTCGGCCTGGTGGGCATTCCCACCCAGTCCGCGTACAACGCGGCCAAGTTTGCCGTGCGTGGTTTCACGGAATCCCTGCGCATCGAGCTGGAAATGGAAAACAGCCCGGTTTCCTGCACCTCGGTGCACCCCGGTGGCATCAAGACCAACATTGCCAAGGCCGCACGCTTTGATTCTAGCGTTGAGCGCATTACCGGTGGCGACAAGGAACAATCCATCCAGGATTTCGAGAAGCTGTTCCGCACCACCCCGGCAGAAGCCGCCAGCACCATCCTCAAGGGCGTGCGTGGCAACAAACGCCGGGTACTGATCGGCTCTGACGCCGTGGCCGTGGACACCATGCAGCGCCTGTTGCCCACCAGCTACCAGAAGCTGATTGCCATGGGCCAGAAATACATGAGCAAGAAGTAAGCTCCTTGCAGGATCGTCCCTACTCCCAGGCCTGCGAGAACAACAAGGTACCGATTCTGGCGGTGCTGCAGCAGCACTGCCAGACGCCCGGGACCTTGCTGGAAATCGGTGCCGGCACCGGCCAGCATGCCGCCTGGCTGTCGGGACGACTCCCGCATCTGCGTTGGCAGCCGTCGGATGTGGCCGCCAACCTGCCCCACATCGCGCAGTGGCTGAACGACCCGGGAAGCCAGGCCCTGTCCCCCCTGGCACTGGATGTGGCAGGCCTCTGGCCTGACGGCCCCTTTGAATACCTGTTCACCGCCAACACCTTTCACATCATGGCCGCCCCACTGGTGGAGCGTTGTATCCAGGAAGGCTGCCAGCGCCTGACTGAACATGGTCGCTTCCTGGTTTACGGTCCCTTCAACTATGACGGCGCTTACACCAGCGATTCCAACCGGCAATTCGATCAATGGCTCAAGGGAATGGACAGTGCGCGCGGCATCCGGGATCAGGAGTGGATCGTGGAGCGCTTTGCCCGTCAACAACGTACCTTGCTTGCCGACCACGAGATGCCGGCCAATAACCGGATGCTGGTTTTCGGCTAGACCGTTCGCCGGATAGTCCGCATCCTGGGCTTGAGGTAGGCAACGCCGAAAATCATGATCATCAGGGCGTCCCGCCAGTGAAACAGGCCTCGACGGCGGATCCAGACCATAAAGCCGATACATTCCAGTCCATGGAGGATCGCCACCACCAGCCCGGCTCCGAGCAGCAACCGGTCGAACGGCGATGGCAACTCCAGGAAAATGGCTAACCCTACCGCCACCCAAAACACTACAATAACGCCGCGAAGCAAGCCCATACGAAACATCCTCTGACAGCGCTGGCTATTTTTTCTACAATACCCCGTTTTCAGCAGGAACGGGCAAACAGGCTCCGACCGCCGCTGCATGCCAACATGCACATACTCTTGCATTCAGACTGAGCGAATACATGCAAAAAGACAACACAAGCACCTGGACCCTGGATCAGTTCCCGGTGCCGGAAAAAGACGGCGAACGCCGCTTCCATGACTTTGATCTGGACCTGACCCTGATGCGCGGCATCGCCGACCAGGGCTTCCAGTACTGCACCCCCATCCAGGCAGAAGTGCTGGAGCACACCCTGGCGGGTGCCGATGCCATCGGCCGGGCCCAGACCGGCACGGGCAAGACCGCCGCCTTTCTGATCACCGTGATCAACGACCTGCTCCGCCACCCGGTTGAGGTCAAACGCTACGCGGGTGAACCCCGCGCCCTGATCGTGGCGCCCACACGGGAGCTGGCCATGCAGATCGAGAAGGACGCCCGGGCCCTGGCCAAGCATACGGACCTTCAGGTGATGAGCGTGGTTGGCGGCATGAACTTCAACCGCCAGCAGGAACGCCTGCAGAACACGTTGATCGACATCCTGGTAGCCACCCCCGGGCGCCTGCTGGACTTCGCCAAGCGCAAGGACCTGTGGCTGGACCGGGTGGAATTCCTGGTGCTGGATGAAGCCGATCGGATGCTGGACATGGGCTTTATTCCCGATGTGAAACGCATCGTCGGCATGACCCCGAAAAGCCGCTACCGCCAGACCCTGCTGTTTTCCGCCACCTTCAGCGACGATGTCATGAACCTGGCCCGACGCTGGACTCAGGATGCGGAAGTGGTGGAGATCGAGCCCGCCCAGGTCACCACCGACACTGTGGAGCAGAAGGTCTACATCACCAATACCGATGACAAGTTCAAACTGCTCTACAACCTGATCACCGGCATGAACATGGACAAGGTCATCGTGTTCGCCAACCGCCGCGATATCACCCGCCGGGTCAGTGACCGCCTGCAAAAGAAGGGCCTCAAGGTATCTCTGATTTCCGGGGATGTGCCGCAAACCCAGCGGATGAAAACCCTGGAGCGTTTCCGCGCCGGGGACCTGCAGGTGCTCATCGCCACCGACGTGGCCGGCCGCGGCATCCATATCGACGGCGTCTCCCACGTGGTCAACTACAACCTGCCGGAAGACCCGGAGGACTACGTTCACCGTATCGGCCGCACCGGTCGGGCCGGAGCCAGCGGCATGTCCATCAGCTTTGCCTGTGAGGACGATGCCTTTTTGCTGCCAGAACTGGAAAATGCCATCGGTATGAAACTGGAATGCGAATACCCCCCGGCAGATCTGCTCGCCGAGAAGGAGACTCACCATGGCAACGCGCATCAGCCCGGCTGAAGGAAAACAACGCTTTGAACAGGGCGACGCCCTGTTCGTGGATATCCGCGATCCGGCCAGTTTTGCGGCGGGCCACCTGCGCGGTGCCGTTCATCTGACCCAGAGCAATGTGGAGCCCTTCCTCACCAACACGGCCCCGGAACAACCCCTGGTAATCTACTGCTACCACGGCAACAGCAGCCAGGGAGCTGCCGACTGGTTAAGCGAACAGGGATTCCGTGATGTGGTCAGCCTGGACGGCGGCTACGAGGGACTTCGTCAGCAGTACCCCGAACTGCTGGAAGAGATGGCCTGACAGCGTACCCGAAGCAAAGGCGACAGCCCGAGAGAGTGCTCGGGCGCGCCTTCCCCGTTCAGAACCGGTATCCCAATCCCACCATGTACACCCAGGGATCGATCTCCACATCGATCTTGTCCACCCGGGCATCGTTCACATACAACCGCGCTTCGGTGTCGATGTCGATATTCCAGACGCTCACGTTGAACAACCAGTTTTCATCCAGCTCGAAGTCTGCCCCCACCTCCCAGGCGAACCCCATGGAGTTACTCAGTTTCACATCCGCATCGGCCCCACCCAGCAACGGACTCACCACCGCATCATCGATGCGATCTTCGAAAAACAGCGTGTAGTTCAGACCCGCGCCAGCGTAGGCCCGCATGGGCCCGATCTGAGGCGCATAGAACTGTGCCAGCAGTGTCGGCGGCAGGTGACTGGTTTCCCCGATAGCCAGGTTACCCGCCCCGGTATCAAGAAGGATGTCATGGGTAAACGGGGTGGCACCGACCAGCTCAATACCAATGGCATCAGTGACCATATAGGCCAGCGTCAGCCCCACCTGGGTATCATCATCCACATCGACACCCAGCCCCCCCACGGCCGGCAACGCCGGATTGAACACCTCACTACTGGCATCCGGGTCTACCTTGATTCCCCCCAGGCGGACGATCACATCCCCGGCCTTGTGGGCCAATGCTGGCCCCGCCATCAGCATCCCGGTTAGCAGCAGCGCCGCTTTTCCTTGTCCTCGCAGTTGCATACAGTTCCCCTTTCTTCACGCAAGATAGAGGCAGTGACCCGGACCCCATGCCGGTTCCATCGTCACCGCACCGGCACCATTGAACGGCCGATGACGATGCGGGGTATTGTTCTGAATCAATAAAAAGAGGCTTTCATACCATGTCATCCGCCCAACTGATTACCGCCCTGCGCGATGCGCACCAGGCACACCTGTGTGCACAACTGCAAAGCGAGGAACACTGGCAGGCGCTCATGGCCCAGGCCAGCGGCAGCCTGGGCAGCATGCCGCTGGGCAAGCTGGTCGACGCCGACTCACTGACCACGGTCGTGGACCAATGGCTGCAGGAAGCGCTCAGCGCCCAGGGGTTGCAGGATGTCATCAGCGAGGTTAGCCAGGCCGTCTGGGCAGCCGCCGAAAAGGACCCGGCCACCGTTGGCGAACTGCTCAGCGAGGCACACTTCGAAGCTATTCTGGAGCAGATCCTCAAGCTGCAAGCCCTGCGGGAAAAAGCAGTCCATGCCGCCATGAATCACCCGTTAGTCAGCGAGATGGTCAGCGAGATGCTCTATACCGGCATCAAGAATTTCCTGCTGGAAGAAAATGCCCTGGCCAAACTGCCCGGGGTGAGCAGTGTCATGAAAATGGGTCGCAAGAGCGTGGTCGGCAAAGCCATGGGAGGCATGGAAGAATCCATCCGCGACTATCTGAAAAAGAATATCCGCGTCACGTTGAAAACCGGCGAGCAATGGTTGAACAAGCAACTGACCAACGAGCGTATCGAGCAGCTGGCTCGCGACGGCTACCGGCGTGTCGCCCCTCTCAAACCCGCCAACTACCTGAAACTGGTGCCAGCCGGCACCATTGATGAAGTGGTCCAGCAGAGCTGTGCCATTGGTGACGAAAGCGCAAGGCTGGATTACACCCGCCGTCTCATCCGGGTGGGGATCCAGGCCGCAGTGCAGTCACTCAGCGAGCTGCCCCTGCAGACGCTGCTGGATAACATGAAGATCAGTGAAGACACGGTCCGCAACATCACCGCCCCGGCACTGGCCCGCGGTGCCGGCGTACTCATTGAACAAGGCGTACTGGCCCCGTTTATTCAGTGGGTGCTGGATGATTTCTATCAGTCAGAGGCGTGTCAGAAAGCCGTTGAGAGCATTAACGGCTGATATCACCGCAGTAGGAGCGCCTCTCGAGGCGCGATCCGCGCGTCAGCGCGGAAATTCCTCGCAGAAGAATCCGGCACCGGAGCGCCCTCTTCGCGCCTCGAGAGGCGCTCCTACAGATCAGCCGCTACGCTTAAAGGAACGACTCCGCATACTCCGCCAGCAACGACCTGGGTACCCCGTTGAGCTGCACCGACCCACCGTGGACAAAACGCTTGAAGCGCTCGGTCATGTAGGTGAGGCCGGAGCTGGTGGGTGACAGATACGGGGTGTCGATCTGTGCAAGGTTGCCCAGACAAACCACTTTGGATCCCTCCCCCGCCCGAGTGATGATGGCCTTCATCTGGTGGGGCGTCAGGTTCTGGCTTTCATCTATCAGGATCAGGGATTTCTGGAAGCTGCGGCCACGGATGTAATTCATGGCCTTGAACTGGATGTTGGCCCGCTCCTTCACATACTGGATGCTGCCAGAGGGGTTCTCATCGTTCAGGTGCAGCGCCTCGATATTGTCGTTGATCGCCCCCAGCCAGGGGTCCATTTTTTCCTCCTCGGTACCAGGCAGGAAGCCATGCTCTTCGGCCAGCGGCGGTGTCGAACGGGTAGCGATAATCTTGTTGAAGCGTTTCTGCTCCACGGTCATCTCGATGGCCGCTGCCAGCGCCAGAATGGTCTTGCCGGAACCTGCCGCCCCGGTCAGGGTGACGATATGAACATCCGGATCCAGCAGTAACTGCAGGGCCATGGCCTGCTGCAGGTTCTTGGGGCGTAACCCCCAGGCCTCCTGATCCAGGAGACTATCCGCCTTGTAATGCCGCAGGGTCACCACACCGTTGTCCACGTCCATGACCCGGCCGACAAACCCCTGCTCATCCACAATGTACTGGTTGGGATAGACCTCTTCGCCAAGAATCTCGCTCACCAGCAGGCCGTGGGACAGGTGGTGCAAGGTATCGGCGCCCACCTGCTCGGTCTCTACCTGGGTTACCTGATCCCAGAACGACCCGGGAACCTGAAAGTAGCCCCGGGTCAGTTGCTTGATATCCGAGACCAGCTGATCGTTATGGTAATCCTCGGACTCAATACCACAGGCCCGCGCCTTGAGGCGCATATTGATGTCTTTGGTGACCAGAATGAAACGCCGCTCCGGCTGTCGCGCCTGCATGGCTACCACATCATTGATGATGCGATTGTCATTCAGGTCGTTGGGGAGCGGCGCGGT
>JAZAJX010000101.1:0-8230 GCA_036230225.1 Pseudomonadota bacterium | reverse complement strand
TATCCACCAGCTCAGGCAGCGCATGATCCTTGATCACCTTGTTTTCGAGGCGGTCAAACAATTGGTAGCGACGTGGATCGCTGATGCGGAAACGGAAATACTCGCGCGCCAGGCGTTCCTTGTCATCGTCGTCGGAGATGGTCTGAAATACTCCCGCCAGGTCTTCCTCGTACCGCAGCATCAATAGCAGGTAGATTTCGTTCTTGGTTTCGAAGTGCTTGTAGATGGTGCCTTTGCCGATGCCCACACGGTCGGCAATCATTTCCACTGTGACGCGGTCTTCGCCCTCTTCCAGGAAAAGCTCCAGGGCGGCGTCAAGAATCTGGCGCTCCCGTTGACGAAACTCTTGCGCTTTACGCGTGGCTTTTTCCAGGTCACCCATCTATTTCTCCTTGGCGGACATGAAGCCGGACTGAACAGTCGCAATTCTACCGTATTTACCAGCATATCGAACACGGGGCAGTATGAATGAAAGAGCCCACAGCGTTAGCATAGCGTCATGTCCTACCCGCCAAGCCCGGAGACACCATGACTCACCCGGAATTCCCCCATCGTGACGATCTCTTGTATCTCAACCATGCTGCCGTAGCTCCCTGGCCGGTTCGCACCCGGGAGGCGGTAACCGAATTCGCCGGCCAGAACTGCGAAATCGGCGCCCGGGACTACCCCCACTGGCTGAAAGTGGAACAGCGCCTGCGCGAACGCCTGGCATGGCTCATTGGGGGAGCCAGCCTTGACGAAATCGCCCTGCTGAAAAATACCTCCGAAGGCTTGTCCGTGATCGCCCAGGGCCTCCAGTGGGAACGCGGAGACCAGGTTGTCATCAGCGACCAGGAGTTTCCCTCCAACCGCATTCCCTGGGAGGCGCTGGCCGATCAAGGCGTAGACGTCATTGCGGTGAATCTGGATACCCCGCAACCGGAACAGGCCGTGATTGAGGCTCTCGGGCCACGCACTCGCCTGGTATCGCTTTCCGCGGTGCAATATGGCTCCGGTCTGCGCATGGATATGGCGCCCATTGGCGCGGCCTGCCGGGCCCGAGATATTCTGTTCTGTGTCGATGCCATTCAGATTCTCGGTGCACTGCCTTTCTCTGCCGAACAGGCGAACGCGGATTTTGTGGTGGCGGATGGCCACAAATGGATGCTGGGGCCGGAAGGCCTGGCACTGTTCTATTGTCGCCAGGCGGTGCAGGACAAGCTGACACTGCGCCAGCATGGCTGGCATATGGTGGCCAATGCGGGCAACTACACCACCACCGATTGGCAGGTAGCGACCAATGCACGACGTTTTGAATGTGGCAGCCCGAATATGCTGGGCATTCATGCGCTCGAGGCGTCTCTCTCGCTCCTCGAGGAGACGGGCATGGAGCAGGTTGCCGCGGCGCTGGAAGCACGGGTAGAGCGGCTCATCGAAGGGCTGGCCCGGCGGGGCGCTACCCTGCTCAGCCCCACGGAGCGCGCACGGCGCGCCGGCATCGTGACCTTCACCCTGCCAGATGAAGCCCCTGGCGACACCTTTCAGCGTTTACGCCAGGCTGGCGTGGTCTGTGCCGAGCGAGGCGGCGGCGTGCGCGTCTCCCCCCATTTCTATACCGACTATTCGGTCATCGACCGGACCCTGGCCCTGTTGTAAGCTCCGGAGCCTTGATACCACTTTCACCCACGGAGTCACCATGAGTCGACAACTGGCCTTTTACCAATGGGTCTGCCGCCGCCTGCAGCGCGATGAGCAGTTCAGTGGCCAGCCCAGTGCCGACCTGGACAGTCTGCGCTCGGTACTGAAACCCTGCGACGTACTGCTGGTGGCCGGCCACAGCAATGTGGACCGCACGTTCAAGGTGATTGGCGATAGCCGTTTTGCCCGCGCCGTGCTGTACATTGGCCGGCTGCATGATGTGGCAGATCCCGCCCTTCGCGCCCTGCTGGCGGATTACACGCCCTGTGAACCGGATACTCAGCTGGTGATTGACGCACGGCTGGAACGGGGACTGATCGTGGAACCCCTGTCAGCACTGGAAGGCCGCCAGATCCGGGTGTGCCGGGCCCAGGGCTTGAGCGACAGCGAAGCCCAGGATGTATTGCGCTACGCCATCAGCCGGATCGGAGCTGGTGGCACCCAGTCCTGGGGTGCCCTGATGTTACTGACGTTACTGCCCTGGCGCTGGCTGCCCCTGCGCTGGCGGGTCGGGTTGTTCCGTCGCTGGGCCGGAGAACTGGCCCGGGCATTGAGTGGCACGGTAGTGGCTGACGCTTTCAGCTTTGTGCAATTTCCGGTACTTCCCCTGGTGAAGGAAGACCGGGCCGGCGGGCGACTCCTGCGCCTGCAGCCCAAGGCCATCACCGCAGCGGATTTCGACCATTCCCCCTACTTCGAGATCATCAAGGCGCCATTCCAGCTCAGCGAAATCCCCCGCGGCATTGATGCCCTGCCCTGGAAAGGTAACCAGGGCGCCCTGGCCCCCGAGCGTCAGCGCCACCTGTCACTGGTTGAACCGTCGAGCGGCAACCAGGGCTAGGCCGAGCAAAGCCAGTAGCGAGAGGCTTCCGCCACCGCCGCCACCACTGTCACTCTGGGTCTGAACACGGCTTTCGGTGTTGGCACTACGCGCCTGGGCGGGACGCGTGTAGGACTGCGTATCCCCGGCAGGAAAATCCCCGTTGTCGGTCCATACCTGCACGTTCATCGCGTCATACCCTTCGCCCGACAGCCGCAGTTGCTGAAAAGCGGTATTACCAGGAGCCAGATCGCCCAGGCCGCACTGAATATTGCGGGTGCCACTGCAATTTTCCGGCAGCGACACACTCTTCCACCCGGCTGGCAGGGTGAAACCGACTCTTACCCGGGCAGCCGCCTGATGGGTTGCGGCATTACGGACGTGTGCATTTACCCTGACATCGCCATCCCCGCCCTGCAGGGTACTCAGCGTCAGCACCACGTCCGGTTCATTGCTGAATACCAGATTGAAGCTTTCACTATGCAGGCTGAAATAGTCGTGGGAACTGCTGACCGGTGTCACGCGAATCTGGTCATGCCAGCGGCGGGATGCGTTCAAGGTCATGGCATAGGCGCTGCTGGTCTGCCCCACTGACAGGAACAGGTTACCCAGGCATTCGGTATAGCCGGTGTGGGCCTGGCATGACAAACCGGGCACGGATACCGACAGGCCCGGCGCATGCTCCACACGCAGGCCCACATTACGGGCCCCGTTCTTCTCGCTGCTATTGGCGATACGCGGGTACAGCGTGATGGAACTGGCCGTATTGTGATACTGATCGCCCCCCAGGCCTTCTACCTGCAAGTCCACCAGGCTGCCGGAGGTAGTCAACTCCAGCCAGGGAAGATAGCGATCAACGCGGCTATAAACGGCCGGCACTCCGTCGGTTGCACAGGTCTCGTGACCATAACTGGTCACCCCGACCAGCCATTGCTGTCCGTCCTTGCGATAGACCAGCGGCCCGCCGCTATCGCCGCGGCAGGAATCCTGCTTCTGCCCCTGGGGATTCATTTCACCGGCACAGATCTGGTTAGCGGTCAGATTGCTCCACTGGCTCGCACAGTAATCGGTAGACACATAATCCAGCTCCACCTGCTGCAGGACGTCGGTGAGGGCATAGCCGCTTGGTGTGGTGGAACCCCAACCAAGCACTTGCAAGGCTTCATCGCGGTCGCCCGTTGCCAGCTCGGTAATAATGTGAGGCTTGGCCATATCCAGCGGAGTGAAACGGCTTGGCGAGGCCAGCTTCAACAATGCCAGATCGTTCAGGAAATGCGTGGAGCTGTAGGAGGGATGCACCTGGAGGTCGGTGACAGCCAGTTGTTCGGGCGCGTCCGTTAACCGGTTGAGATTGCCGAGAGAGACAAACAATACCTCAGGCTCCAGCGCCTCCACACAATGAGCGGCGGTGAGCACCCATTGCGGCGCAATCAACGTCCCACCACACAGCGTTGCTGCGGAATCGGGATTACCGGACCGGCTGATTTCTACCTCGGCCATCCACGGCCTCACCTGCGTCACATCCTGTCCCCCGATAATGCGGGGTTGGGCTTCCAGCGCCGATACCGTCTGAACCAGACCCGCCCCCAGCAGCAGGGCCACCATCAAACGATACATAACATTACCCTCGGTTAGCGTTTCGTTACGAAAGGCATACTAACTAAGGTTTTCGGCTTAGACCTGTGACTCAGTTCTGATATTAGAACGATAGCACCAAGGTCCTAGAGGATCGCTTGAGGCATGCGCCGGTTCATGTCATTTACTGGCCCATTCCGTCGCTATTCACGACAAATCGCGTCAACTTAACGACAACTCTCAATGCATTTAATTTTACATGCAAAAGTATTTTTATGGAATGACTCATGCCGTGCTGGCTGCCGGGCTGATCAGTCCGCACTATCCTCCCGGGCCTCGTCGCCCTCCGGTTGTGGCAGTTGACGGCGCGCTTTGGCCCCCAATTCCTTCAACTGGTTAGCCTGGCGTAGCAGGTTCCCGTTACCACTCACCAGACGCTTGCGTGTCTGTTCCCAGGACGTCGTCGCCTTGCCCAGCTTGTCCCCTACATCCTCGAGGGATTCCGCTACCAGCGACACCTGATCGCAGATTTTTCCCGCTCGGTCCGCAATATCAAGCGCGTTGCGGTTCTGGTACTCATAACGCCAGATGTTCTGAATCGTTCGCAGGGTCACCAACAAGGTGGTGGGACTGACCAGCACGATGTTCCGGGCGAAAGCATCCGTGTAAAGACTGGAGTCCTGCTCCATGGCGACCATGAAGGCCCCTTCAATGGGAATAAACAGGAGTACGAAATCCAGGCTGCGAATCCCCTCAAGACCGCTGTAATCCTTGGTGTCGAGCCCCTTGATGTGGCTACGCAGAGACATCAGGTGCTCACGCAGAGCCTGATCCCGCTCCTCGCTGGTAGAGGCCGATGAGAGGCGCTCGTACGCCACCAGCGACACCTTGGCGTCGATAACCACATCCTTGTTTTCCGGGAGGTGAACAATGGCATCAGGCAAGCGGCGCTGGCCTTGTTCATTCTTCAAGGTCACCTGGGTTTCGTACTCTCGACCTCGGGTCAGGCCGGACGACTCAAGCACACGCTCCAGAATCATCTCTCCCCAATTACCCTGGGTTTTCACCTGCCCTTTCAGGGCATCGGTCAAATTACGGGCATCCTCGTGCATTTGCTGATTGAGGCTGCGTAACTGGCCCAGCTGCTCGATCAGCGAGGCCTGGGCTCGGGTTTCGTCGCTATGGATCTGGTCCACCCGGCGCCGGAAATCTGCCAGCTGCTCCCGGAAGGGTTTGAGCAGTCCGTCCAGCCCCTGCTGTTGCTGCTCCTGCAACTGCTTGCCCCGTTGCTCGAAAATCCGGGCCGAGAGGTTTTCGAATTCCTGCTTCAACTGCTCACGACTCTTCTCGGAAAAAGCCAGTTTCTCTTCCTGACCCACCAACCTTTCTTCCAACCGGGCCTTATCCGAGGCCAGCTGTTGCAGCTGCCGTTCGCTTTCATGCAAACGCTGTTGGCTGCTTTCCAGCTGCTCTCGCAACAAAGGGACCTGGGCCAGCG
Source organism: Pseudomonadota bacterium (assembly GCA_036230225.1). Classification (GTDB taxonomy): domain Bacteria; phylum Pseudomonadota; class Gammaproteobacteria; order Pseudomonadales; family Alcanivoracaceae; genus Alcanivorax. Next base: position 2,660 of record JAZAJX010000101.1, on the reverse strand, counting down.
GTTCGGCCAGGGACTGCTTCTCGACGTGTAATGCTGCCTCTCGGCGACCGCTTCGACGGCGCTCAAACAGCAACACCAGCAGGGCAGCAAAAATGGCGCCGGCCAGCGCGGCCAGTCCCAGCATCAGTGTCGGATTCATGGTGTCGCCTTGTTGAAGAGAGTGAAGAAATTATCCCGGGTAATGCGGGCCAGTTCGGCAACGGTAATGCCCTTCAGATCGGCCACGCATTCCGCCACCTGCGCGACAAAACGTGGTTCGTTGGGCTTGCCACGAAACGGCACCGGCGCCAACCAGGGAGAATCGGTCTCGATCAACAAACGATCCAGCGGCAGTGCTTTCACGGTATCACGCAGGGCCTGTGCATTCCGGAAAGTGACGATACCCGAAATGGAAATATAGAAACCCAGTTCGATGGCCTGCTCAGCCATGTCCAGATCTTCCGTGAAACAATGCAGCACGCCGCGCACCTTCCCCTCACCCTGCTCTCGCAGCAGCGTCAGAGTGTCTTCCTTGGCGCCACGAGTGTGCACCACCAGTGGCAGGCCCGTTTGTCTGGCCGCCTCGATATGGGCAATGAAATAGCGCTTCTGCCAGTCTCGCTCTTCCTTGGCATAAAAATAATCCAGACCGGTTTCCCCAATGGCAACCACCTTGGGGTGCGAAGCCCGCTCCACGAGCTCAGCCGCAGCAGGTTCCCGGGATTCCTTGTAGAGAGGATGCACCCCCACACTGGCAAACACGTGGTCGTGCTGCTCCGCCAGCGCTTGCACGTCCGGAAAGGTTTCCAGATCCACGCCGATGCAGAGCATGTGGCTGACCCCCGCCTCGGCGGTGGCAGCCATCATGGCATCGAAATCGCCATCATGAGCGTCCAGGTTGAGGCGGTCCAGGTGGCAATGGGAATCCACAAAAGCGACTTCAGTCATTCAATGCTCCGGCATGACAAACGCGGGCATTGTAACAGGCATGCCGGGGGATGTTTTACCACAGAGAGCACGGAGAATACTGAGTAAAAACACGATGTCAGGGAGGGGACGGAAAGATCCTGTCGTGCAATCCCACGCGGGGGAACGCCCACGGCCACAGGTCATAACGGCGAAGAAAAGGGGTTTTCCTCCGTGAGCTCTGTGGCCTCTGTGGTTAACGCCCCATCACATGGTATGAGTAGGACGGTCGGATTCCAGGGAGCCGGCCAGATGGTTTTCGATGGTGACCCGGGCGGTGTCGTCCTGATCGGAGAACTGCACACCGATACCGGCACTGCGATTGCCCTGGGCGCCTTTCGGGGTAATCCAGACCACCTTGCCGGCCACCGGGATCTTGTCCGGCTCGTCCATGATGTTGAGCAAAAGAAAAATCTCCTCACCCAGCTTGTACTGCTTGTCGGTGGGAATAAACAGGCCGCCATTGGTGATGAAAGGCATGTACGCGGAATACAGGACAGCCTTGTCCTTGATGGAAAGCGAGAGGATGCCGCTGCGGCCGCCGGGCATTTTCATAGGAGATTGCCTCGTGTGACATACCGGCGCTGGGCGCCACTGTCAGTGCCACCCCATCGCCGGTAAGACTTTATTATTAATTCAGGTAAAGATTAGTTGGCTGCCGCCGCAGCGTCAACGCCCACCAGCACCAGCAACCACTGCTCATAAAGCAGATCCTTGTTGGGATTGGCACCGGACAGCAGGGCCCTGCGACCCTCCAGTATCCGCTGCGCGGTTCGCAGCAGCCGTGCCGGGGGCACCGCCCGGGAGAGTCTCGCCAACAGGGGGGCCAGGGTGGCGTCTGCGCTCTGTTGCCCGGAATAGGCCTGGTTCAGACAGCGGGACAACCAGCCATAAATCACCCCGGCCATCTCGGAGGGATCATGCTTGGCCAGCAGGGGGGATGCCTGGGCAACGGACTGGCGTCCCTCTGCCACAGACACCAGTGCCTCCAGCAGGCGAGCACGGTCCGCAAACCAGTCTGCCTGTTCCAGAGCCAGGGCCTGCAACGGCGCCCCCTGGGCCGCATCCAGCAAGGGGGCCGCACTCTCTCCCACTTGCCCCTGCAGCCAGTCCAGGGCCAGGTGTCGCTCGGGCAAAGGCAACACCCGCTGCTGACAGCGGCTGCGAATGGTGGGCAACAGCAGGGTCGGCTGATCACAGACCAGCAGCAGCAGGGTTTGACCTCCCGGCTCTTCCAGGGTCTTGAGCAACGCATTCTGGGCGTTGCGGTTCAACGCCTCAGCGGGCGCGATGATGGCCACCCGGTAGCCGCTGTACTGGGCGGTACGGGTGGCGAAGCTCACCAGCTTGCGAACCTGGTCAATTTTGATGGCCTTGCTGTTGTCCTCGGGGCTGAGCCGATGCAAATCCGGATGCGTGCCCGCCGTACTCAACTGACAGCCCTGGCACCGCCCACAGGGCAAGCCACCGCTAGGCTGTTCGCACAACAAGGTCTGCGACAGGGATTCTGCCAGCCGCAGCTTGCCAATCCCCCTCGGACCGCTGAGAAGCAAGGCATGGGGGAGCCGGCCCTGCTGATGCTGATCCAGCAATTGGCCCATGATGTCCTGATGCCAGGGGCAAGGAACCTGGATGCGGGCTACCATGTCAGCATTTCCTCCAGCAATGGCTGTAACCGGGCACGAACCTGCTGCAGATCGGATGAGGCATCCAGC
>JAZAJX010000100.1:0-6813 GCA_036230225.1 Pseudomonadota bacterium | reverse complement strand
TGGGGCTACCTGGAACCCCGCGCCCGGCTGTACCACACCCGCTACCAGCTGGACAGCGTGGACGCCAACGCGGAAGACAACCCCGATATCACCACCTGGGGCGCCAGCCTGGATTCCGGCCTGTTCTTCGAGCGCCCCAGCCGCTGGTTCGGCGAGACCTATACGCAGACCCTGGAGCCACGGCTGTTCGTGAACAAGGTGGCCTACAAGAATCAGGACTTCCTGCCCAACTTCGACAGCCGGGAGCTCACCTTTTCCTACAATTCCCTGTTCCGGGAAAACCGTTTTATCGGCTATGACCGCATCGGCGATGAAGAGAAACTGGCAGTGGGCCTGACCAGTCGCTTCCTGCATGATGCCACTGGCCGCGAACAGCTGCGTCTGCGCCTGGCCCAGGGCTTCTATTTTGAAGACCGACAGGTAGTCACCGATCAGACCGTGGAAAACCCCACCGACGACCAGACCCCCCTGGTGGGCGACGCCCGATGGAACTTTGCCCGCGACTGGTACCTCTACACAGAGGCCCAGTGGGATCTGGAAGAAAATGAGCGGGAGCGTTCCAGCTTCCAGATCGGCTATAACGACCGGGAACGCCGGGTGGTCAATCTGGGTTACCACGACCGCCCCGAAGACGACATTCGTGAATCGGAACTCAGCGGCATTCTGCCGGTGCATCGCCACTGGCGTCTGGTGGGCCGCTGGATGTACGACCTGGAAAACAAGCGCACCCTGGAGACCATTGCCGGGGCCGAATACCGCAATTGCTGCTGGAAACTGCGCCTGCTGAGTCAGCGGGAGCTGGTGGATGATGACGGCGACGGCGATCTGGAACCCGACAGCACCGTCTGGGTGCAGATCCAGATGGTCGGCCTGGGCGGCTTTGGTGGCCAGGTGGATGCCCTGCTGGAGCGCAGTATTCCGGGATACAGGAGACAGTATGATTGATACAACGCTGCACGCGGCACCTCGCCCGCGGCACGCCAGACACACCCTGCTGGGCCTGCTGACCATGGCCGTGCTGATGCTACCGGTCTGGTCCCACGCCAAGGTGCAGATGCTTGATCGTATCGTGGCCGTGGTCAACGACGGCGCCATCATGGCCAGCGAACTGGATGAGCGCATCAACACCATTGCCCTGCAGTTCCAGGAGAAAGGCCAGCAGCTGCCGCCCCCGGCGGTGATGCGTGAGCAAGTTCTGGATCGCATGATTCTCGAGCGCCTGCAGCTGCAACTGGCAGACCGGGCCGGCATCAAGGTGGATGACGCCACCCTCAACCAGGCCCTGGCCGGCATTGCCCGCCAGAACGGCATGAGCCTGGAGGATTTTGCCGCCGCCCTTCGCCAGGACGGCTACGACTGGGCCCAGTTCCGCGAGCAGATCCGCCAGGACATGCTGATTTCGCGCCTGCAACAGCGCAGCGTGGCGTCCCGCATCCGGGTCACAGACCGGGAGGTGGACCGCTTCCTGAATTCGGAAATGGGCAAGAAGATGTTCGAGGCGGATTTCCGTCTTGGCCATATCCTGATTCGTGTGCCCGCCGGCGCCACCCCGGACGAGGTCAAAGCCGCCCGCGAGAAAGCCGAGAAACTGGTACAGCGGCTGGAACAGGGGGCCGATTTCCAGCAACTGGCGGTGTCCGAATCCGATGGCCCCAAGGCCCTGGAAGGCGGCGATCTGGGCTGGCGCCCGGCGGCCCAGTGGCCCAGCCTGTTTGCGGAAACCGCCATCGAGATGAAGAAGGGCCAGATTTCCCAGCCCCTGCGCTCCGGCGCCGGCTTTCACATCCTCAAGATGGAAGACCGCAAAGGGGGCATCGAGAAAGTGGTCACCCAATACCAGGTCCGCCACGTGCTGATCAAGGCCGACGCCCTGACCAGCGCCAGCGAAGCCCGTGCTCAGATCAACCGTCTGCACGACAGCGTTGCCAACGGCCAGCGTGAGTTTTCCGCGGTGGCCGCCGAGCACTCCGATGACCCGGGTAGCGCCCGCAATGGCGGCGAGCTGGGCTGGGTCAGCCAGGGGGAAATGGTGCCGGAGTTCGAGGACATGATGCTGCACACCCCGGTGGGCGAGCTGTCGCCGGTGTTCGACACCCAGTTCGGCTGGCACTTCCTGCGCGTGGACGACACCCGGGATGCGGACATGAGCGAAGAGTTTCGTCGCATGCAGGCCACGCAGGCCCTGCAGAAACGCCGTTTCGAGGAAGAGCTGGAGACCTGGCTGCAGGAGCAGCGCAGCGAATCCTACGTGGATATCCGGCTATGACATGCATCCACCCCGCCGTGGGAGCCATCGCTTCCACGGTGATGCCGTAATCGCCCATGACTCGCCCCCTTGCCATCACCTACGGCGACCCCGCAGGCATCGGCCCGGATCTGGTACTGCGCTTGCCGGATACCTTCCCCGGTGAACCGCTGGTGGTACTGGGCGACCGGGATGTGCTCCGTGCCCGGGCCGAACAGCTGGGCATCACGGTCACCCTATCGTCCTGGGAGCCTGGCCAGTCGCCAGCCCCCGGCACCCTGCCCGTCTGGCATATCCCCGCCGGCGGCCCGGTAAAGGCCGGCCAGCCGGACCCGGCCACCGCCGCCGGCACCCTCGCCATGCTGACGCAGGCCGCCCAGGGCTGTCTGGACGGCACCTTCGCCGCCATGGTCACGGCGCCGGTGGCCAAGAACGTCATCTGCGAGGGAGCCGACCCGGCCTTCACCGGCCATACCGAATTCCTTGCTGAACAGGCCGGCGTTGACCAGGTGGTGATGATGCTCACCGCCCGTCAGTTGCGAGTGGCCCTGGTCACCACACACCTGCCCCTGAGCCAGGTATCCCGGGCTATCACGGCAGAAAGCCTGACCCGCACCCTGACCATCCTGCACGATGATCTGGTCGACAAGTACCGCCTTGCGCAACCCCGCATCCTGGTGCTGGGCCTCAACCCCCACGCCGGGGAAGGCGGCCACCTGGGACGTGAAGAACTGGACGTGATCATTCCGGCGCTGGACACACTCCGGGATCAGGGCATGTCCCTCACCGGGCCGGTCCCGGCAGACACGGCCTTTCAGCCTGACTTACTGGCGCAACACGATGCCGTGCTGGCCATGTACCACGATCAGGGGCTGCCGGTACTCAAATACGCCGGCTTCGGTGAAGCCATCAATATCACTCTGGGACTGCCTTTTGTCCGCACCTCGGTGGACCATGGCACCGCCTTTGACCTGGCCGGCACTGGCCAGGCCCGGCCCGGCAGCCTGATCGCCGCCACTCGACTCGCTCTGGAGCTTGCCGCCACATGACAGAACACCGCACCCGCAAACGTTTCGGTCAGCACTTCCTGCACGACCGCAATTTGGTGGACCGCATGGTGCGAACCCTGGGGCTGCAACAGGGCGATACTCTGGTGGAAATCGGCCCCGGCCGCGGTGCGCTGACCTATCCCCTGCTGGAAGCCCTGCCTCACCTGCACGTGGTGGAGCTGGATCGGGATCTGATCGCCCTGCTGCGCCAGGAAAACAGCCCGGAACGTCTGACCATTCACGAAAGCGATGCCCTGCGCTTCGATTTCCGCACCCTGAAGCCGGCGGACAAGCCGCTCAGGGTGGTGGGCAATCTGCCCTACAACATTTCAACGCCACTGATCTTCCACCTGCTCGAACAGGCCGACGCCATCAGCGACATGACCTTCATGCTGCAGAAGGAAGTCGTGGATCGGCTCACCGCCAGCCCCGGCACCCGGGACTGGGGACGCCTGTCGATCATGGTCCAGTACCATTGCCAGGCGGATTACCTGTTCTTTGTGCCTCCCGGCGCGTTCAGCCCGCCGCCCAAGGTAGATTCCGCCGTGGTCCGGCTGATTCCGCATGCCACCCTGCCCCACCCGGCGGAGGATGAGGATCACCTGCGCCGCCTGGTGGCCCAGGCCTTCACCCAACGACGCAAGGCCATCCGCAATAGTTTAAAATCCCAGGTAACTCTGGAGCAGTTCGAACAGGCGGGCATTGATGCCGGCCTGCGCCCGGACCAGCTTTCCGTGGCCGACTATGTCGCGCTGGCCAATCTGAGCCGACCGGCGAACGATACCAGTCACTGATACCCCCGATACCCGACGGAGACACGCACCGATGAGCGCCACCGACCGGCAACCCACAGACTCGCGTCACAATATCCAGGTCTCTGTGGAAACCGAGTTCCTCGCCGACCAGAGCGACGCGGACAGCCAGCGCTGGGTGTTTGCCTACCACATCACCATTCGCAACAAAGGCTCCGTGAGCGCACGTCTGCTGACTCGCCACTGGATCATTACCGATGGCGAGGAGCGGGTGCAGGAAGTCCACGGGGAAGGCGTGATCGGCGAACAGCCTCACCTGGCCCCGGGCCAGGAATTTTCCTACACCAGCGGCGCCATCCTGGAAACCGAAGTCGGCAGCATGCGTGGCAGTTACCAGATGATCGGGGAAGATGGCATTCATTTCGATGCGCAAATTCCCATGTTCACGCTGGCTGTCCCCCATGCCCTGCATTGATCGTTCGCCGGGAGCCGCATTGTGAGCGACTACGCCATCGGAGACCTGCAGGGCTGTCTGGACGCGTTTGACTGCCTGTTGCAACGTATTGATTTCCATGCAGATCGCGACCGGCTGTTCCTGGCTGGCGATCTGGTCAACCGGGGCCCCGACTCCCTCGGCACCCTGCGGCGCGTGCATGCCCTGCGCGAGAATGTGCACACCGTGCTGGGCAACCATGACCTGCATTTGCTGGCCGTCGCCCACGGCACCACTGACAGCCGCCGCAAGGACACGTTAACCGAGATCCTCGACGCCCCGGACCGGAACAGCCTGCTCGACTGGCTGCAGGCCTGCCCGCTGCTGATCGACATCCCGGAACATCAGGCGGTGATGACCCATGCCGGCCTCCCCCCCCTGTGGAGTCTGGCCCAGGCCCGTGAGCGGGCCCGGGAAGTGGAGCAGGTGCTCACCGGCCCCCAGGTGGCGGAGTACTTCGCCAATATGTACGGCAACCAGCCAGCGGGCTGGGCGGATCATCTGCAAGGCCCGGAGCGTTGGCGGGTGATCACCAATCACTTCACCCGCATGCGTTTTGTGAATCAGGCCGGCGAGCTGGACCTGGCCAGCAAGGGCGAAGCAGATGCGCCGCCCGAGGGCTTTGTGCCCTGGTTCGAGCATCCCGGGCGCCAGGAAACCGATACCCGGGTCCTGTTCGGTCACTGGGCGGCGCTGGAGGGCCATAGCGGCGTGGAAAGGGTAGACGCCCTGGATACCGGCTGTGTCTGGGGCGGCCGCCTCACGGCCCTGCGGCTGGACGACCTCACCCGATTTTCCTGTGACTGCTGATTGCCGGTAACGCCTCGGGAACCGGCGAATGCGGAGAGACCATCCGGCATCGTCAGCCGTTCTTGCGATTGTCACTTTCTGTCATTCCGGCGACGCAAACCCGACAGCTCCGGCTTATCCGTCAATTCCCCCGCTTTGTCCTTTTTTCCAAAAAAGTCCGCCAGCAGCTTTGACTCGATACCCCTTTGGCTCCATGCTAAAGATGTGACTACGCAGTCAGGACGACAGCGAAAATTTCTTTATTTTCATTCTTTATTTACGCGACTTTTTTATTAATCAGTACAGGCATCAAGGAAAAACACCGCATGTAGTTTTGTTGTGACCATTGTTGGTTCCGCCAGGAGGAAGCAGGCATGAGCATTATCAGCCACTACCAGGCCCGGTTTGACAGCACCCAGCAGGAAGAAATGTCGCTGGAGGAATACCTGGACCTGTGCAAACGCGACCCCAGCGCCTACGCCACGGCCCCCGAGCGTATGCTCATGGCCATCGGCGAGCCGGAAATGGTCGACACCGCCAAGGACCCACGCCTGTCACGCATCTTCTCCAACAAGGTCATACGCCGTTACCCCGCCTTCGACGAATTCTATGGTCTCGAAGAAGTCATCGAGAACATCGTCAGTTATTTCCGCCATGCCGCCCAGGGACTGGAAGAGAAGAAGCAGATTCTTTACCTGCTTGGCCCGGTAGGGGGCGGCAAGTCCTCCCTGGCGGAAAAACTCAAGGCGCTGATGCAACGAGTGCCCTTCTACGCCATCAAGGGCTCCCCGGTAAACGACTCCCCACTGTCGCTGTTCGACCCTGAAGAGGACGCGCCCATCCTGGAGGAGGAGTATGGCATCCCCCGGCGCTATATTCGCACCATCATGTCCCCCTGGGCCGTCAAACGCCTGCACGAATACGGCGGTGACATCAGTCAGTTCCGGGTGGTCAAACGTTACCCGTCGATCCTTGACCAGGTCGCCGTCGCCAAGACCGAACCCGGCGACGAGAACAACCAGGACATTTCCGCGCTGGTCGGCAAAGTGGATATCCGCAAGCTGGAGGATTTCGCCCAGGACGATCCGGACGCCTATGCCTTCTCCGGCGGGCTGTGCCGCGCCAACCAGGGGATTCTGGAATTCGTGGAAATGTTCAAGGCACCCATCAAGGTCCTGCACCCGTTGCTGACCGCCACCCAGGAAGGCAACTACAACGGCACCGAGCACATGGGCGCGATTCCCTTCGACGGTATTGTGCTGGCCCACTCCAACGAGGCGGAGTGGCACACCTTCAAGAACAACAAGAACAACGAAGCCTTTATCGACCGGGTCTTTATCGTCAAGGTGCCCTACTGTCTGCGCGTCACCGAGGAAATGCAGATCTACGACAAGCTGCTGCGTAATTCCAGCCTGCGTGATGCCCATTGCGCCCCGGATACGCTGCACATGCTTGCCCAGTTCTCCACGCTGACCCGGCTCAAGG
>JAZAJX010000099.1:0-9451 GCA_036230225.1 Pseudomonadota bacterium | reverse complement strand
TAGCCATTCGCAATCAATCGCCAGCCGCTCGCGATCGGGGGTAAGTGGTTGTGAGAGTCCAGAGGCCGCACCCAACGCTTGGGGGCGGCCTCTGCGTTTTATTGCCGGAAAGTTGATCTCGGGCAATGTTTTGCTGTTCACCGAGAACGGTTCACTGTCTTACTCTTGAAGTTGGCCCAATCGGACCCATCTTAGGGGCAGTTGATTGATTTCCGGTGATCACCAGCCGCTTGCCGTCAGGGAGAGGCTGGGTGGATCTCCGCCGGACACAGGAGAGCCAAGAATGCGAATGGACAAACTCACCGCTCGTCTGCAGGAAGCCCTGTCAGATGCGCAATCCCTGGCCGTCGGGCAGGGCAACAGCACGATTGAACCGGTACATTTGATGCTGGCGCTAATGCAGCAACAGGGCGGCGTGGCCAAACCGTTGCTGGAGAAGGCCGGTGCCAACAGTGCGGATGTCATCACCGCGCTCACCATGGCCGTGGACAAGCTTCCCACCGTCAGCAACTTCAATGGTGACGTCCAGATGGGGCAGGGTACGGGCCGTTTGCTGAATCTGGCTGATCGTGAGGCCCAACAGCGAGGGGACCAGTATCTGTCCTCCGAAGTGGTGCTGTTGGCCGCCTGCGACGACAGCGGTGAGCTGGGCAAGATTCTGAAAAATGCCGGGGTCACGAAAAAGGTATTGGCGGAGAAAATTGCTCAGGTCCGTGGTGGCGAGGCCGTGAACGATCCGAACGCGGAGGACAAGCGCGAAGCCCTGGATAAATACACCGTCAATCTGACCGAGCGGGCAGAGTCCGGCAAGCTGGATCCGGTGATCGGGCGCGATGACGAGATTCGCCGCACCATCCAGGTTCTGCAGCGTCGCACCAAGAACAACCCGGTACTGATCGGCGAGCCCGGGGTGGGCAAGACTGCCATCGTGGAAGGGCTGGCCCAGCGCATCGTCAATGGTGAGGTGCCCGAGGGGTTGAAGGACAAGCAAGTATTGTCCCTGGATATGGCGGCGCTGATCGCCGGTGCCAAGTACCGGGGCGAGTTCGAGGAACGCCTGAAGGCCGTGCTCAACGAGCTGGCCAAACAGGAAGGCCGCATTATTCTGTTCATCGACGAGCTGCATACCATGGTGGGCGCCGGCAAGGGCGAGGGCTCCATGGATGCGGGCAATATGCTCAAGCCTGCGCTGGCTCGCGGTGAATTGCACTGCGTGGGCGCCACCACGCTGGACGAATACCGTCAGTACATCGAAAAGGATGCGGCTCTTGAGCGCCGATTCCAGAAGGTGCTGGTGGACGAGCCCACCGTTGAGGACACCATCGCTATTTTGCGGGGCCTGAAAGAGCGTTACGAGGTCCACCATGGGGTGGACATCACCGACAGCGCCATCATTGCGGCGGCCCGTCTCAGCCATCGTTATATCACCGACCGTCAACTGCCGGACAAGGCCATCGATCTCATTGATGAGGCGGGCAGCCGAATCCGTATGGAAATCGATTCCATGCCTGAGGAGATGGACCGCCTGGACCGTCGCCTGATTCAGCTGAAGATGGAGCGAGAAGCCCTTCGCAAGGAAGAGGACGAGGCCAGCAAGAAACGCCTGGAGAAGTTGGAAGGGGACATCGACGAGCTGGAAAAACAGTACGCTGACCTGGAAGAAATCTGGCAGGCGGAAAAAGCCGCTCTGCAGGGCGCCCAGGAATACAAGGCGGAACTGGAGCAGGCCCGTGTCGAGCTGGAGCAGGCCCGCCGTGCCGGGGATCTCAACCGGATGTCGGAACTGCAGTACGGGGTGATCCCGGAGCTGGAAAAGAAGGTACAGACAGCCCAGGACCAGGAAGAGCAGCAGGCCCAATCCGAAAACCAGCTGCTGCGTAACAAGGTCACCGACGAGGAAATTGCCGAAGTGGTGTCCAAGTGGACCGGTATTCCGGTGTCCAAGATGCTGGAAGGCGAGAAAGACAAGCTGCTGCGCATGGAAGAGGCGCTCCATGATCGGGTGGTGGGGCAGAACGAGGCTGTGGAGGCGGTGGCCAATGCGGTACGTCGTTCCCGGGCCGGTTTGTCCGATCCGAACCGCCCCAATGGCAGCTTCCTGTTTCTCGGTCCCACCGGGGTGGGCAAGACCGAGCTGTGCAAGGCACTGGCGACCTTCCTGTTCGATACCGAAGAGGCCATGGTGCGTATCGACATGTCCGAGTTCATGGAAAAACATTCCGTGGCGCGGCTGGTGGGCGCGCCCCCGGGCTATGTGGGTTATGAGGAGGGGGGCTATCTGACCGAGGCCGTGCGCCGCAAGCCCTATTCTGTGGTGCTGCTGGACGAGGTCGAAAAGGCCCACCCGGACGTCTTCAACATTCTCCTGCAAGTGCTGGATGACGGTCGCCTGACGGATGGTCAGGGACGCACCGTGGATTTCCGTAATACCGTGGTGGTAATGACCTCCAACCTGGGGTCGGACCTGATCCAGAAGCTGGCCGGTGACGGTGACTATGAGGCCATGAAAGCCGCGGTGATGGAGGTGGTGGGCAACCATTTCCGTCCGGAGTTCATCAACCGAGTGGATGAAACGGTGGTATTCCATCCCCTGGAGAAAGCGCAACTCAAGGGCATTGCGGGTATTCAGCTGGCGTATCTGCAGAAAAGACTGGCCGAGCGAGACATCGGGCTGTCACTGAGCGATGCGGCCCTGGAGAAGCTGGTGGAGGCCGGATTTGATCCGGTCTACGGTGCGCGACCGCTCAAGCGGGCGATCCAGCAGCAAATGGAGAATCCGCTGGCGCAGGCGCTGCTCAAGGGAGAGTTCGTCCAGGGCGATACCATCCAGGTCGATGTGGAAGGGGATCAGTTCCAGTTCAGCCGTTAACACCAGGTTGCCTGCCGGCCCCTGCCGGCAGGCGCTTTTTCCCTAGGCGGCGTCACATTCTTCCAGGGCTTGGCGGGTCTTCTCGAGAAGTTCGTCCCGCCGGTTCTGATCGATGACTTCCATTTCCCCGGTGTCAGGGTTCTGCTGGCGCACCGTGGGCTTGTTGATCAGGATGTCCAGGTTCTTGCGGTATTGTTCGCAGCGCTCTTGCTGCACGGCTTCCGGTTCGGTCTTTTCGCGCCGGGCTTCTTCTGCGGCCTTCTCAGCCATTTCCCGCTCTTTGGCGGCCTGTTCCCGCTTTTCCTGCAGGTTGTCCAGTGCCTTGTTCTGATCCGAGCTGGCGTTGGCGCGAGTATTCACCTCTGTCGAGGTCTGACCCTGAGGAGGGTTGGCCCCATAGTGGGTGACGCCGTTGTCGTCGACCCATTTATAGAACTTGGCCGCCGGGCTGGCGCTGGCCAGGGCGAACAATGCGCTGCCGAGCAAGAGTCTGAAATTGGTCATGGTCTTGGTCTTCTTATGGTTTGCCGGTTCCAATAAGACTTTAGCATGACGCGATAAGGGGATTTTCTGCAAGCCAAACCCGATCAAGGGCTTTGATTCGTCGCACATTTCTGACAAAATCGGTGTTTTCCGGAGATCGGGACCCGCATTCGCTTACCGGCGATTGTGTGGCCGGGACCCGGGGCGTCGTTACCGCGGCGTCCGGTCAGCAGTATCACTGCACTCTTGTCCCGCTGTGGGAGCCTCCGGAGGTTTCTGTGTCTTGAGCGGGATCAATCCCTTCTTTGTGCAGTGCCTCCTCCAGCTATCCCGGCCTGTGTTCGTGTCGGCCACCTCCGACAGGACGTTAGCGCGCCCAAGTAAGGTGCTCTCGCGCAGGCAACAAGCAATTGAGTCCCCGTCCCGCCGTTTATGGTGGGTATATGCATTTATCTTTGAGGTAGCAACCGTGGAAATGTTATCCGGCGCGGAAATGGTGGTTCGCGCACTGCAAGACGAGGGGGTGGAGTACATCTTCGGGTATCCCGGAGGGTCTGTACTGCACATCTATGACGCGCTGTTCCAGCAGGACAAGGTCAATCACATTCTGGTGCGCCACGAGCAGGCGGCCACCCATGCGGCGGACGGCTATGCCCGTGCCACCGGCAAGCCCGGTGTGGTCATGGTGACCTCGGGCCCCGGTGCCACCAATGCCATTACCGGTCTGGCGACGGCGTTCATGGACTCTATCCCCATGATTGTGCTGTCAGGCCAGGTTCGCTCTGACTGGATCGGCGATGATGCCTTCCAGGAAACCGACATGATCGGCGTGTCCCGTCCGGTGGTGAAGCACAGCTTCATGGTTCGCGATGCCAAGGATATCCCGGAAATCATGAAGAAGGCGTTCTACATTGCCACCACCGGGCGTCCCGGCCCGGTTCTGGTCGATATTCCCAAGGACCAGACCGCGCCGAATGTGAAGAACCCCTACGAATACCCGAAGAAAGTGAAGATGCGTTCCTACGCGCCGGTCAGCCGTGGCCATTCCGGCCAGATCCGCAAGGCGGTGGAAGAGTTGATGAAGGCCAAGCGTCCGGTGATCTACGCCGGCGGTGGTGTGGTGCAGGGCGAGGGCAGCGAGCTGCTGACCCAACTGGCGCATCGACTCAACTTTCCAGTGACCAATACCCTCATGGGCTTGGGTGGTTTCCCGGGTACCGACAAGCAGAACGTGGGTATGTTGGGCATGCATGGTACCTATGAAGCCAACATGACCATGCACAACTCCGACGTGATTCTGGCAGTGGGGGCGCGTCTGGATGACCGGGTGACCAACAACGTCAAGAAGTTCTGCCCGGGTGCCAAGATCATCCACATCGATATCGATCCGGCCACCATCTCCAAGAACGTGATGGCGCATATTCCCATCGTGGGGCCGGTACACCAGGTGCTGGAAGAGATGCTGGCGGCCCTGGATGAGCATGGCGGTGAGCCGGACCAGAAGGCGCTGGAGCGTTGGTGGGAAGAAATTGAAGGCTGGCGCAAGATTCATGGGATGCGTTATGAGGTCAACGAAGATGGCCCCATGAAGCCGCAGCAGGTAGTGGAAGCGCTGTACAAGGCGACCAATGGCGATGCCTATGTGACCTCTGACGTGGGTCAGCACCAGATGTTCGCGGCGCAGTACTACAAGTACGACAAGCCCCGTCGCTGGATCAACTCCGGTGGCCTGGGCACCATGGGCTTCGGTCTGCCAGCGGCCATGGGCGTGCAGTTCGCGTTCCCGGAGGCCACCGTGGCCTGCGTCACCGGTGAAGGCTCCATCCAGATGAACATCCAGGAGCTGTCCACCTGCCTGCAGTACGGTCTGCCGGTGAAGATCATCAACATCAACAACCAGGCCCTGGGCATGGTGCGTCAGTGGCAGGACATGCAGTACGGTGGCCGCCACAGCCAGTCTTACATGGAATCTCTGCCGGACTTCGTGGCGCTGGCGGAAGCCTATGGCCATGTGGGCATGAAAGTGACCAAGTTCGAGGACCTGCAAGGGGCCATGGATGAGGCCTTCGCCCTGAAAGATCGTCTGGTATTCATGGATATCTATGTAGACCCCACCGAGCACGTTTACCCGATGCAGATTGCTGACGGTTCCATGCGTGATATGTGGCTGAGCAAGACGGAGCGGACCTGATGCGTCGAATTATTTCTATTCTCATGGAAAACGAGCCGGGCGCACTGAGCCGGGTGATTGGTCTGTTCTCCCAGCGGGGCTACAACATCGACTCCCTGTCCGTGGCACCCACCGAGGACAGCACCCTGTCCCGACTGACCCTGACCACCTATGGGGATGACCTGAAAATCGAACAGATCACCAAGCACCTCAACAAGCTTATTGAGGTGGTGAAGCTGGTGGACCTCACCGAAGGGGCCCACATTGAGCGTGAGCTGATGCTGATCAAGGTCAAGGCCACGGGCGCCCAGCGTGCGGAGGTGAAACGCAGTGTGGACATCTTCCGTGGCCAGATCGTGGATGTGACCAGCACGGTGTACACCATCCAGCTCACCGGGGCGTCTGACAAGCTGGACGCCTTCATCGGTGCTATCGGGGAAACCCAGGTGTTGGAAGTCGTACGTTCCGGTGTTTCCGGTATTTCCCGTGGCGAGAAGGTATTGAGCTTGTAACACGCTCGCTGCCTGCTGCGGAATGTCAGACAAAAAAGCCGCTCTTTGAGCGGCTTTTTTGTGGCTGTTGTTTCAGGGGATGCCAGCCAGCGATCCGGCGCTATTCCGTCACCTGTGACCAGAAGGCATGGATTAGGGGCTCTTCCAGTCGCCGCTCCTGCGTAAACAACCCCACTTCATAGGGAGCCAGTGCAGGCTGTACATCCAAGGGGCGGGTGCGTCCGGCCAATGGACTGTTGTCGAGTACAATTTTCGGCACGATGCCGACCCCGAACCCCAGGCTGACCATGCTAACGATAGCCTCATTGCCTCCGACCTGGGCATAGATGTGGGGTTTGACGCCCAGTTGACGAAACCACCGGTCCACCCGCTCCCGGGCGAGGCCTTCCTCGGAAAGGATCATCGGGATATCTTGCCAATCTTGTCGATCTGCGTTGCCGCTAAGCCGCTCTGCCAGCTGGGCCTGACCGGCCTGGGCAATGAATAGCAGGGGAGAGCGTGCGATGGGGCGAAAAGCAATGCCCGCCGGCAAGTGGTCCGGGCGGGCGCCGATGGCAATGTCCTCTTCACCCTGTTGTACGCGATGCACCGCCTGGGCAGGGTCGCCGGTATGCAGTTTCAGCTCGATACGAGGGTATTGGTGGCGGAAGCTGCTGAGCAGGTCGTACAGAAAGCTGTAGCTGGCGGTCACCGAGCAATACAGGCTGAGCTCCCCCTGAAGCACCCGTCGGTCTTCCTGTAGAGCATGCCGCAAGTTGTCCCAGCGCATCAGGGTATCGCGGGCATACTCCTGAAAACGTTGCCCTTCACGGGTCAGGGCGACACTGCGGTTATCCCGGTAGAAGAGTGGGGTGCCGACGTCGTCTTCCAGCTGTTGAATGGTGCGACTCAGCGTTGACGGGCTCACGTGACACATGCTGCTGGCTCGGCCGAAGTGAAGGGTGTCTGCCAGGGTAAGGAACAGGCGCAGGGGTTTGGTATCCATAACGCTATTTCGTTTTACGCAATATGATGTTTCAAATATATCATTTTACGCAATGCGGCAGATAGCCTAGAGTGGCGGGCCTGTTTGGGGTCATTCTTGGCCCCTGCCCCCCTTTTCTCAATACCCAGAAAGAGCCAGAGCTATGAGCATGCAAGTGTATTACGACAAGGATTGCGACCTTTCCATCATCCAGGGCAAGAAAGTGGCCATCATTGGTTACGGCTCTCAGGGCCACGCCCACGCCTGCAACCTGAACGATTCCGGCGTAGACGTGACCGTAGGCCTGCGCCCGGGTTCCTCCTCTATCGCCAAGGCAGAAGCCCATGGTCTGAAAGTAAGCGACGTACCCTCCGCTGTTGCCGCGGCTGACGTGGTGATGATCCTGACTCCCGATGAGTTCCAGGCGCAGCTGTACAAGGCTGAAATCGAGCCGAACCTGAAGGAAGGGGCTACCCTGGCTTTCGCTCACGGTTTTGCTATCCACTATAACCAGATCGTTCCGCGTAGTGACCTGGATGTGATCATGATCGCCCCGAAAGCGCCGGGTCACACCGTACGCACCGAGTTCACCAAGGGTGGCGGTATTCCTGACCTGATCGCGGTATTCCAGGACGCGTCCGGCAACGCCAAGAACGTGGCCCTGTCCTACGCATCCGGTGTGGGCGGCGGTCGTACCGGTATCATCGAGACCACCTTCAAGGACGAGACCGAAACCGACCTGTTTGGTGAGCAGGCGGTGCTGTGCGGTGGGGCGGTTGAGCTGGTGAAAGCCGGTTTTGAAACGCTGACCGAAGCGGGCTACGCGCCGGAAATGGCTTACTTCGAGTGTCTGCACGAGCTGAAGCTGATTGTCGACCTGATGTACGAGGGCGGCATTGCCAACATGAACTACTCCATCTCCAACAACGCGGAGTACGGCGAGTACGTGACTGGCCCGGAAGTGATCAACGACGAATCCCGTGCTGCCATGCGCAACGCCTTGAAGCGCATCCAGAGTGGTGAGTACGCCAAGATGTTCATTGCCGAAGGCGCGCACAACTACCCGTCCATGACCGCGGCTCGTCGCAACAACGCCGCCCACCCCATTGAGCAGGTGGGTGAGAAGCTGCGTGGCATGATGCCCTGGATCAAGGCAAATCAGATCGTTGACAAGACCAAGAACTAAGGTTTTGTGACGGTGACAAAAAACGCGGCTTCGGCCGCGTTTTTTGTTTCCGGGCCCTGAGTTAGACTAGTCTCACCCAATTTGGATGGACCACCATGCAGGACAACGACAAGACAACGACCCCGGAGCAGCCCGAAACCTTTGAAGTCGTGGAGGCCGAACACCGCACCGGCGCTCGCCACAAGGGGGTTTACCTGCTGCCCAACCTGTTCACCACCGGCGCCCTGTTTGCCGGCTTCTATGCCATTGTTGCGGCCATGAACGGTCTGTTCGAGCATGCCGCCATCGGCATTATCGTGGCAGGCATCCTGGATGGCCTGGATGGCGGGGTGGCGCGATTGACCAATACTCAGAGCAAATTCGGAGCCGAGTACGACTCTCTCTCGGATTGCGTCGCCTTTGGGGTGGCGCCGGGCCTGGTAGCCTATTCCTGGGGGTTGTCCGAGCTGGGTAAATTCGGCTGGATGGCCGCCTTCATTTATGTGGCCTGTGCCGCCTTGCGCCTGGCACGTTTCAATGTGCAGGCAGAAAGTACCGACAAGCGGTTTTTTATCGGCCTGCCAAGCCCGACCGGTGCCGGTTTGGTGGCGACACTGGTGTGGCTGGGTGCCAGCCGAGGAATGGACGGCAACGACATTTCCTGGATTGTCGCTCTGGTGGTGGCTGGGGCGGGCCTGTTAATGGTCTCTTCTGTGAAATATCACTCGTTCAAGGAATTCCATATTGGCCGGGTGCCGTTCAAGGTGTTGCTGGGCGTTATCATCGCTTTTGCCATCGTTTTCCTGGATCCGCCGCTAGTGTTGCTGACTGTCGCCAGTCTTTATGTGATTGCGGGCCTGCTAATGAGTGTCTGGCGCCTGCGTAAAAACGCCTAGACCTTCCTGATCCTTCTTCCCGGGGCGCCCAATGCGGCGCCCTTTTTTGTTTATGGAGGCGGTGAGGGGGGCTGCAATATTCGTTTATTTGCTTATAGGTGGAAGCAAAAGAGAAATATTTCCTGTGGGAATACAGGAAAGGGGAGAAAAAGAGACTGCCGGCATGAGATTTGGTGGGCCGGCGGCTTTCTGGATTGCTCAATAAACCACCGTAAACGGCCGGTTTCGCTGCTTTTTTGCCCTTGATGCCTAAAAGGTGACCATTTGATAAAAAAGTCATGAAAAAGGTGTTGACGGTTCTCCGGAAATCTCTAGAATGCGCCCCCACAACGACGGCGGACACGGCAACACGCCAACGACGCAGTCGGGAAGCAAGCAGCTTCCAACGCTCT
>JAZAJX010000098.1:0-22122 GCA_036230225.1 Pseudomonadota bacterium | reverse complement strand
GAAGGTCGTTGATTCTCTCGACACATTGATGGTTTCTGTCCAAAGCTTGGAAAAGATTTATGCTCAAAAGCTTTCCTCCATTGATGAGCTAAAAAGATCCTTGCTACAAAAAGCCTTTTCGGGGGCGTTGACAAAAGATACCGAGGAGGCTGCCGCCTGATGTCGCAAGGAAGCCGCAACGAAGCTGATACTCGCGCCGATCTGATCGATCCCAAGCTGGTCGAGGCAGGCTGGAGCAAGGTAGAAAACAGCTATATCCGCCGCGAAGTGCCTATTACCCAAGGGCGGATAATCGGTGGTGGCAAACGCGCTTCGGCTTTGAGCAGCGACTATGTGCTGGAGTATCAGGGCCGCAAACTGGCAGCGATTGAGGCCAAAAAAGAGAGCCTGAGTTATACCGAGGGGGTGCGTCAGGCCAAGGGCTACGCCCAGCGCCTGCAGTGCCGTTTCGGCTACGCCACCAATGGCCACGACATCTACCAGATTGATATGCTCACTGGCGAGGAAAAGCTGGTCGAGCAGTTTCTGGGGCCGGATCAACTCTGGCAGCTTACATTTAACCCGGCCTTTGACCCCACTCAAAAGCCCGGCGGTGAACAGCCCGAGCCGGACTTTGCTGCCGTCTGGCGCCAGCGTTTCGCCCAGATCCCCTTTGAATGCAAAGGCGACTGGCAGCCCCGCTACTATCAGGAAAACGCCATCAACAACGCCTTGGAGGCTATTGCCCAGGGCCGGCAGCGCATCCTGTTAACGCTGGCGACAGGCACCGGCAAAACCTGTATCGCCTTCCAGGCCGCCTGGAAGCTATTTCACAGCCGATGGAGCCTTAGTTCTCAGAAAGACCCCGCTGCCGCCAGAAAGCGACCTCGAATCCTGTTCTTGGCTGATCGCAATGTCCTGGCAAACCAGGCCTTTAATGACTTCGGCCCTTTTGGTGAAGATGCCATCGTTCGCTTAGAGCCGGGCGAGATCAGAAGGCAAGGCAGTGTTCCCAAGAATGCGAGCGTCTTCTTCACCATTTTTCAGACCTTCATGAGTGGTGGCGAAGATGAGAATGGGAATCCCACGCCTTATTTCGGTGATTACCCTGAGGATTTCTTTGATTTCGTCATTATTGATGAGTGTCACCGGGGAGGCGCTAATGATGAGAGTTCCTGGCGAGAAATCCTGAATTACTTTTCGCCGGCTGTGCAGCTGGGGCTGACTGCCACTCCGAAACGAACCGTTAATGCGGATACCTACTCTTATTTTGGTGAGCCTGTATACACCTATGCCCTGAAGGATGGCATTAACGATGGGTTCCTGACCCCATTCAAGGTTGTGCCTATTGTGGGCACCATGGATGAGTATGTGTACTCCCCGGGGGATGGGTATGTTGTTAAGGGGAAGCCCGTCCCGGGGCAGGTCTATAAAGAAGGTGACTTCAATCGCATTATCACCATTCCAGAGCGCGAGAAGATGCGTGTCAGGTATTGGATGGACATGTTTAGCCCGTCAGAGAAAACGTTGGTGTTTTGCGCCACTCAGGAGCATGCCGGGCTGGTGAGGGACTACATTAATCAATATGCGGCGGAGAAGGGCTGGAGTACTAATCCGAGCTACTGTGTGCGGGTCACAGCTAATGACGGGGCTGCAGGTGAAAATGACCTGAAGACTTTCCAGGATAACGAGAAGACCATTCCGACAATCCTAACCACCTCCAGAAAGCTGTCGACCGGTGTGGATGCGCGGAATGTTCGTAATATCGTTTTGATGCGCCCCTGTAACAATATGATCGAGTTCAAGCAGATCATTGGGCGCGGCACCCGCATGTATGATGGGAAAGACTATTTCACTGTCTACGACTTTGTGAAGGCACATCACAATTTCGCTGACCCTGAGTGGGATGGTGAGCCCCTTGATATCGAGCCGTGTAACGAATGCGGTAACACACCGTGCAGTTGTGAGAAAGGTGGCGGTGGTGGTGGTAGTGGTGCCTGTGGGGTTTGTGAGCAATCGCCTTGTGTCTGTAGAAAACCGCCTCCTGAACCCTGCGAGACGTGTGGCCAGCGCCCTTGTGTCTGTGTAGAAAAGATTGTCATCACACTATCTGATGGCAAAACCCGTACCATCAAGCATGTGTCTTCCACGCTGTATTGGAGTCCTGAAGGAAAGCCCATAACGGCCAAGGAGTTCGTGGAGCGAATGTTTGGTGATCTGCCGAAGTTCTTTAGGGACGAAGACCAGCTTCGACAAATTTGGGGTGACCCACTGACACGAGAAAAGCTCCTCGAAGACCTGGCTGAGGCCGGCTACGACGAAGAGAAGCTCGACAGCATGAAGCGACTGATCGATGCTCCGGATAGTGACGTCTATGACGTTTTGGCCTATGTGGCTTACGCACTGGAGACGCAATCCAGGAAACAACGCGTGGATTCAGCAAAGCCTGCTATCAGTGCTGCTTACACGAACTACAAGCAACAGCAGTTCATTGAGTTCGTATTAGATAAATACATTGAAGAGGGTGTCGGGGAGCTTGCGGCATCCAAGATGAAGGGCCTGATCACTCTCAAATACAACACGATCACGGATGCGGCGGCGGAACTGGGTTCGCCAGCACAGATACGAGAAACCTTTATTGGGTTTCAGAAGTATCTTTATTGAGGTTGCAGTGGCCTTTGTTGGCCTTCTTTGCCTAGAGAGTATTGCTCGACAAGTAATTCGATATGATGATGGATGTCGTTGATGAGTATTTTTGGGGGTATATGCTCTCTATTTTGCTATGTCTTGATCAGGTGTCCAAGCCTTTCAGCGATCTCATCGTGAAGTAACTCTATGTCTTGGATCGCAGGCCCATGGAAGGTTTTGTAGCCGGCTTTTCTTCGGGTTTGCTCCTCGAATTTGTAATGCCAGAGTTCTGGCGGTTGGTACAAGAAATGGGCTGAGATGTCATGGAATTGGTTAGCTGTGACATCAATGGCATATCCGTTAATTTCAAGCCATGCATGTGACCTTCCATTATAAAACCCACAGACGTAGTCAATGGAGTTAAAACCATTGCTGTACAGGTGCTCTGCGAGTATATCGCTGATGTCACCACAGGTTCCTAGCGGGAATTCCTGGAATTGAGCCGGCATTTTAGACCAGTTAACCTGCTGTAAGGCGGAGCAAAAGTGTTGCAAGATATCTTTCATTAAAATCCGTTTGGCTTTAGGTGGATTTCTTGACGCCTGTTATCCAAGAGCAACCATCTTGGTTAAAACTGTAAGTGCAGCGAGAGAAAGGTAAAACCCCCATACTGAAAAGGATTTGTATGCCTCCAACTGTAGTTGGGACATGTTTCCTATGGGCATTACTGAGTAAAGGTCAAGCTCGCTTAGGCTTCCTTGGCGTAGTTTAGAAACAAACTGATTGTAGCAAGCCCGAAATCCTTTCTCCAAAGCTAGGTAATATGCATCTAGGGAAGAAAAGACGATGGTTGGAAGAAGCGCTATCCATGCGTAATTTGCATTGCCTTTGTCCGCCACAATTACTAAAACTGCGGCCACTAGCGTTACACACCATGCTTTGCAATTGGTGCTATTGGTCGCCATGCGCTGAATGACATTTTGTATGATGCCGAGATGTGTTTGTATTGAGGCTGACTCTGGATCGATGTCAATTTTCTCATGGTTCATAACTAGTTTCTCTTTGTCTGGATGGCATGATTAATCCAGCTGTCAATGTTTTCTGCGATGTCTCGATATGCACTATTGGGGGAGGGGTCATAACATGGGATCATCGATGATAATTTTGTTCCATTATCAAACTGGAAGTCATCAAATGGGTTTTTCCCTTTTGGGGCTGTGCCTCCTCGTGGGCAGCGAATATTGTGAATATGAATTCCTATCATCGCCTTGCCTTGGTTCCACGCTCTTTGGATCTCATACTTAACCCACGGGCGTGCGGCTGTCTCTGACCCTATTAGTACAACCACGCAACGCTTGTATTTCATGTTGTGGTCTATCCAGTTTTTGATGGCAGTTGAGCCTTTCCGCTTGAGTTGCTCCCAATCATTAGGATTAACGGGAGGGTTTCCCTCAATGGAGCCAATGTTGCGTATCTGCTGGACTCGCATGACATCGTTACTAAAGTGAAAGCTGTAAAAGATGGGAATTCTGGCCATTTTTTTCTCCTTTGAATCTAGAGAGAAGACACCTCCAATAAGTCCACCAATAAGAACGCCACCGATTCCTGGAGCAAGAAGGTGACCTATCAAGGCTCCAGCGGCTGGAAAGGTTAGTTTTTTCGATGGTAAATCACTTGCTTTTTCTTTGGGGGCTTTAAGGGTGATGATTCCTTTTTTCTTATTCATGCTCATATTGGCTTTGCTGCGTTGTCATCTGATCTGGTCGACCCATATGCCGTCTGTGTTTGCCCCCGCCTTGTACATGGCGTAGCCAGATCGTTGGCCTTCAAAACCTTTGTCTATCTTTTTATATAGTTGAAGGTATTCGTTGCCGAACCATTGGTTGTTGTCATTTTTGGTGGGGATTATGAGGATTCTGCTGTGGGGCTTTTCCGAATCGGCATAGCCGATTTCCCAAGGGCACCAACGGGACTGGACAGATCTTTCCGTTGCAAGAAAGATAAACCAGTTTGTCGAAATGATCCTCGATTTTATTTTGTTCGCAGTTTCTTTGTTGGGGGACTCTGGCATTTCATTATCTTGCCAGTCTATGTACAGATCCCAGCCATTCTCTTTCAAGATCACCTGCAGCCCTTGGGCTAAATCCCGATCTTGATGGCTGTGGCATAGAAAAGCGGTTTGTTTGTTTTGAGATTGGGCTTCATTCAAGGATTTGGCTACCACTACACGCCCGGATCTGGTTGATGCAGATCGTAGTGTTCGGGTTTCTATTGGCAGGGCTCACTCCTGTGATTATTCGTATTCTTCCTGTTCTACGATTCCAAGATTTAAATCTCTGCTCAAAGTGCAGGCTGAGAAGGGGGGCAAGCCCTTTAGTTTCGGGCTTGCGAGGGGGCGATTCTTTGATGGCAAGAACTCTGTAAGTTGCTGATTAATAAAGAGGGCACGCGATCCTCTATTGGCAAATGTGCCCTCTCTAATGGCAACTCACAAGCCGTCACTGATCAATCCCAGCTCAATGCACCGCCAACCTGATATTCCGTTACCCGGGTTTCGAAGAAGTTCTTCTCTTTCCGCAGGTCCATGATTTCACTCATCCAGGGGAACGGGTTGTTCACGCCTTTGAATTGCTCCGGCAGGCCCAGCTGGACCAGACGACGGTTGGCGATGAACTGCAGGTACTCTTCCATCATGGCGGCATTCATGCCGAGCACACCGCGGGGCATGGTGTCGCGGGCGTACTGGATTTCCAGTTCAGTGCCTTCCAGGATCATCTGGGTGGCCTTGTCGCGCATCTGGGAATCCCACAGGTGCGGATTTTCCAGTTTGATCTGGTTGATCACGTCCACACCGAAGTTCACGTGCATGGATTCGTCACGCAGGATGTACTGGAACTGCTCGGCCACGCCGGTCATCTTGTTGCGGCGACCCATGGACAGGATCTGGGTGAAGCCGCAATAGAAGAAGATGCCTTCCAGTACGCAGTAGAAGGCGATCAGGTTTTCCAGCAGTGCCTTGTCGGTTTCCACGGTGCCGGTGGTGAATTCCGGATCGGACAGGTCACGGGTGTACTGGATACCCCATTGGGCCTTCTTGGCCACAGACGGAATCTCCTGATACATGTTGAAGATCTCGCCTTCGTCCATGCCCAGGGATTCGATGCAGTACTGGTAAGCGTGGGTGTGAATCGCTTCTTCAAAGGACTGACGCAGGATGTACTGGCGACATTCCGGGTTGGTGATCAGCCGGTAGATGGCCAGCACCAGATTGTTGGCCACCAGGGACTCGGCAGTGGAGAAGAAACCCAGGTTGCGCTTGACGATACGACGCTCGTCGTCGGTCAGGCCATCGGGCTTCTTCCATAGCGCCAAATCGGCGTTCATGTTCACTTCCTGGGGCATCCAGTGGTTGGCGCAGCCATCCAGGTATTTCTGCCAGGCCCAGTCGTACTTGAAGGGCACCAGCTGGTTGAGGTCGGCGCGGCAGTTGATCATGCGCTTGTCGTCGACTTCGACACGGCCGGCGGTGCCTTCCAGCTCCGCCACCCCTTCGGTGATATCCATTTCGGCCACGGCGGCCTGGGCGCGTTCTACGGCGTCTGTGGCGGCGTTATCTCGTCGTCCTTGCAGCTCGGCTCCGCCATCATCCGCCGGACTTCCCGCTCCCGGTGCTTGAGTTGCAGGTGTCGCTTCTGCAGAAACCGTCTCAGGTTGCGGCGGCGTTGCGGGTTTTGGTTGCGGCTTGGCGGCAGGCGTCTCTTGCGCATTGAATTCGTCCCAGCTCAGCATGTGTTCTCTCCGTTCCATTCTTACAAGTGTGGTGGTGTGGATCACCGCTTGCGTATTCTTTGGCGGGCGGGACGTCGAATGTCCGGCCCTTTGTTCAATGGCGCAGGCCCGGGCGTTAACGCCGGGCCTGGCTGATCAACCTTACTGACAGGCTTCGCAATCCGGATCGTCGATGGAGCAGGCTTGCGGTACATCAGCCGCCTGGCTGAAGTCGGCAGACTCTTCCACCTTGGAAGACACCCGGTTGAGCTTGCCATCGTTGATGGTGGATTTTTCCGCCTGGGTGGCACCGATGGCACGCAGGTAGTAGGTGGTCTTAAGACCCAGCAACCAGGCCATCTTGTAGGTCACGTCCAGCTTCTTGCCGTTGGCTTCCGCGATGTACAGGTTCAGGGACTGGGCCTGATCGATCCATTTCTGACGGCGGCTTGCCGCTTCCACCAACCAGCGCGGCTCCACTTCGAAGGCGGTGCGGAACTGCTCTTTCAGGTCCGCCGGGATACGCTCGATGGGCTGGGCGGAGCCGTCGTAATATTTCAGATCGTTGACCATCACGTTGTCCCACAGGCCACGCTCTTTCAGGGCGTTGACCAGGTAGGGGTTCACCACGGTGAACTCGCCGGACAGGTTGGATTTCACGTACAGGTTCTGATACGTGGGCTCAATGGACTGTGAAACCCCGGTGATGTTGGCAATGGTCGCGGTGGGGGCGATGGCCATCACGTTGGAGTTACGCATGCCTTTCTTCACCATCTCGCGCACGCTGTCCCAATCCAGGGTCTGGCTGCGGTCCACCTTGCAGTAGTCCTCGCCACGTTGCTTGACCAGGATGTCGATGGAATCGATGGGGAGCACGCCCTGGCTCCACAGGGACCCTTCGAAGGTCTGGTAGGCACCACGCTCTTCGGCCAGTTTGGCGGAGGCCTGAATGGCGTAGTAGCTCACCGCTTCCATGGAGTTGTCGGCGAATTTCACTGCACCTTCGGAGGCGTAGCTGATGCCCTGTTTGTACAGCGCATCCTGGAAACCCATGATGCCCAGACCCACCGGGCGGTGCTTCATGTTGGAACGCTCGGCCTGGGGCACGCTGTAGTAGTTGATGTCGATGACGTTATCCAGCATGCGCACGGCAGTGTTGATGGTGCGTTGCAGCTTGTCGGTGTCGAGACCGTTTTCGTCCACGTGCTGGGCCAGGTTCACGGAGCCCAGGTTACACACGGCGATTTCATCCTTGTTGGTATTCAGGGTGATCTCGGTGCACAGGTTGGAGGAGTGCACCACACCCACGTGTTGCTGCGGGCTGCGCAGGTTGCACGGATCCTTGAAGGTGAACCACGGGTGGCCGGTTTCGAACAACATGGACAGCATCTTGCGCCACAGGTTGATGGCAGGGATACGCTTGAACAGTTTCAGTTCGCCACTGCGGGTCTTGTCTTCGTAGGCCAGGTAGGCCTTCTCGAACGCTTCACCGTACAGATCGTGCAGGTCCGGGGTGTCGTTGGGGCTGAACAGAGTCCAGTCCTCTTCATTGATGACTCGCTTCATGAACAGGTCGGGAATCCAGTTGGCACTGTTCATGTCGTGAGTACGACGGCGGTCGTCACCGGTGTTCTTGCGCAGCTCGAGGAATTCTTCGATGTCCAGGTGCCAGGTTTCCAGGTAAGCACAGACGGCGCCTTTGCGCTTGCCGCCCTGGTTTACGGCCACGGCGGTGTCGTTGACCACTTTCAGGAACGGCACCACGCCCTGGGATTTGCCGTTGGTGCCTTTAATGTAGGAGCCCAGTGCGCGTACCGGGGTCCAGTCGTTACCCAGGCCGCCGGCAAACTTGGACAGCATGGCGTTGTCCTGGATGGCACCGTAGATGCCGTGCAGATCGTCGGGCACGGTGGTCAGGTAGCAGCTGGACAGCTGCGGACGCAGGGTGCCGGCGTTGAACAGGGTCGGCGTGGAGCTCATGTAGTCAAAGCTGGAGAGCAGGTTGTAGAACTCGATGGCGCGGGCTTCGCGATTATCTTCTTCCACGGCCAGGCCCATGGCCACGCGCATGAAGAAGCACTGGGGCAGCTCGATGCGGGTGTCCTTGTGGTGGATGAAGTAGCGGTCGTAGAGCGTCTGCAGGCCCAGGTAGGAGAACTGCAGGTCGCGGTCGCCGTCGATGGCGGTGCCCAGTTTTTCCAGGTCGAACTCGCCAAGCGCCGGAGACAGCAGCTCCAGCTCGATGCCCTTGGTGATGTAGGCCTTCAGGGCGTCACCATAGAGGGCATTCATTTCGTCGTGGCTGGCACGCTCGGCCACGTCCAGATACTGCAGCGCTTCCGCGCGGATCTTGTCCATCAGCAGGCGGGCGGTGACCTGGGAGTAGTTGGGTTCCACCTCGATCATGGTGCGGGCGGTGATCACCATGGAGGTGTTCACGTCATGGATGGAAACGCCGTCGTACAGATTCTTCACGGTTTCGGTGATGATCTTGTCGGCGCTGACGTCTTCCAGGCCTTCACAGGCGGAACGGATCAGGTGTTCCAGGCGCGCCATGTCCAGCGGGGCCTTGCTGCCGTCTTCCATGGTGACGGACATGTCCACCTGGTGAGTGGGCTCGGGCAGATCGGAGGAGGCCTGCTCGGCGCGCTTGGCTGCCTGGCGCTCGCGGTAGAGCACATAGTCACGGGCCACTTTGTGCTCGCCGTTGCGCATCAGGGCCAGTTCTACCTGGTCCTGGATTTCCTCGATATGGATGGTGCCGCCGGAGGGCATGCGACGCTTGAAGGTGGCAGACACCTGCTCGGTGAGCCGTGCCACGGTTTCGTGAATGCGGGAAGAGGCCGCAGCGGTGCCGCCTTCTACGGCCAGAAACGCCTTGCTGATCGCGACAGTAATCTTGTCGTCATCGTAACCGACCACTTTGCCATTACGCTTGATGACGCGCAGCTGACCGGGTGCCGTGTTGGCGATGGACTGATCCTGGCTGTTGTCGCCGCTAGCCGGGGAGCCGGTCTGGTTGGGGTTTTGGCTCATATCCGTCTGCATGGTGCGCTCTCCGTTGTTGGTGCTGTTCTGTCTGTTGTCAGGGTTGTGTGGGGTGGCCGGCGGGGCGGGGGCCGCCGGGCACACCACGCAAAACGCCACGGCCGTCAGGCCATGGCGCTGTAAAAACTGTGTTGAATGGTGCATGGTGGCCGGTTTGTAGCGCGGACCACTATATCTTGTGTCTTGTCCATGACGTTGTTCTTGCCCCTGGTCGTCCGAAAAGTGCTAAATGGCTGATGTGGCTGTACTTTTCGGTGCTCTGGAATCGTCTGTCCCGGGGAGGCAGCGGTTTTACAAAAACCCAATATGTTGGGGTCGCTGTCTGAGTTCAGTACAAGTTATAGTTGCGACCACGGATTTGCAAGTACTTCGCCTGGGGAAATTTTGTGGATAAGTTGTGGACCGCTGTGGGTGCATTGCGGCTGCGCTTTTCCGGTGCGCAAGTGTACTAGATATTGTGTTTGTCAACGGTAAAAAGGGGCGTGTGAAGCAGCTTCAGTTTATCTTTGGTATCAGCAAGGTTGCCGTAGACAGTGTCTATGCGTATAAACTCCTGATAGGGATACGTTTGTTACAGTTTTGCGCTGTGAACGACGACAATAACGATACGAAATGAAAAAAGGATAAGGACGGGATGACAACGGTGCAGGATAACCCGCCAGCCATCATGATCGTGGAAGACGACGAGCGACTTGCCGATCTTACCTGTGAATATCTGCAAACCAATGGACTGGATGTGACGGTGGTCAGTGATGGCGAGGAAGCCATCCGTCGCATTCGTGCCGAACAACCGGATCTGGTGGTACTGGATCTGATGTTGCCCGGAGCTGACGGCCTGACCGTCTGCCGAGAGGTACGCAGCGCTTACAAGAATCCCATTCTCATGCTCACCGCCCGCACCGATGACATGGATCAGGTGTTGGGGCTGGAGATGGGCGCCGACGATTACGTGGCGAAGCCGGTGAAACCCCGGGTGTTGCTGGCGCGAATCCGGGCCTTGCTGCGCCGGGTGGAAACCGACAGCGAACGGGACAGTTCGCCGGCGCGTCTGGAATTCGGCGCCCTGGTCATCGACAACTCGGCCCGGGAAGTGACCCTGGCCGGTGATTCGGTGGATCTGACCAGTGCCGAATACGACCTGCTCTGGTTGCTGGCGTCCAATGCCGGGACGGTGCTGTCGCGGGAAACCATCTTCGAGAAGCTGCGTGGCATTCAGTACGACGGCCAGGACCGCTCCATTGATGTGCGCATTTCCCGGATTCGTCCCAAAGTCGGGGATGACCCGGAGAACCCGAAGCGTATCAAGACGGTGCGCTCCAAGGGGTACCTGTTCGTCAAGGAAATCGGCGCGGCCTGAGGGTGATCAAGGCCGTGGCGTGACGCTGGGTGACGCGTGAATAGTATCTTCCTGAGGCTCTACGGGGGCCTGCTGCTGGCGCTGTGTTTTATCGGCGCCATCACCTATGCTGCTGTGCAGCTGGTTAACAGCTATCGCTCGGATATCTACCGGGAGGAAATGGCGCGGGGCACCTTCTACCTGATGGCAGAGGGGTACCAGCGCTATGAGCCGGGTGAGCGGGACCGCTGGAGTCAGGTGCTCAGCAAGCTCTTCAATGCGGACATTCGCCTGCAGCCCGCCAGTGAGCTTGAGCTGGGCTACCGGGAGACGCTGCATCTGGAGGAGGGGCTGGTAGTCATGCGCCTCAATGAGCGGGAAGGTTACGCGGATATTCTTTTCCAGCTGCCCGGCGAGTCGCAATACATTACCACCCGCATGACCAAGGTGTCCGAGCAGCAGGCGCGGGCCACGGCGGTGCTGGTGCTCAATCACCTGTCGCATTACCCCGAAGGGGAATGGGACCGGGCGCTGGCCGGATTGGGTGAGCATTTCGGTTATCCGCTCAGCCTGGTGCCGCGCAGCGAGGTGGCTCTGGACCCGGAGCAGGAGCAGCGGCTCAATCGCCGGGAAGTGGTCATCGGGCTTGATGACAGTACCCGCAGTGATTCCAGCATTCGTATTTATGCCCCGGTGGCGCAGACCGGTAAATTGCTGGTGATCGGCCCCCTGAGTCTGTTTGACCAGTTCCCCATGGAGTTGTTGCTGGTGGCCGGGGCACTCAGCCTGATAGCGGTGGCCATGGCCACCTATCTGCAGGTCAGCCCGCTGCAGCGGCGCCTTCGGCAACTGGACCGGGCGGTGAGTCAACTGGGTAGTGGTGATCTGGGGGCCTATGCCAATATCGAAGGCAATGATGCCATCGGCCAGGTGGCGGCCACCTTCAATGGCATGACCGCACACATCCGCCGCCTGATCGAGTCCCAGAGGGAAATGACCCGGGCGGTCAGTCATGAGCTGCGCACGCCGGTGGCGCGCCTGCGTTTCGGCCTGGAAATGCTGGCGGATATCGAGTCGGCAGACATGCGCCGGGAAAAGCTCAACGCGCTGGACCATGATATCGAGCAGCTGGATCAACTGATCGACGAGATCCTGACCTATGCCCGGCTGGAGCAGGGCACGCCGAATATCGAGTTCAAGCCGGTACAGGTTGGCGAGCTGTGTGAACAGCTCCGTGAGGAACTGGAAACCATCCGGGGCGACACGGTCATTACGGTTGAGTGCGAACGACCGGACCTGGAGGTGGAGGCGGAAGAGCGGTATTTGCACCGGGTGCTACAGAATCTGGTAACCAATGCCTTGCGCTATGCCGGCTCGCGCATTGTCATGGTAGTCACGGGCGGGGAAGATCGGGTGGTTATCCATGTAGACGATAACGGCCCGGGCATTCCCGAGCATGAGCGCGAACGTGTCTTCAAGCCCTTTGCGCGCTTGGACAAGAGTCGTCACCGGGCCAGTGGCGGCTATGGTCTGGGCCTGTCCATCGTCAAGCGCATCGTGGACTGGCATGGTGGGGATATTCGGGTGGCCGAGAGCCCCATGGGGGGCGCCCGCTTCACCGTGATCCTGCCGCGCACCCAGCAGGGACAGCACGTGCTGGGGCGGGTGAATTGAGCACCGGCTTGCTCGGGCATCGCGAATGACCGATAAGGTCTATCGGGGTGTCCGTTATGGTGCCATCTGTCATCAGACCTTCATGTAAAATGCGCCGCCCCAGACACCAATACTGATAACAGGGTGAGTCGAGCCATGTCATATATCCTTTCCATCGACCAGGGCACCACCAGTTCCCGCGCCATTGTTTTCGACGCCAGTGGCCGAGCCTGCGGACAGGCTCAGAAGGAGTTCCGCCAGCATTTTCCGCAGGATGGCTGGGTGGAGCACGATGCCATGGAAATCTGGAACGACACCCTCGCCCTGTGCCAGCAGGCCCTGCGCAACGCCCGGGTAGAAGCCCGTGAGCTGGCCGCCATCGGTATCACTAACCAACGGGAAACCACGGTGCTGTGGGACCGCCATACCGGGGATCCGCTTGCCAAGGCCATTGTCTGGCAGGATCGCCGCACGGCGGAATATTGTCAGCGGCTGCGCGAAGCCGGCCATGAGGAGGCGGTTCGCAGCAAGACGGGCCTGTTACTGGACCCCTATTTTTCTGCCACCAAGCTGGCCTGGTTGCTGGATAACGTTCCCGGAGCCCGGCCCCGTGCCGAAGCCGGAGAGCTGGCGTTTGGCACCATCGACTGCTGGCTGCTGTGGCAACTGACCCGTGGCAAGGTGCATGCCACCGATGCCACCAACGCGTCGCGCACGCTGTTATTCAATATTCACAACCAGACCTGGGATGACGAGCTGCTGGCCCTGTTCGATATTCCGTCGGCGGTGCTGCCGACAGTGCGGGACAGCGCCGGTGAATTCGGCACGACCTGCCCGGAATTGTTGGGGGCGGCTGTGCCGGTGGCAGGGATTGCCGGGGATCAGCAGGCGGCCCTGGTAGGCCAGGCCTGTTTCCAGCCGGGCATGGTGAAAAGTACCTATGGCACCGGCTGCTTCATGGTCATGAATACTGGTGAGGCGGTGGCGTCCCACAACCGACTATTGACCACCGTGGGCTACCGACTCAACGGCAAGACGACCTACGCTCTGGAGGGCTCCATCTTTGTGGCCGGCGCGGCAATTCAGTGGCTACGTGATGGGCTGAACCTGATCCGTGATGCCAGCGAAACCGAAGCGCTGGCCCGCCGGGCGGGGTCCGCAGGGGGCGTCTATCTGGTTCCCGCCTTTACCGGTCTGGGCGCGCCCTGGTGGGACCCCCATGCCCGGGGAGCCTTGCTGGGACTGACCCGCGATACCGGTATTGCGGAGGTGGTAACAGCCGGTCTGGAAGCGGTGTGCTACCAATCCCGGGACCTGCTCGATGCCATGGCCGCAGATTGCGGGACCCGGCCCACGACCCTGCGCGTGGATGGCGGCATGGTGGTGAACAACTGGCTCAGCCAGACCCTGTCGGACGTGCTGGGGGTCTGCGTGGATCGGCCGGTGGTTACGGAAACCACGGCACTGGGCGCGGCTTACCTGGCGGGGCTGGGCGTGGGCTTGTACGACTCCCTGGATGCCGTGGCAGAGCAATGGCGTTGCGAGCGGGAATTTGCCCCGTTGCTGGAGGAAGCGGAGCGCCAGCGTCGCTACCGGGGCTGGCGCGAAGCGGTGGCTCGGGTCTGCCAGAGTGCGGGTGCTCAGGGATAGCGAGCCGGAAAGCTCAAAAAAATCAGGGACTTTCGTGCAGATTGTTTCATTGGGATGGCGATGGGCGGTCCGGTTTGAGGGATGAAAACTGTGACCTGGTAGGCATTTGGCATTAGAATTTCCACAAGAATAATACCAATGTGCTACCAACTTGGTGCGGCTGATAGTGGGGATGGCTGTACCGGTTCAGGAATCCGGCATGGATCAATCGTTAACGCTTCACCCTGCGGCCTTGCAGGCACAGCGGCTGCGCCGAGTATTATTTGCCATTCTCGGTGGCGGCAGCGCCCACACCCTGTTGTGCTGGATCGCCCTGCAACTGGATTTTTTCCGGGGCGGAGCCCCCCTGTTTTACGCCATGTTCGGCGTGCTGTGGCTGGGGCATCTTGGCTTCGTCCTGTTCATGCTGCTGGGGCTCAACCGGCGTCTCTCCGAACCTTCCATGATCATGCCGTTGATGGTCTGGTCGACCACCGGCATTTTGCTGACGGCCATGGTGGTGGACCAGGTGCGTCTGTGTGTGATGCTGATCTTTTTTGCCATTGTCCAGATGGGCGTGCTGCAGGCGTCCTTCCGTCAGTTTGCCTGGCTGGCGGTTTACTGTGTGCTGGGGTATGCGGTGATTCTCGGCGTGGTATCCGGCTACTGGCCGGAGGTGGTGGATCTGCGCGGGGAGTGGATCCAGTGGGGGCTGTTCGCGGTCATGGTGCTGGCCGTAATTGTGCTGGCATCCGAAATTTCCACCATTCGCTATCAGTTGAGCCGCCGTAATTTGCAGTTGGCGGATATTGTGGAGCGAATTCACGATATGGCGGTGAAGGACGAGCTGACGGGCTTCTATCGGCGTCGCCATGCCATGGAATTGCTCAGCAAGTCCTGCGGCCAGGCAGCCCGCGGTGCTTACCAGCTGGGTGTGGCCTATCTGGACCTGGATCACTTCAAGAAAATCAATGATCAGTATGGGCATCGGATGGGGGATCTGGTGCTGGAACGTTTTGCCGAAGTGTCCCGCCGGCATTTGAGTGGCCAGGATTTCGCCGCACGACTGGGAGGGGAGGAATTCATGTTGGTGCTGCCAGTGAGCGATCCGGAAGAGGCCAGCAACCTGCTGCAAGGGATTCTGCTGGGTATTCGCAGTCAGCGTTTCAAGGAGGCGCCGGGACTGAGCGTTACTGTATCCGCAGGCCTGGCCATGTACCGCCGTGAGGAAACGCCGGACCAAGTGATCCTGCGGGCAGATCGTGCCCTGTATCAGGCGAAGGAAACCGGTCGCGACAAACTGGTAGTGGAGCAGGGGGCATGAATCAGGATCTGCGTCAGGCGGAAAAACTGACACTGAGCGAGAAGCGGTTGCTAAAGCGCCATAGCCGATCGGCCATGGCGATCATGGCCATGCATACCCTCCTGTGTGTGGTGTATTACCAGTTCGGTTACTTTGAGGTTGGCCTGGAACAGGGTCTGATGATGCTGTTCATGGTGTGGGCGTCGTTGCTTGTCTATCAGATGCTGCTTGCCACCGGCTGGACCTTGCGCCTGGGCGAGCCGAGTCTGTCATTGCCACTGATATTGCATTTCATGGTGGTGTTCATGGTGTCCGGTTACTACGTGGACGAGTTCCGGCTCAGCGTGGTGACCCTGTTTTTTGCCGGCCTGTTGCTGGTCTCGTTCCGCCTCAGTGGCAAGGTGATGATCGGCGTGGCGGTTCTGGCCAGCGCGGCCTATGCCGTGATGCTGTGGCTGGCCATGCACGATCGCTGGGTGGAATTGAGCCTGTCCGTGGAGGCGTTGCAATGGCTGGTGTTTTCCATGATTTCGATGAGCTTTGCGGTGACCGGTGGAGGGATCAATCGTTTACGTGATGCCCTGGCCGACAAGAACCAGCAGTTGGCCCGGGCGGTGGAGCAGGTCCGTGAAATGGCCATTCGTGATGACCTTACCGGACTCTTCAACCGTCGACATTTGCTGGAGATTCTGGAACGCCAGCGTGCCCTTTTTACCCGCAAGGGGATTCCGTTCGCTATCTGTTATGTCGATCTGGATCATTTCAAGCAGATCAACGATCGCCATGGCCATGACTGGGGCGACAAGGTGCTGCGCCGTTTCTCCGCTCTGGCCCTGGCCGGCATGCGTGATGGTGATTATTTTGGCCGCCTGGGCGGTGAGGAATTCCTGCTGATATTGCCGCAGAGTGATGAAAATGGCGCCCTGCGGGTTGCCGAGCGTCTGCGCGAGCGTTGGCGCGAGGAAAGCTTTGGCCAGGAGGGCGGCCCCAACACGGTCAGCCTTTCCGTGGGCGTCGCCGCCTGTGAAGACAACGAAACCGTGGATGAGCTACTCAACCGGGCCGACCAGGGACTGTACAAAGCCAAGTCCGGGGGCCGGGATCAGAGCAGGGTGGCGTGAGGATAGTTGACAGTTAATAGTGGACAGTTGACAGCTCGCGGGTGAGGCCAGCTGTTTATTCAAGCAATACCGTCTCTTCCTCGCGCGACTGCCAACGGTCCGCTATCAACTGTCGACTGAAAACGTGACCAAATGCTTGGTCCCCAACCGCACATGTAGTGCATCCCCTTCCACCACATTGGTGTGGCTGTCGGTCTGGCAGAGCAGGGTTTCCGAGGCGCCGACGCGCAAGTGGTAGAGAATGGTGGCACCGGTGAACTGGCGACGGGTGACGGGGAGTGCCAGTGGGGCGCTTTCATCGGCGATCACATCTTCCGGGCGCAGCAGGACATCCACCTTGCTGCCGGGTGTCAGTGCAGTATGGCTGCGGCCGGACAGCTCGCCGAGGCTGGTCATGACTCGGGCTTCATCGACCACGTCACCGCGCAGGAAGGAACCGTAACCGGCGAACTCCGCCACGAAGCGATTGGCCGGTGCATGGTAGATATTGTACGGCGTATCCCATTGCTCCAGTCGCCCCTGGCGCATCACGCCGACCCGGTCTGCCAGGGCAAAGGCTTCTTCCTGGTCGTGGGTGACCAGCAGCGCGGTCACATTCTCCGCCCGCAGAATGTCGCCCAGTTCGCGGGCCAGGGCGCGTCGCAAATCCAGATCCAGGCTGGCGAAGGGTTCGTCGAGTAACAGCAGGGCGGGGCGCGGCGCCAGGGCCCGGGCCAGGGCGACGCGCTGCTGTTGGCCACCGGAGAGCTCATGGGGATAGCGGTTTTCCATGCCAGCCAGGCGAACCCGTTCCAGGCACTCCGTGACCCGGTGTTGTTGCTGTTGGCGCGGTTGTTTGCGCAAACCAAAGGCCACATTGTCCGCCACGGTCAGGTGTGGGAACAGGGCGTGTTCCTGAAACACCATGCCCAGCCCGCGTTTTTCCGGGGGAAGTTGCCGGCTGCGGCTGGAGACGGCGTTGCCCTGAATATGGATGCTGCCACCGGTGACTGGCTCCAGGCCCGCGATGGCGCGCAGGGTGGTGGTCTTGCCGCAGCCGCTGGGACCGAGCAGACAGGCGATTTCCCCGGCAGCCAGTTCCAGGCTCAAATCCTTTACCACGGTTTGCTGGTGATAACCGCAAGCCAGGTGTTCCAGGGTTAGCAGCGGATTGGTCATGTTGGCGTGGACCCTCTGGCACAGCGTTGGCCTGCCGGGATCATGGTGTCACGATCCCGGCGGCGGAGTGCGTTCAGTGTTGCCCGGTGAGCAGGAATTCCAGCAACGCTTTCTGGGCATGCAGACGGTTCTCTGCCTCGTCCCAGACCACAGCGCGGGGATCCTCCATCATCTCATGGCTGACTTCCTCGCCACGGTGAGCAGGCAGGCAGTGCATGAAGAGCGCATCCGGGTCGGCCCGGTCCATCAGTTCCGGGGTGACCTGGTAGCCCTCGAAGGCGTTCAGGCGGGTCTGTTGTTCGTCTTCCTGGCCCATGGATGCCCACACATCGGTCACTACCAGGTGGGCGTCTTTCACGGCTTCCTTCACATCCGCTTCCAGACGCACCCGGTCCGGGTAGCGGCCGAGCAGGTCACTATCCGGCTCGAAGTTGTCGGGGCAGCTGATGACCAGCTCGAAGTCGAACTGATTGGCGGCGTTGATGTAGCTGGCGCACATGTTGTTGCCGTCGCCCACCCAGACCACTTTCTTGCCCTGGATGCTGCCACGATGCTCCACGAAGGTCTGCATGTCGGCCAGCAGCTGGCAGGGGTGGAAATCGTCGGTGAGCGCATTGATCACCGGCACCGCCGAATGGGCGGCAAAGGTTTCCACGGTGGCGTGGTCGAAGGTGCGGATCATCACTGCATCCACCATACGCGACAGCACGCGGGCGGAATCCTCGATGGGTTCACCACGGCCCAGCTGGGTATCCCGGGGGGACAGGAAGATGCTGGCACCGCCGAACTGGGTCATTGCCACTTCGAAAGACACCCGGGTACGGGTAGAGGATTTTTCGAAGATCATGCCGAGGGTCTTGCCCTGTAACGGCGTATGACTCTGGCCGTTGCGCAGCATGGTTTTCAGTTCGATGGCGCGCTGGATCAGGTAACCCAGTTCGTCCCGGTTCAGATCGTTAAGCGTCAGGAAGTGGCGGGTCATGCGACCTCCTGTTCATTGGCAAAGGCATGAATGACGGTGCTCAGGCCATCGACCAGAGACTGCATTTCGCTCTGGCTGATCACCAGGGGAGGCAGCAAGCGCACGACAGAACCGGCGGTCACATTGATCAGCAGGCCAGCCTCGCGGGCCCGATTGACCAGGTCCCCGCAGGGCCGGTCGAGCTGGATGCCCAGCATCAAACCCTTCTGGCGGATCTCGGTCACCATGGACACATCGGCCAGGGCGGCACGGAATGCCTGTTGCAGCCAGGCTCCCT
Organism: Pseudomonadota bacterium; assembly: GCA_036230225.1. Classification (GTDB taxonomy): domain Bacteria; phylum Pseudomonadota; class Gammaproteobacteria; order Pseudomonadales; family Alcanivoracaceae; genus Alcanivorax. Next base: position 3,240 of record JAZAJX010000098.1, on the reverse strand, counting down.
TGTCGTGGACCGTGTCTACCACGTCGTCAGCTAATGTATTGAGGACGGTCAGCGCGGTGGCGCAGCCCAGCGGGTTGCCGCCGTAGGTGCTGCCATGATTACCCGGGCCGAATACGTCTTCTGCCTTGCCGGCCACCAGGCAGGCGCCGATGGGGAAGCCGTTGCCCAGGCCCTTGGCGGTGGTCAGCACATCCGGCACCACCTGGTCACCCATGCAGGCAAAGTAGTGGCCGGTCCGGCCATTGCCGGTCTGGATTTCATCAAGCATCAGTAGCCAGTCATGCTGATCACACAGCTGGCGCAGGGTGCTCAGATAGCCGGCATCGGGAATATTGATACCGCCTTCCCCCTGTACCGGCTCAGCCAGAATGGCGACCACGTCAGGGTTGTCGGCCAGGGCGGCAATGGCGTCCGTGTCGTTGAAGGGCACGCGGATAAATCCTGATACCAGCGGGCCAAATCCTTCCTGCACCTTGGCATTGGCCGTGGCGGACAGGGTAGCCATGGTACGGCCATGAAAGCTGCCTTCCATCACGGCCACGGTAGGGTTGGCGATGCCCTTGCGGTTGCCATAGAGGCGCGCAATCTTGATGGCCGCTTCATTGGCTTCGGCACCGGAATTGGAGAAAAACACACGCTGCATGCCGCTCAATTCGCACAGGCGCTGGGCCAGGGATTCCTGGGCCGGGATGCGGTACAGGTTGGAGGTGTGCATGAGCTGCCCGGCCTGTTCGGCCAGAGTGCGGGTCACCGCGGGGTGGCAGTGGCCCAGATTGCAGACCCCGATCCCGGAGATGGCATCCATGTACTGATGGCCTTTCTCATCGAATAGCCATACCCCTTCACCGCGCACGAAGGCCACAGGCTGGCGTGCGTAGGTGGGAATCAAATATTGCGACATAGCAGTCAAATTAATCGGTTAACAGTGAATAGTGAATCACGGAAAAGCACCGTGCTTGCGAACATTTCTCAGCGCCCGCCACAAACAAAAAACGGCAGCCGTAGGCTGCCGGAACCGACGATAATAGCGCAGTTATTGGCCAATAGTTAATAGTTGATGGTGATTATCAACCAAGGCAGACTTGCCCTGTTTTCGAGTTTTAGCTGTCAGCTATCAATCACCAACTATCAATTGCCTTTATGAATCCTGTCCAGCTCAGTATTTTCGCCAACCGGCTGTCAGGCATCTGTGATGAAATGGGGGCGGTGCTGCGGCTCAGTGCCCTGTCGCCCAACATCAAGGATCGTCTGGATTTCTCCTGCGCTATTTTTGACGCGCGGGGGCAGCTATGTGCGCAGGCCGCTCATATCCCGGTGCATCTGGGGTCCATGGCCTATGCCATGGCGGACCTGGTGACAGGCCGGGATTGGCAACCCGGGGATCTGTTGGTGGTCAACGATCCCTATCTGGGGGGCACCCATTTGCCGGATGTGACGGTGGTGGCGCCGGTGTTCCATGGGGCATCGTTGATCGGTTTCTCGGTCACCCGGGCTCACCATGCCAATATCGGGGCTCACAGCCCCGGTTCCATGCCGGTTTCCACCTCGCTGGAAGAAGAAGGCATTGTTATTGCTCCTGCCTGGTTGAAGCGGGCCGGGGTGTGGCAAATCCCCCTGTGCCGGCATCTGGCCGGGCTCGATGCCGGAGGGGATGATAGGGCGTTGCCGGAAGAAAATCGGCGTTTTGCGGACTTTGCCGCCCAGGCCAGTGCCTGTGAAGCCGGTGCCCGGCGACTTGCGGAGCTGGCGGGCCAGCAGGCTGACCTGGTGGCCGCCTTTGATGCGCTCAATAACTATGGAGAAAAGCGGGCGAGGGCCCGAATTGGGTCTCTGCCGGACGGTTGCTACCGGTTTCATGATTACATGGACGACGATGGCCAAGGCCAGCAGGATATCCGCATCGCCGTCACCCTGACCATCGCCGGAGAGCGAGCGTCGCTGGATTTTACCGGCACTGCCGACCAGGTGACGGGCAATATCAATTGCCCGCTTTCCGTCGCTGCGGCTGCGGTCTATTACTGCTTCCGTTGTCTCATGGATGATGATGTTCCTGCCTGTGCCGGCTTGTTCCGGCCCATTAGTCTGTCTGCGCCGGCGGGTTCCCTGTTGAATGCCCGGCGTCCGGCGGCGGTGGCGGCCGGCAATGTGGAAACCAGCTCACGGGTGGTGGATGTCGTACTGGGGGCGCTGGCGCAGGCGGCGCCGCAAGCGATTCCCGCTGCCAGCCAGGGGACCATGAACAATGTGGCCATGGGGGCCGCCGGAGAAGATGGCTGGGATTATTATGAAACCATGGCCGGTGGAACCGGTGCCCATGCCGGCGGGCCCGGCTTGTCAGCGGTGCACAGCCACATGACCAATACCCTGAATACCCCCATCGAAAGCCTGGAATCACACTATCCGTTGCGGGTGCACCGGTATCAGTTGCGCCGGGGAAGCGGTGGTGAAGGGCGGTTCGTGGGCGGCGATGGGCTGGTGCGTGAACTGGAGTTTCTGGCGGATGCCCAGGTCACCCTGCTCACCGAGCGCCGCCGTTATGCGCCTTGGGGGCTGGCAGGTGGGCAGGATGGCGCGGTCGGAGAAAACCGTCATAACGGCAAGTTATTGCCGCCGAAAACAAGCTTTACTGCTCGCTCAGGTGATCGTTTGGAGGTGGCTTCACCCGGTGGCGGTGGGTATTGCGATACGAAATGTAAATGAGAATGATAGTGAATTGATATCGATTCGTTTTCGCTGTATCTTCTCGGCGCTTACAGTTTTTACATTTTTGTCATTTGCGTTGGGAAGGAACAAATATGCATTTACAGCGTCGCTTGCTTTGCTGTGCCATCGCGTCTGCCGTTGCCGCCGGGGCTGCTCCGGCTTTTGCTGACCAGGCCAATGAACTGAAACCGGTACAGATTATCGGGGATCGTCAGAACACCTTCAGTATCAGCGGTTCGGCTCACGTGCTGTCCAACGAAGACCTGGAAGAAAAAGAAAACACGGATGTTCACCGCATGCTGAGGGATGTGCCCGGCGTTTTCTTCCAGGAAGAGGAAGGTTTTGGCCTGCGTCCGAATATCGGCATTCGTGGCTCCGGCCGTGATCGTTCCAGCAAGGTATCCCTGATGGAAGATGGGGTGCTGATTGCCCCGGCGCCTTATGCTGCCCCGGCCGCGTGTTATTTACCCCGTGCCGGGCGGTTATAGGGCCATTTAGGAATTTAAGGGTCGGACCACCCTCGCGAAGGCCCCCTCA
>JAZAJX010000097.1:0-6292 GCA_036230225.1 Pseudomonadota bacterium | reverse complement strand
CGTTGGTGCTGGGCCGGGCGATCCCGGTCTCTTGTCGCTGCTCGGCTGTTACGCCATCGGTGCGGCGGACGATGTCGTTTATGATGCCTTGGTCAGCGAGGACATCCTAGCGTTGGCCGGTGCCAATACCAAGCTGCACTATGCCGGAAAGCGCGGTGGCCGGCCCTCGGCCAAGCAGGCCGATATCAGCGAAAAGCTGATTTCCTTGGCCCGCACCGGGCGCAAGGTGCTGCGCCTCAAGGGGGGCGATCCTTTCATCTTCGGGCGTGGTGGTGAGGAGGCGCTGGCGCTTGCTGCGGCGGGCGTGCCGTTCCGCCTGGTGCCCGGCATTACCGCGGCGGTGGCGGCAACCCACCGTGGTGCCCGCAACTATCTCACCAAGCCCGCCAGTGCCACCGACATCCTCCAGGCACTGGAAGCCGACCCGGCCAATCCCAGTCTGCCTCTGCCCGCGACGCCACCCTCACTACAACGGCTGGAATGGGAACATATCCAGCGCACGCTGGATGCCCACGACGGCAATATCTCCCGTGCCGCCGATGCCCTGGGCATTCACCGGCGAACCCTGCAACGGCGCCTGAAAAAACGGCCCAGCCCCAGTGCGTATGAGCGAGACAAGGGCGGAGAGTGATAACCACACCGTGTCCGGTATGATCCCCCTATTGCAGACGCACTTTGGCGAAGACTGACTATCGCAACTTGCCTTACACTGTTGCATCTGAAGCCATTGCGGACCGGGAAGTCACTTTTGAACGTATATCAGCAGACAATCTGGCTGGCCACACTGCTGCTGATCCTTTTTGCCCTGCCAGCATTGGCGGATGATTCTCCGCAACTTCGTCTCACCGGCAATGCCGACGATCCCGTGGAAAAGAACATTCGGGCTCTGGTGGATCTGTCCCGTTACCCCTGCGAGCCCCCTTCTGCCCAGTACGGCCTGATTCGTCGCCAGATTCTGGCCAACAGTCAGAACGCCCTCCAGGCCATGGGCTACTATGAAAGCATCCTGTCCCTGAGCACCGACCGGAATGATGGCTGTCTTCGCGCAACGTTGGACGTGGTCACCGGGCCTGCCGTGATCCTGCAGAGAGTCGATATTCGTCTTGCCGGTGACGCCGCCAACGACCCGGCCTTCCAGCAACAGGTCGATACCGCCCAACTGGCCATCGGCAAACGGCTCCGGCATGACCAGTACACCGCGCTGAAAAAAAACCTGCAGCAACTGCTGATCAGTCGCGGCTACGTGCAGGGTTCCCTCACCCGCCACCGCCTGAATGTGGACACCCGCAAACGCCAGGCAACACTGGTTCTGCATGTGGACAGCGGCCCCCGCTATCACTTCGGCACCATCACCCTCACGGGCAGTGCACTCAAGGACAGGCTCACCCACGCCTATCTGGGCTTCACCGAGGGAGCCCCCTTCAGCAGCAAGCGTCTGCTGGAAACGCAGCAGTCCTTCCTTGGAGCGGGTTATTTCAGCGCAGTGCGCATCGAGAAAGGGCCCCCGAATGACGAGACACGCACCATCCCGATCCATATCCGCCTGACGGACAATAACCGCTGGTCACTGCTCACCGGCATCGGGGCCAGCACCGATACCGGGCCCCGGGTTCGACTGGGGGTAGAGAACCGGCGGGTGAACCAGGCCGGACACCGCTTCCGGGCGGAAACCGAGCTGTCACAGGTGCAACAGGGCGCGGGGGCCAGTTATCAGATCCCCCTGCGTGACCCGCTGCGGGAGCGGCTGGACTTTCACACCAGCTACGTCAACGAAGTCACCGACAGCAAGGACAACGAGCGCTGGAGCACCGGCGCCGATTACATCGTGGAGCTGCAAAACCGCTGGGTCACTACCACCTCTCTGACCTACCTGCGCGAGACCTACGAAATTGCTGACGATGTGGATCAGGCCGAACTGATCATCCCCGGCTTCCAGCTCAGCCGGGTCAAGGCCAATGACCCGGTGTATCCCTCCTTCGGCTGGCGGCTGAGCAGCAAGGTCAGTTTTGCTGACCAGAATATTTCCTCCACGGCCTCGTTTTTGCAGCTCACCGGCAGCGGCAAAATCCTTTTTCCCGTGCTCGGCGGCCGGGTTCTGATCCGAGGTGATCTTGCCTATACGGAAGTCAACAATGTGCGCGAACTGCCTGCCTCATTACGCTTCTTCGCCGGCGGGGATGCCAGTGTGCGCGGTTTTGCCTACGAATCCCTGGGCCCTCGTGCGGACAACGGTGACGTACTGGGTGGCCGGCACCTTGCTACTGGCAGCCTGGAGTATGACCATCCCCTCACAGAAAAATGGCACCTGGCCGTGTTCAGTGATGCGGGCAACGCCTTCAATGATATTGACGATGTCGAGATTCGCCGCAGTGCCGGCTTCGGCATCCGCTGGCGTTCGCCGCTGGGCCCCATACGGCTGGACCTGGCCCGGGCGGTGGATGAGCATCGCGACTGGCGAGTTCACCTGAGCATGGGGCCGGACCTGTAATGCTGAGGGCGCTTTCACGTTTCAGTCTTGGCCTGCTCGGCGTGCTCTTCAGCCTGCTGCTGATGCTGACGCTCATCGTCTGGCTGTTGCTGGGGACCACCACCGGCAATCGCTGGGTGCTCGATCGTGTCATCGAGGTGATCCCGGGCAATCTGCAGGTGGATGACTGGCAGGGCCATCTCCTGGATCGAATTACTGTCAGCGGTGTGCAGTACCAACTGGACCACATGGAGATTCGTCTCGACCGGTTCGAGGCAGAACTGGAACCCGCGGCATTGCTGAGCGGCTGGCTGGAATTTTCCGCCTTGTCCCTGGGTAACCTGGTCATCATCCCGCCTGCCCGGTCGGACAATGACGCCCCCCAAGCCCCTGCCCTGCCAACCAGCCTGGCGCTCCCCTTTGGTGTGCGCATCGACCACCTGACACTGAGCACTCTGCATCTTGATCAGAATCAGCTGATCCGTGACCTGGAGGCCCGGCAACTGGCCGCCTGGCGTCGTTTCCAGCTGGCCAGCCTGAGCACCCGCACGGTGGCCGACGTCACCATCGACCTCTCCGCCCAGGGCAGCCTTGCCGAACCGGTCAGCATAGACGGCCAGGCCCGCTGGCAGCGTGCTCTGGCTGCCAGTAACACGCTTCAGGCTGAACAGCTGACCGGGCGACTTGAGGTCAGCGGCGCTCTGACCGACCTGCAACTGCGCCATCAACTGCTCACCCCGCTGCAAATACAGAGCGAAGGGCAGTGGCGACTCGCAAAGCCGGAACAACCGCTCTTACTGACTCATCAGTGGCCCGCTCAGCCACTGCCTCTGGCGCTGCCTCAACCCCTGTCACTGGGTGACGGCAAGCTCATCACACAGGGGCCGCTCACCGACCTGCATCTCAAGGGCGAGACTCGCCTGCTCAGTGGCGAGCAGTCCCTGAACCTGTCAGTGGATAGCCAACTGAGCAGCGACGCCCTGACGGTTCAACAGTTGACCCTGGATGACGGCGACCAGCAACTGGAAAGCCAGGGCGAACTGCGATTCTCGCCGCTACAATGGAATCTCAATGTGGCTGGTCAACTGAACACGGGCCTGCTTCACCCGCTTTTCCCCGGCAAACTGACGATCCAGGGCAATACCCAGGGTCGTTTCGATAACGGGCAATGGGCGCTCTCCCCCAGCCGCCTGCGCCTGGACGGCACGGTGCGCCAACAACCACTGACCGCCACCGCCAGTGTAGAGGGTGGTCAACAGCGGCTGCAGCTGAAAAGCGCCCTGCGTTGGGGCGACAACCGCCTCAGCGGACACGGTACCCTCCTGCCCGACTGGCACCTGGATACCCGCACAGACCTGAACCAGTTGTCCCAACTTCACCCGGCCCTGCAGGGCCAGCTCGACGGCAATATTCAGGTACGAGGCGCATTAGCCAGCCCCACGCTGAGTGGTAACCTCAATGGCCAAGCGCTCGGCTGGCAGGCGTGGACCCTGGCCTCCTTGCAAGCCCGCTTTCGCGCGCTTGGTATCGGGGAACAACACCAGTCACTGGCACTGAACAGCGGACCGCTGCGCCAGTCTGGCACCGAACAGCTGTCCAGCGCCCGGCTCAACCTCAACGGCACCCTTGCCAATCATGCCGTCACCGTCAACCTGCAACGGGATGACCTCCAGCTGGAAACCCGTCTGCAAGGGCGCGTCGGCAACCTGGATAGCAACCCCGACTGGCAAGGGATTCTGTCCGACACCGGCCTGACCCACTCGCAACTGGGACACTGGCAACAAGCGCAGGACAGCCGCGTTCAACTCGCCTCCCGGCGACAAGCCCTGGCGTCATTCTGCCTGACACAACAGCAGAGCCGTTTCTGCCTGGAAGGCCGCCATGATAACCGACAGCTAGAGGCCCACACCTCGGTCAACGCCCTACCCCTGGCGCTGGCCCGCGCCCTGCTGGGGCCGGACTTCATCATTGAGGGGACCCTCCATGGCGAGGCCTTCCTGCAAGGATCGGTGGACAACCCGACAGGCCGTTACCACCTGCAGACTCGTGACGCCCTCATTGCCGCGCGCCACCCGGACATGGCTCAGGAACTGGCCGTCAAGACGCTATCCCTGCAGGGACACCTGCAAGACCAGCGCCTGAGCCACACCCTGACACTGGCCTCGGATCGGGTTTCCGCCGATGCCACGCTTGAACATGGACTGACCCCCGATACGCCTCTCACTGGACAGGTTGCTTTCCAGATCGACAGCCTGGCACCACTGGGCTTGCTGACCACTGACCTGCGTGACATCCAGGGCGAGGTGCGCGGCGACGTTGGTTTGGCCGGCAGCCTGCGCCGGCCCCTCATGAACGGCCAGGTTCGCTTGCACAATGGCCACGCCTTGATCCCGGCGCTGGGTACCGCCGTCAGCGATCTGCAGTTGACCGTAGCGGGCTCTCCACGCGGATTATTGACCGTGGACGGGACGGGCTCCATGGGGGATGGCAACATGCAACTGTCGGGCACGCTGGATCCCGGCCAATGGCCCGCCAGGGTGTCATTGACCCTGAAAGGTGAACGTCTTCTGGTGGCGGACCGACCCGATGCCCGGGTCCGACTGGATCCCTCGCTAACCCTCAGCGGCGATCTGAACGCGCTGCTGTTAGGAGGCAAGATCCTCATTCCCGAGGCCGACATTCGTCCGGTGGAGCTGCCGGAAGGGGCAATTACGGTCAGCGAAGATCAGGTATTGGTGCACCAGGAAGCGGTCACAGACCGCCATTCACTCTTGGCGATCAAGGTCGGTGTGGGCCTCGGGGACGAGGTTCATTTCCAGGGCTTCGGCCTGGACGCCAGGCTCGGTGGAGATCTGCAGGTGGAACAGCAACCCGGCCAGCCCCCGCAACTCAATGGCGAGCTGGTTATCCGCGAGGGACGTTATCGGGCCTACGGGCAGAATCTGGCCATCAGCGACGGCCAGCTGATATTCCAGGGACCGGCGGATAACCCTGGGCTGGATATCCGTGCCATCCGCAAGATACCCAGCGAGAGTATTGTCGTCGGGGTGCAGCTCACAGGCACCTTGCAGGAACCCCAGGCCAACCTGTTTTCCGAACCGACCATGGAACAGAGCCAGGCCATGTCCTATCTCCTGACCGGCCGCCCCCTGGAGCGGGGCTCAAAAAGTGATAACAGCCGTATCGCTCAGGCACTGGCCCTGTACGGACTGGAAAAAGGCAGCGGCGTCACCGAAAAAATTGGTGAGAAACTGGGTGTCGACGAGATCAGCGTCGGCAGTGACTGGGAAACCGACGATGCCGCCCTGATGTTGGGAAAACAGCTTTCCGACCGTTTGTACCTGACCTATGCGGTGGGCCTGTTCGATGCGATCTCCACCGTCATGCTGCGCTACACCCTGACCCGACAGTTGCACCTGGAAGCCCGCTCCAGCACCAAGGCCAACAGCCTGGATCTGATCTGGGAAAAGGAACTGCAGTAGGGGCGCAACAGGCAGCACGGTTCATGCAACACGCCAAACCTTTCGCGCCACAGCATGCCTGCTCTGTGTGAGGACCCGCTTATTGGCGGAATGGGGCCGGGTAGGCCCTGCTCTGGAAGGAATTTGCGGAGGTCCATTCCGGCATGGAGGCGATAAACCGAACCCGATCGACGCGCTGTCGCTCGGTTCGCGCCTCAAGCGGCGCTCCTGCAGCGGCCTCCAGGAAATGGGGTTAACACTGGGAGCTCATCCGGGCTTTCTTGCCGAACCGGGCTAGACGCTTGTCGCTATCAGCTGGCCGGCAGTGCATAGGTTCCGGTCACATGGGCAACCATCTCGTCAC
>JAZAJX010000096.1:0-27032 GCA_036230225.1 Pseudomonadota bacterium | reverse complement strand
CTATGTCTGCCCCCAGACGACCTGGACACGGTTTTTCCAGTGGATCGAGCAATGGTTTGAAGGGGACAGACACAGTCGCATCAAGCTCGACGATGCCCCCTGGACGTTCAACAAACTGTGGCGTCGGGCGGGCAAGCATGTTCTGTGGTTGATGCTGGCCTTCCTCACCGGCCTGACCTTTGTGGGCTATTTCTCCCCGATCACCGATCTGACCCTGCGCATTGTCAGCGCTGACTGGGGCGGCTGGGAGGCGTTTTGGGTGGGCTTTTTTACCGTCGCCACTTACATGAATGCCGGCTTCATGCGTGAACAGGTCTGCCTCTACATGTGCCCCTATGCCCGCTTTCAGAGTGTCATGTTCGACCGTGAAACCCTGATCGTCTCCTATGATGAGGCCCGGGGAGAACCCCGCGGCCGTGGCGCAAAAAAACGGGAACAACAGCCCCCCACCATTGAGAGCGGGGATTGTATTGATTGCGGGCTTTGCGTCCAGGTCTGCCCCACCGGCATTGATATCCGTGATGGGCTGCAGTACGAGTGCATCACCTGCGCCGCCTGTATCGATGCCTGTGATGATGTCATGGACCATGTAGGCAAACCCCGGGGCCTGATCCGCTACACCACGGAAAATGCCCTGGAAGGCAAGCCTTCCAGAGTGATCCGGCCACGCCTGATCGGCTACGGTGTTGTGCTGTTGCTGATGGGGACCCTGTTCATGGTAACCCTTTATAACCGGGTGCCCCTGCAGGTCGATGTGATTCGTGACCGGAATCAGCTTTTCCGAACGGCCAGCAGTGGTCATATCGAAAACAGCTACCGCCTGGAAATTCTCAATATGGGCCAGAACGCCGATCGCTATACACTGACGCTGGAGGGGCCCGAGGGCCTGACCATGAACAACCGCACGGAATTCAGCATTCAGCCCGGCCAGCACTTGTCTTTGCCAGTCACCGTGAGCTATGACCCCTATATGGTGGAAATGGCCTCGACCCCGATCTGGTTTACCGTAACGTCACTGGATGACCCGGACCTGGAGAAGCGACATGAGTCACGCTTCATTGCCCCTCGCCGATGAACGCCCCTGGTACCGCTATCCCCTCCTCTGGCTGGCCATACTGTTGCCCGCCAGCTCGGTCATTGCCGGACTGACAACGCTGTACATCGCTATCATCAACGCGGATAGCCCGGTGGTCGATGAATGGTACAAGGAAGGCCGTGGCATCAATCGCTCCGTGGAACAGGAGCAGCTTGCCAGGCGCCTGGGTGTGGGCCTGACGATCTCCCAGACTGAAGACGGAACGGTGGCTGCCCTGGCCAGCAGCGCCGCCATCCCTGCCCCAGCGTCGTTAACGCTGGCGCTGCGCCATCCGACCCTGAAGGAAAAGGACGTAACAGTGACACTGCAAAAGCAGCAAGCGGGGCATTACAGCGCAATCGAGACACTCCCCACCCAAGGACGCTTTACCGCTACCGTCTCCACACCGCAGGAGCACTGGCGCCTTTATGAACCGGTACAGATCCGTGGCGCCACCTTCCATCTCGGCCATGATGCGGGTCCATGAACCAGAGTCTGTCTTTACCCTGCTGGCACTGTGGGCAAACCGCTCCCCAGGGCGCCTTTCCGGCACGCACCCCTGACGGAATGCGGGATGCATGCTGCCCCGGGTGTGCCGCTGCGATTGAAACGATCTATGGCATGGGTCTGGACGACTACTACCAGATGCGTCAGGACCGGGCGCCTACGCCGGACAGCCGGCGGGCGGAACTCGATCTGGCCCTGTTTGAGCTCCCCGATCTGCTGGCTCCCCACTCCACCCGACTTGCCGATGGTGAACGATTGAGGTTTCAACTTACCGGGCTGACCTGTGCCGCCTGCAGTTGGCTGATCGAAAAAGCCCTGCACGATCAGCCAGGCGTTCGCCGAGCCAGTGTCAACCTGGCCGGCATGACGCTGACCATCGATTATCTGGGTCCAGCCGCGGCCCGGGAAAGCGCCCGACGGATCCAGCAATTGGGTTATGGCGTCAGTCTCCCGGGTGACCCGGTGGCAACGGCGGCAGCCCGGCGGGAGCATAAGCGTCTTCTCGGCCGACTGATCCTGGCCGGCCTGGGAGCCATGCAGGCCATGATGTACTCCGCTGCCCTTTACATAGGTGTTTTCGAGGGCCGGGATGCGGTCTACGAGTGGGTCTTTCGGCTTGCCAGCTTCGCCGTCGCAACACCGGTCGTGTTCTATGCCGGCTGGCCTTTCTTTCTGGGGGCATGGCGCGGACTGGCCCATAAGCAGCTGACCATGGACCTGCCCATCGCCCTGGCGTTGGCTCTCGCTTGGGGCGGCAGTCTGGTGGCCATGTTTACCGGCGGCAGCCATGTGTATTTCGATTCTGCTGCCATGTTTGTCTTCTTTCTGCTGATCAGCCGTTGGCTGGAACACCGTCAGCGTCAGGCGATCCACGACAGCTATGCGCGCCTCAGTGATACCCTGCCCCGCGCAATCAGACGCCTCACGGACAGCGAACCGGAATGGGTCAGCCTGCGGCGCGTGGTCGCCGGAGATCGGCTGATGCTGCTTCAGGGGGATGTTATTCCCGTGGATGGCCGGATCGTGACAGGTCAGGGTGCGCTGGATGAGGCAGCGCTGACCGGAGAATCCCTGCCGGTGACGCGATCCGTCGGGGAGCCGGTCAGCGCCGGCGCACGGCTTCTGGAAGGCTCGATCACCCTGGAAGCCGCCGGCAGCGCCGAGACCAGCCAAATAGCCCGGATTGCCGAACAGGTCGAGCTCGCTCAGCAGGAACGCCTGGATGTCGTCAGGGACTGGCATCGCATCGCCCCGCTATTTACTGGTGCCATCCTGATTCTGGCTGCGGTCACCATGGTCTGGCACTGGGCTGCCGGCCCGGCCCAAGCCTTCGAATATACCCTGGCCGTACTGGTGATTACCTGTCCATGCGCCCTTGCCCTGGCGGTACCCCTGACTCTCTCGGCCACTCTGGGCACCGCCCTGCGTGAGGGCATTCTGGTGGCCTCCCCGCGTCAGTTATTGCGGGTCCCTGATATCGGCGGCGTGCTGTTCGATAAAACAGGCACCCTGACGCTTGGCCGTTTTACGCTGGTGGAATACCGCTCCACCAGCGATGACGATCGCGAGTGGCTACTGAGCATTGCCGCGGCACTGGAGTGGAACAACCCTCATCCATTGGCGCGGGCTTTTCAGGAGCTGCCCCGCCACCCCGCCATATCGCGAATATGTCCCGATGGCAGTGGTATCAGCGGGGAACTGGGTGGCCAGCGATGGCGCATCTGTGGTGCACCGGATCATGCCCGACCTGGTACCACCTGTCTGCAGCTATGCTGTGAGGGTGGCACCAGGCTGCTGCTCTGGCTTCAGGACACCTTGCGGGAGGAAAGCAGCATGGTGCTGGACGCCCTTCGCCAACAGGGTCTGATGTTGCGCATGGCCACCGGAGATACCGCCGCCTCCGCAGACCCCGTGGGCCAACGTCTGACCCTGGATGAATGGCGTGCCGGCATGAAACCCGCAGAGAAGACACGCTGGTTGCAACAGCTGGAAACCCGGGAACCGCAAATGATGGTTGGCGATGGCATCAATGATGCCGAGGCCATGCTGGCGGCACGGGTATCTGTGGCGACCGCCAATGCCACCAGCCTGGCCCAGCGGGCTGCCGGCCTGTATCTGCTCAGAGACAACCTGCACGCCTTACCGGCATTGCCGGCGCTGGCTCGGCTTTGTCACCGTACAGTACGGCAGAATCTGACCTGGGCTCTGCTCTACAATATTCTCGCTGTTCCCTTTGCCATGGCTGGCTGGATCCCTCCCTGGGCCGCAGCGCTGGGCATGTCCGCCAGCTCGTTGCTGGTCACCCTTAACGCCACGCGAGTGACACGATGGAAATTGTCCTGCTCCTGATCCCTCTGGCCCTGCTGTTCCTGGCCGGTGCCATCTGGGCCTTGTTCTGGGCGCTTCGCCGGGACCAGTTCGATGACCTGGATAACGCCGCCTGGCGTGTGGTGTTCGAGGATCGCGAACAGCGCGTTAAACGGAAACGGCGTGGGCAAGATGACGATGGCGGGCACCCCTGATGCCGGAGCCGACGCCAGAATCCCTGACAGCACTGCTTGCCAGTGCCTTTCTGCTGGCCACGGCCGGCTCGGTCCACTGTATCGGCATGTGTGGCGGCATCAGCAGTGCCCTAACCTTCTCTATCCCGCCGTCACAACGCCGTGGCCGTGCGCTATGGGGATGGCAACTGCTTTTCGGGGCGGGTCGCATCAGCACCTACGCCACGCTGGGGGCGTTGGCGGGTCTGCTGGGGCAGACCATGATGGGCTGGCTACCCGGTCCGTCCATGGCCATCGGGCTTACGCTTTCCGGGATACTCATGGTGCTGCTAAGCGCCTACCTGCTTGGGCGCGGCCAAGGGCTGAAGCGGCTTGAGAGCCTGGGAAAGCGGTTGTGGCAACGATTGCAGCCGCTGACCCGACGGCTGCTGCCCATTGATCATCCGCTCAAGGCCTTTGCCCTGGGATTACTCTGGGGACTGCTTCCCTGTGGACTGGTTTATACGGCTCTGGCCCTGGCCATCACTGCCGGGAGCGCTCCAGCGGGAATGCTGATCATGCTCTGCTTCGGCGTAGTTACCGTACTGCCCGTGGCCACGACCGGTGTCATTGCCTCGCAACTGCAACGTTTCCGTACTGGCGCCTGGCCCGTGGTGGCGGCCCTGCTGACCGGGCTGCTGGCGTTGGTCTTTTTCTGGCAGGCGTGGGTCATGGCGTATCAGAGCTCGCATCACCATCACCATGGTTCACCTGCGAACGCTATGCCTCACAGCCCCTCCATGGAGCGACATCGGTAATCTTGATCTGGGTCAATCTGGCCTCTGGTGGCGTGCGGATAATGATTCCATTCACCGTGCAGGCAAGAGGCCGACAATGACAACCTGGAACCAATCGCTGATTGCCCGATATGGGGGACCGGGCCCCCGCTACACCTCCTACCCGCCTGCCACCCATTTCCACGAAGAAGTGACCGAGGACGATTTCCGTCAAGCCATCGCCACTGGCAATGCGGCCCGGCGCCCCTTGTCCTTGTATGTACATATCCCGTTCTGCGACACGGTCTGTTATTACTGCGCGTGCAACCGTGTGGTGACTGCCAACAAGACCCGGGCCAACGCGTATCTCTCCCTGCTCAAGAAAGAGATTGCCCAGCGGGCTGCATTGGTCGATCAGCGGCGACCGGTCACCCAGTTGCACTGGGGAGGTGGCACCCCAACCTTTCTCAGCGACGCCCAGATGACAGAGCTGGTATATGCCTTGGCCCGCCATTTCAACCTGCGCGAGGACGACCGGGGAGACTACGCCATCGAAATTGATCCCCGCACCGTGGATCAGGCCAGACTGGGGCTGCTGCGAGGGCTGGGGTTTAACCGCATCAGTCTCGGGGTGCAAGATCTGGACCCTCGTGTCCAGCAAGCGGTGAATCGGGTACAACCTTATGAACTGATCCGCCAGACCATGGCATGGAGCCGGGATTTCGGCTTCAAATCTATCAATACCGATCTGATCTACGGGTTACCCTGGCAATCGGAATCCAGCCTGGCACGGACGCTGGAGCAGTTGATCGAGCTACGTCCCGAACGCATCTCCCTGTACAACTACGCGCATCTCCCGACTCGTTTCAAGGTGCAGCGCCAGATACCGGAAATGGCCCTGCCCAGCCCGGAAGAAAAGCTGGCCATGTTCACCCGCGCTGGTCGCATGCTGCAGTCTGCCGGCTATGTGTTTATCGGCATGGACCATTTTGCCCTGCAGTCGGACGAAATGGCTGTCGCCCAGCGCAATGGTCTGCTGCATCGCAACTTTCAGGGCTATACCCTGCACGGTGATGCGGATCTGCTGGGTTTTGGCGTCAGCGCCATCAGTCAGATCGGCAACCTCTACAGCCAGAATCTGAAATCACTGGCGCAGTGGAGTGACGCCATGTCCGAGGAGGCTTCCCCCATCGAACAGGGCTATCTGCTTGACCGTGACGATCAGATGCGACGGGATCTGATCATGCGTCTGCTGTGTGACCTCCATGTGGATATGGACCTGTTCAGCAAGCAGTGGCAGATCAACTTCCCGGATTATTTTATTGATGCCTTGGCGGAGTGGGTGGAATTCGAGAATCAGGGTCTGGTGCGTGTTGACCAGCAGACCCTGGTGATTACCGATCAGGGGCGCCTGGTCAGCCGGGCCCTGGTGATGCCCTTTGACCGCTACACCGCGGCAGCCTCTCGGGACCGTTTCAGCCGTATTATTTGAGTTTTTCTTGATTGTTGTTCATCTTGACTAAGGTCAAAATTGCATTACGCAGCTATTAACCGGAGTGACATCGTGGCCCATCATGTTTCCTGCAATGATTGCAGCCTGAGCCCCATCTGCCTGCCTCTGGCAGTGGCACCGGCACAGCTCGACGAGCTGGATCGCATCATTCACCGTGGGCGCCCGCTCAAGCGCGGCGAGCACCTGTTTCGTGCCGCTGATGATTTTCAGGCGGTTTACGCCGTCCGTTCCGGCTCACTGAAAACCTATGTCCTGAGCGATGAAGGTGACGAACAGGTAACCGGGTTTTACCTGCCCGGGGAGGTGCTGGGCATGGATGGCATCAGCACGGCCCATCACGTCTCCAATGCCAAGGCCCTGGAAACCGCCACTGTATGTGAGATTCCCTTTTCCAAGCTGGAAATGCTGTCGCAGAAAATCCCCTCATTGCAGCATCATTTCTTTAGCCTGATGAGCAATGAGATCCGTTCTGATCGAGAGTTGCACATGTTGCTGAGCAAAAAAAACGCGGATGACCGGGTGGCATCCCTGCTGCTATCCATGTCAGCTCGCCATCAGCGCCGGGGGCTGAGCGAGCGGGCGTTCCGCCTCCCCATGTCTCGCTATGACATTGCCAATTACCTGGGGCTGGCAGTAGAAACCGTCAGCCGTATCTTCACGCGTTTCCAGAACAACCAGTGGCTACGTGTAGAAGGGCGTGATGTGGAGATTCTTGATCGCGGGAGCCTCTGTGGCGAACGCCAGAACCTGGAAGCCAGCCTGTGAGCGCCCCATTACTGGTCATCCTGGATCGCGACCTGAAAGCTCCCCAGCCGGCCCTGGATAAAGGGCTCGCCATTGCCAGACACAATGAGACACCACTTCATGTTCTGGTCAACGCCTATTCCTCAGCCATGATTCGCGCTGTGGGCGCTGACCGGGAGCGCCAACAGGCCGCGCAGGTGCAGATTCGCAAGGCCTGGCAGAAACGTATCGACGTATTGACAGGCGGCATGGAGATCGCGCTCACCATTGTTTGGGAAAAGGACAGCATGGCGGCCCTGCGCGACCCGATCCTTGCCCTGTCGCCGGCCATGGTCATCGTCCATACCAACCAGGAAAGCGGACTTCGCCGACATCTTTTCACACCGAGAGACTGGCAGCTGATCCGAAAGGCACCCTGCCCTGTTCTCTGTGTCCATGGCCGGGAATGGTCATCGCCTCCCCGTGTCCTGGCGGCCCTCGACCCCGGTGACAGCCCCAGCAACGACGAACCGCTTGCCAAGGATGTGCTCCAGGCAGCCAGGGCGTTCAGCAAGACACTGGGCGGACAGTTGCAGGCCTGCCATGTGCTGGATGAGATGGACGACAGCCTGATTCTTCTGGTGGGTGATGCCATGGCCGATTACAACGCCGGTATCGACCAAATCCGAAATGATTACCGCGAGCGATTTCTGCAATTCGGCACTGCCCATGGTCTGGACCGCGAACAAATGGCGGTACTGACCGGCCCGGTCGCTCCGGCCCTGGCGACTTACTGCGATGATCACGGCATGGACGTCCTGGTGGTCGGTACCGTGCAGCGAAATCTGCCGGAACGCATTCTGCTCGGCGCTACCGCCGAGTCAGTGATAACCCGTGCCAGCACCGATGTGCTGGTCATCAAGCCCGAAGGCTTCCAGAGTCCCTGGCAGGCCTGATCAGGAGAGGTACACATGAGCGAGAAGAAGGATTTTGCCGACAGTATCCGCCAGAAACTCGAAGACTGGGATTATCAACTGGATAGGCTGAGTGCTCGACTGGATGATCTTCGTGATGAGTGGCGCGCTGAGGCGAATCAGAAAATCACTGATTTCAAGGCACGCCGCGATGAGCTGGAGGCCAAACTGGAGAAGTTGGAAGGCCATGGCGAAGACGCCTGGGAAGATATCAAGAGCGGTATCGAATTGGCCTGGGATGGCCTGAAGACCGGCTTGCTGGCGGCACGCAGCGAGTTTGAAGACAAGGACAAGTAACCCATAACGCTATCGCATTTCTGTGAGCCCGAAACCCGGCTCTGGCCGGGTTTCGGGCTTTCAGTGCTACTGCTCAGCGCGACGAAATACCGGCTTGTCTGCCGTTGATGCCGATTCGCAGTACCGGTAACCCGCCACATCGAAATGTGTCAGCTTCGCAGGATCCTTGATGCCCTTCTTGATGATCCAGGCCGCCATCAACCCTCTGGCTTTTTTGGCGTAAAAGCTGATGACCTTGTATTGGCCTGCTTTTTCGTCCTGGAAAACGGGCTCGATAATACGGCCATGGATATCCTTTTTCTTCACTGACTTGAAGTACTCGTTGGAAGCCAGGTTCACCAGTACCTCCGTATTTGCGGCTTTCATGTCCTTGTTGAGCTGTTCGGTAATGAGTGAGCCCCAGAAACTATACAGATCCTTGCCCCTGACATTGTCGAGTTTCGTGCCCATTTCCAGTCGATAGGGCTGCATCAGATCCAGGGGACGAAGCACGCCGTAGAGGCCGGAAAGCATGCGGAAAGATTCCTGTGCCCGCTCCAGCTGCTTGTCGGTAAAGGTGTCAATTTCCAGTCCGGTATACACATCCCCCTTGAAGGCGAACGCCGCCGGCCGGGCATTTTTCTTGTTAAAGGGGCGCTGCCACTGAGCAAAACGCTCCACGTTCAAATGGGCAATTTTGTCGCTCACTTTCATCAGGCTGCTGACATCCGCCGGTGATAGCTGGCGTGCGCGCTCAATGAGCGTCTCGCTCTCATCCAGCATACGGGGCTGGGAGGTTTTCAGCGCCGGCAATTCACTCTCGTAATCCAGGGTTTTTGCCGGCGAGACAACAATCAGCATGGCCTTCTCCTTTACATATGTCCTTAGGGATTATATGAATCAGGGAGTGCGAGGTCTTCCATTCAGGAGAATAAATGCGCCTATTACTGGTATTGACGGTTATTATCGCGGTTGCCGTGCTGCTGTGGGGAAGCTGGCAATGGGGGCGGCGTCCCTTTTACCTGGTTCTTTGTCTGGTATTGGCGGGCATTACGGTACTGGGTATTGGTGTGTGGCAAGGCGGGCGTGATGATCAGGTGAGGTTGCCACCGGATGGCATCAGCGTGACGCTGGACGCTACCCGCACATCCGAATCCGGTGTGCGCCTGACAGGCAATCTGGCGAACAACAGTGACTACAACGTGGCGGCCGTCACCCTGCAGGCCCGCGCCCTCACCTGCGACACTGACAGCCAGTGCACAGTCATCTACCAACAACCGATTGATGTCCAGATGTATGTGCCCGCCGGCCAGGATTACCCCTTTGCCGTCGTCAGCCGGCATCCGGAAGAGAAAACGCCGGTGGATCGCTGGGAGTTGATCGTGATTGACAAGCTGGCAGACCCGAAGAAGTAGCACCGGGCTGGCAACCTGACGGGCGAATGGTCACAATGCGCTCACTCAATCCTCAGGAGTCACTATGGCATCGCTGATTCCCGGCCAGCTTACCCCGATTGGCGAACACGCCTGGCGGGTTCTGGCGCGCAATCCGGGCATGATGACCGGCCCGGGCACCAACAGCTACCTGTTTGGCAAGGATCGCCTGACCGTGATTGATCCGGGCCCTGAGGATCAGGAGCACCTGCAGGCCTTGCTCCAGGCAGCACGGTCACTGGACAAGCCCATTGAACAGGTCATCGTCACCCACACCCACCGTGACCATTCCCCCGGGGCACTGGCGCTGGTGGCTGCCACCGGGGCTCGCTGCCTTGGACCGTCCGTGCCGGACGATGGTTTGCAGGATGAGACCTGGCAGGCCGACCGCCAGCTCTCCGAAGGCGATCAGGTGGATTGCGGCGGTGTCATGCTGGAGGTGGTCGAGACCCCGGGGCATGTGGGCAACCATCTTTGCTACCTCAGTGAAGGCGGCCTGCTTTTCACCGGTGATCACCTGATACAGGGCTCAACCGTGGTCATCGCGCCCCCCTCCGGCTCCATGCAGGCCTATTTTGCCTCTCTGCGCAAACTCCAGAACCGAGGCATTACCCTGATGGCTCCCGGCCACGGCGATGTGATCAATGACCCGGAGACCACCCTCGAGCACACACTGAGCCACCGCCAAAAACGCGAAGACAAGGTGCTTGACGCCCTTTCAGATGCGCCGCAGGCATTGGGCGTACTGGTGAAAGCGGTTTACGACGACGTACCGGAATTCTTGCACGGCGTGGCCCAGTTCTCCCTGCATGCCCACCTGATCAAACTGGCAGAAGACGGCAAGGCCCGGGAAGCCGAGGCCGGCTGGCTCAAAAGTGAGTAGCAAATTACCAAAAGCAACCCCCCGCAGTCGCGGGGGGATAGCTGTGATCTTAACTATGTTAATGGCTCTTCACAGCCAGCCTTTGCGCTTGAAGTACCAATAAGGCGCCATGCCGGAAAGAATCATCAGGCCAATGGCCATGGGGTAGCCGAACCGGAAATCCAACTCGGGCATCACCTCGAAGTTCATGCCGTAGATGCTCGCAATCATGGTGGGCGGCAGGAAGACCACCGCTGCGATAGAGAAAATCTTGATGATCTGGTTTTGCTGGATATTGATGAAACCCTGGGCCGCGTCCATCAGAAAGTTGATCTTGTCGAACAGAAAGGTGGTGTGCGACATGAGGGTGTCCAGGTCATGTTGCACTTCGGCACAGGTGCGCCGGCGCACCTTGTCTGTGCGGACATAGCGCTGAATAAAGGAAATGGAGCGCTGGGTGTCCATAAGGCACAGGCGGATCTTTCCATTGGTATCCTCCAGGCGTGCCAGCTTCTCTATATCCTCTTCCAGCTCGCCATTTTCCTCTTCCAGCACGCTGTAACCCACCTGCTCCAGGTCCCGATGCACATCTTCCAGCGCATCAGCCAGGTTCTCCACTTTCTGCTCAAGGATGCTCAGCAGGATATCGATGGGCTGCTGCACTTTGACCCAGCCGCGGCGAACACGCAGGCGTAGCAGGCGAAAATCCGGCAGGCGCGAATCACGGAACGAGAGCAGCCGACCCTGCTGGACCACAAAGGCAACCGTAGACGTGCGCGCCCTGCCTTCGGACTGGAACAGGAACAGGGAGTGCACGTGCAGGCCCTGTTCATCGCTGAAGAAACGGGCAGAGGCCTCGATTTCCTCCATATCGTCAGAAGCCGGCAGCTCCGCCTCAAGAAACTGCTGAACGAGCTCGCGCTCGCTTTCCTCCGAATCCACCAGATCAATCCAGCTGGCGTCGTCAGCCAGGGTGGGAAGGATGCTTTCCGTGTCCTTTTCCCGTAAAACACCGTTTTCGATACGAAAGATATGCAGCATGATGTTTCCCTGATCATCATCGCCGGCTCACTGCCGGCAGCATTGTGATAAAGCACAGAGGTTATGACTGTCAACGGCCCCCGCTCAGCCACTCACCAAACGGCCCCGGAACCGATCACGCTGGCCGGAGAAGCCCGGCTCTGGCTATGGCACGACGTGCTGCCCGATGCAGAGGCTACCCAGCTCCAGGCCGCCTTGCGTGCCGACCTGGATTGGCAACAACCCCGAATAAAGGTATTTGGTCGATACCATACCGTACCACGGCTGACGGCCTGGCATGGTGATACGGGCCTGCCCTATCGTTACTCTGGATATGATCATGTGGCCGATGGCTGGCCCGCCAGCCTGATACCAATCCGTGAGACCTCAAGCCGGCTGACCGGTTGCCGGTTCAACTCCGTCCTGGCCAACTGCTATCGCGATGGCCAGGACAGCATGGGGTATCACAGCGATGATGAGCCCGAACTGGGGGCTCAGCCCTGGATCGCTTCCTATAGTCTGGGTGTGGAAAGGGATTTTGTATTCCGCCCTCGGAGCGGGGGCCGGCAGTGCTTTTCCCTGCCACTACCGGATAACAGCCTGCTGTTGATGAGCCCTCAGGTGCAACATGACTTTCAGCATGCCCTGCCCCGCCGCCGGCGGGTAAAAGTCGAGCGTATCAACCTGACTTTCCGGTGGATCTACGCGGGCGATCAACCCCAAAAGGCATAACTAAGCAGGATAGCAGCAACCAGACCGGCCGCATCTGCAGCCAGTCCACACCACAAGGCATAGCGGAAATCCCGGATGCCAACACTGCCGAAATACACCGCCAGCACATAGAACGTGGTTTCCGTGGAGCCCTGCATCACTGCTGACATGCGCCCTGCCAGCGAGTCCACGCCCTGAGTCTGCATGACATCCACCATGGCCGCCCGCGCCCCGGATCCGCTGAGAGGTTTCAAAAAGGCAACCGGCAAGGCATCGACAAAGCGGGTGTCCCATCCCATCGCGGCCGCACAGAAACGGATGCCGTCCAGCATCAGTTCCAACACACCCCCGGCGCGCAGCATGGCGATAGCCGCCAACATGGCCACCAGGTAGGGAATCAACCGAACCGCCAGGGTAAACCCCTCCTTGGCGCCCTCAACAAAGGTGTCGTAGCTGTCCACACCACCCCGCCAGGCGGCAATAAAGAACGCGCTCAGAACCAGCAGCAAAATGCCATTACCCAGCAGACTGGACAAGGTGTTGGCCAGATCCGTAGGAGCGAGCCACACCAGCATGCCCAAGCCGATCAGCATTGCCAGCCAGATCCCGGCGACCACCAGCAGCAATGGCTCACGCAGCGACAGGCGTTGCACCCGGGCCGTTACCAGAATGCCAACCAGCGTTGAAACCGTGGTTGCCATCAGTAGCGGAAGATAAACCGCTGCGGGATCACTGGCCCCTTGTTGCGCCCTGAACAATAGGACCGTAACGGGAACCAGGGTGACGGAAGAGGTATTGAGCACCAGGAACATGATCTGGCTATCAGTGGCTCGGGTCGGTTGCGGATTACCCTGCTGAAGACGCTCCATTGCCTTGAGGCCCAACGGGGTCGCCGCATTGTCCAGGCCCAGCATATTGGCGGCCAGATTCATGGACACCGGCGCAGAGGCGTCGGGAGTCTGTTTGACGCCCGGCATCAGACGGGTTAGCACCGGCTCTACCCAGGAAGACAATCTGGCGGCCAGATTACTGGCTTCCGCCATTTTGAACAGGCCGCTCCACAGCGCCAGCACACCTATCAAGCCCAGGCTCACCTCCACCGCCAGGTCGGCGGCGGCCCAGAGGGCATTGATTAAACGCCCCGGTGCCTCCACATCACCACTAATCAGCTGGATCACCGCTCCGGCGATACCCGCAAGGAAAAACAGGCTGAACAGTCTGTGCAAAGCATCCCCCGTACGCTAGGGTCTGTTTAACCTGAATCCGTATTTTCAGGCCTAAATTGTTGAAAAACCGTAAATTGGTGGTGTTTGTGACAGTGCAACTTCGCGCTTTTACGGTAGTCTAACAGGGAATACAACCGCGAATGACCACCCCCATGGGGTTGTCTATACTGCAGGTAAAACGGTTTGAGAGACAGCATGTCACTAGTTCGAAAATTCTTTCCCATGGCACTGGCGCTGGTTCTGCTTGGGGGAGCCATTCAGGGATTCAGCGGCCTGCGTGCCGATCCGCAGATTCAGGGCGACCTGAAACCCACTGCTGATCAGGTGGACGCTGCCGAGGAAATTGCCGCCAAACTCAAGCATCACTATCGCCAGCTTGATTTTAATGATGCGCTGTCCAGCCAGGTGTTGGATCGTTATTTGAAAGACCTGGATCCCAACCGTCAGTATTTTCTAGCCAGCGATATTCGGGAATTCGATCGCTATCGGGGCAAACTGGATGATCAGCTTAGCGATGGCCAGCTGGAAGCCGGCTATACCATCTTCAATCGCTTCCAGGAGCGACTGGAGACTCGGCTGACAGGCCTGCTGAAGAAGATCGAGAATGATCTTGATTCACTGCGCTTCGATGATGATGAAACCGTTCTGGTTGACCGCGCCGATGCGCCATGGGCAGCGAACGAAGCCGAACTGGATGCCATCTGGGATCGCCAACTCAAGAATGCGGTGCTCTCAATGCGTCTCAATGACAGTTCCCTGGAGGATATTCGCACGCGCCTCACACGCCGCTATGAGAGTCAGCTCAAGCGTATTCGTCAGAACACCCCTGAGGATGTGTTTCAGGTCTATATCAATGCCTTGACGCAGACCTTTGATCCGCACACGACCTACTTTACCCCGCACAACTCGGAGAACTTCGATATCAGCATGAGCCGGTCCCTGGAGGGTATCGGGGCGGTGCTGCAATACGAAGACGGCTATACCAAGGTAGTGCGCCTGGTCCCGGGCGGCCCGGCGGCAAAGAGCGGCCAGCTGAAACCGGCAGACCGCATTGTCGGTGTCTCCCAGGATGATCAACCGCCGGAACCCGTCATCGGCCTGCGTCTGGATGAAGTGGTGGACCAGATTCGTGGCCCCAAAGGCACCAAGGTGAACCTGGAAATCATTCCCGCTGGCAGTGCCAGTGAGCATGACACCCGCACTATCACCATCGAGCGCAACAAGGTGGTGCTGGAAGAACAGGCCGCCAAGAAGGACATCATCACCATTGATCGCAACGGTGAGGCCATGAAGCTCGGGGTTATCGAGATTCCCGCCTTCTACCTGGATTTTGCTGCCTTCCACCGTGGCGACCCGAACTACACCAGCACTACCAGCGATGTCGCCAAGCTGCTGGTGGAGCTGCGCAAGGAGAACATTGATGGGCTGGTGATCGATTTGCGCAACAACGGGGGCGGCTCCCTGCTCGAAGTGAACAAGCTGGTCAGCCTGTTCATCAATCGGGGGCCCACGGTGCAGGTAAGAGAATCCAATGGTCGGGTCAGCATCGAAGGCGACAAGTTCCCCGGCGTGCTCTATGCCGGCCCCATGGCGGTCATGGTGAACCGCTTCAGCGCGTCAGCCTCGGAAATCTTTGCCGGCGCCATGCAGGACTATGGTCGGGCACTGATCGTGGGCGACCAGACTTATGGCAAGGGTACCGTTCAAACCCTGCTGGACCTGAATCACGGCAAGCTGAAAATGACCAATGCCAAGTTTTACCGGGTGTCCGGTTCCAGCAATCAGAACCTGGGCATTGTCCCCGACGTGGACATGCCTTCACTGATCGACAAGGACGAGGTGGGGGAAAGCTCCCTGCCAAACGCCCTGCCCTGGGATGAAATTGAGTCTGCCCAGTTTCAGCGAGTCAGTGATGTCGTTCCCTATCTGCCACACTTGCGCGAAAAACACAGTGCACGGATCGGCAAGGACCCGGAGTTCATCTACGTGGAATCCTTGCGCCAATTGCTCGATGAGAACCGCAACCGCGTCGAGTTGTCACTGAACGAAAAACAGCGGGCGGAAACCCAGAAAACACTTGATCAGGAGCGACTCGCCATAGAAAACCGCCGCCGACAGTCCCGGGGTGAAGACCCGCTGGACAGCATCAAGGCACTGCGGGACATGGAAGAACAGCGCGCGCTTGACCCGGAAAGCAGTGATGAAGCGATCGATGAGGATCCCTACGTGAGGGAAACCGGAGAAATCCTGGTGGATTACATGGATCTGATTCGGGAAAACCAGGTCGCCCGCAAGGGCTGAAGGCCCACCGGCACCTGCGATTGCAGGTGCCGCTGTGCTTTTCAGGCGAGTGCCTTGAACCCCCAGCGAGCCGGATTGTCACCCAGCCCGGCCTTCAAGGTCCGCCGCCCCAGTTGATGATTGAGATCTTCTAGTGCCCGCTTCGCCGGATCAGGCAGCAACCGTACCCCCAGGCTGGCAGCAGTGACGGCTGTCTTGACCACCCGCACTGCCGTAGCCGCTGACACCGAGCTGTGGATGTTCAAGTCATCCGCCACCTTGTCACCAATCAGGTAACGACTGAAGCCCAGAAGCACTTCATAGGAAAGATTAAAGGGGGGCTTGCCGGCCATATCCCGCAGCAATGCCTTGGCGAGGGATTCGCTGTCCGGAGTCGGCGCATAAAGGTGAGACGTTAGCTGCAGGGCCAGGATTTCCTGCTCTTCCAGAGTGGTAGTCAGCAACGATTCGTCCACCCCCAGCAGATACCCCGCGTATCGCCAGAAATAGTGCATGGATTCATGCTCGTGACGGCTAATCTGCAGCCCCAGTCGTTTCAGCCCTCGCACCACCATGAAGTCGAACTCCAGAATGGTGCCAGCCATATCCTCCTGATTGATCGGCAGGTCAAATTTTGCCGTATCCCAGCGTGGATTGTTGGCCAGAAACTGGCGTACGGCAGCATGCAGCAAACGCACCTCCATCAGCGTACGGTGCCCCAACCCGCCCGGGCGAATTCCATCGTCACCGGCGATGTTATGCAGCATCTGACCGGTTTCATAGATCCGTCGCGACACATCCTTTTGCAGACGGCCGGTTGCCACCAGCACCTGGGACGGCTTGTTGTGGGCATAGCCCTCAACCAGGCTGGAGCACATCAATACCAGCCCCTGCAAGGCCCCGTTACGGCGATACATGCGCCGGCCAAGCTCCATGGCGTCGAAGTCCACCCAGGACGGCACCGTGTAACAGTGATCGAGAAAGGCCTGGAAATCACCGCCCTCCTCCCTGGCACGTTTTTCCACCTCTTCGAGGAGGCCAGAGGGCCGGGCAAAACGCATCTGTGAGGCGCAACGGTCGGCTAGCGGGTCCTGAACCTGCCGCCAGGCATTCAGGCGTTCATGGGAGTAGCGATCCCACCACACCCTTTCGCCTGGGGTCTGCGGGCCTCGCTCGAACCGGGACAATTCCTGGGGAGTCGCCATAATGATCTCGCGTTAATTGTTATCTCAGAACTGATGAGTTCTCTAGTTACGCTAGGCGAGCCCTATCCCCCGGTCAACACACTAAACGCCGAAATCTGTTACCCCCTCGATCAGGGTGTTGATCAGCCATTGCGGCGCATCAAGCGGCAGATCATGGCCAGCCTGGGGATGCGCCTTCAGCGGCAGCTCCCAAGCTTGAGAGAGCACCTGCGAGCAAGCCGGGCTCACCAACCGGTCTCCGGCACCGTTGATAATCATGGCCGGCACACTATGGGGTAACGCGGACGGTGCGCGAAAACGCATGGCAGCCAACAGCTGCCGGAGGCTGTTGCTCACCGACACCGGCTGTTCAACGGCATAATCGGCCCAGTGCTGTGCCAGTTCTTGCAAAAAATCCCTGTCACGCAGGTTAGACGTAATTTCAAGAATGGCGACTTCCTTGCGCAGCCGGTCACGACTGAAGACCGCATCACGCAATAACCGGCCATAATTCCCTGGCCGCAGGCGCCGCCAGAAAGGGCTGTAACGGCTGGCACTGGTATTGATCAGCCCTGCGAATGCCACTTCACGGGGGGCCTGGCAAAGCCACTGGACAGCGACCATGCCACCCAGGGAAAGCGCAACCAGGTGATACGGTGCCGGGTGCCCCTCGCGATCCAGCTGTTCTCTGAGGTGAGCCACCATAGCGGCAATGCGTGTCGGGCTGCGCTCCTGCCAGAACTGCCCATTCCCCGGAAGATCCACGGTGACAACCCGATCCTGTGGCACGCTGGCCTGAAACTGCGCGGGGAAGTCCTCCCAGTGCCTCTGCTCGCGCACCAATCCCCGCAGCAATACCCAGGTTCTTCCCATGCCGACATCCTCGTTCTGTTGCGAAAAGACAAAATTCAACAGGCACTAACGGTGTTGCCAATGACCCGTTCTTCAATACCCGCTAGAATGCCACCGGCGTTCAGGATGGCAAACGGAGTTTCCTCGCGACTATGACACGAAAAACCGTAAAACGGGTTAAGACCGGCTCAGTCGAGCGGCGTTTTTCCATGGCCAAGGCCGGTTTTCTTGCCGGCGCCAGGTACGCCACTGCCAGTGCGGGATCCATGTTCACCCCGAAAGACCAGCGCGAGGCCCGTCGCAAGCAGATTCTTTCCGACCGCGCTCAGGAGCTGGTGGAAGAGCTGGGCAAACTCAAGGGATCAGTGGTCAAGATCGGCCAGATGATGGCCCTTTTCGGCGAACACTTTCTCCCCGAGGAAGTCACCGAGGCCCTGCACACTCTTGAAAACCAGACCACCGCGCTGGAATGGCCTTCCATCGAGCGCCACCTCAAGCGTCAGCTTGGCGAGGTCAAGCTGGCCGAGCTGGAGATTGAGGAAACGCCTTTGGGGGCGGCCTCACTGGCGCAGGTTCACAAGGCCATCCGCAAATCCGACGGCAAGGAGCTGGTTCTCAAGATCCAGTACCCCGGCGTGGCAGATGCCATCGATTCGGATATGCGCGCCCTGGTCAGGCTGCTCAAGCTGAGCCGCCTGGTACCCATGACCGAGCAGTTCAACCTGTGGCTGGACGAGGTCCGGGAAATGCTGCAACGGGAGGTGGACTACGATCTGGAGGCGCACACGACACGCCATTTCCGCGATATTCTGGCGGAAGATACCCGTTTCGTGGTCCCGGAGATCATTCCCGAGTATTCCAGCCACAACATCATGTGCATGACATTCGAGCATGGAACCAGCGTCACCGACCCCTCGGTGCTGAAGCTCTCCCAGGAGCGCCGCAACTTTATTGGCCGCGCCATCATGGAGCTGTGCTGCCGGGAAGTGTTCGAGTGGAACAAGATGCAGACCGACCCGAATTTCGGCAACTACCTGTTGCGATTCGGCGACAGTCCGGAAACGGACCAGATCGTGCTGCTGGATTTTGGTGCCATTCGTGATTTCGACAACGAGGTACTTGGCCCCGGTCGGGAGATGATCCGTGCCTCCTATTACCATGATGGTGATCGCCTGATTCGAGCGCTCAATGCGCTGGATTTCCTCGCCCGTGGCGCGCCACGCCGGCTGCTGGATGATTTTTGCGCGCTCTGCTTCGAGGCCATTGAGGTGCTGCAGGATCCTGACCGTTTCCCGCCCCCGGAGTCAGTGCTCAACGAGAACGGCGAATATTGCTGGGGCAAAAGCAACCTGCCCAACCGCATCATGAATCGGGCCAGCCGTAACGCCCTGTCGGTCCATTTTGACGTGCCGCCGAAGGAATTCATCTTCCTGGCCAGAAAGCTTCTTGGCGCGTACACATTTTTGCATGTTATCGAGGCCGAGGTTCGCGGCAACACCATTCTCGACCCCTTTATTCACATGCAGGAAGAGGCCGACGTGATTCTGGTTGATCAAAAAACCATCAGCCCGGTGGACTGACCGCTCTGAAAGTGACAAAAGTACCGGTTTGCCACCCGCTTATCGGTACGATAACGAATTGTCATTTGCCAAGGTGGCATCGCCACAATAAGGTTAGCACCCTGCTGAGAGCCTGTTTCAGGCCTTTGCTTCACCGTTGAGGGCAACCCACCGGCTGATGGGATGCGAGGTACTTTGCTGCATTCCCCACCCCGGCGGTATTCGACCTTCGTCAGTGTGGGAGTTGTTATGGGGGCCTTCGGGCCATCTGTCCACACACGGGATGTAAAGGCCTGAGACAGGCTCTTGTCGGTCGGCTCCCATGTAGCGACCGTTTAACGAGGCTTTCAAGGTGAGGGTTGCCAACTCTGACACCCTGATTGCCGATTATTTGCGAACCACAGACGGGGGTAACGCAGGTGATTATCGGTGTTCCCAAAGAAATCTGCCCTGGCGAGCAGCGCGTTGCTTTAACGCCTGCCAATGTCAGCGCACTGCTGAAAAAACAAGGTGTCGAGATCATCATCGAGCGTGGCGCTGGTGATATCGCTGGCTACACTGACAGCGCTTTTGAAGCTGCCGGTGCCAAGCTGGTTGATCGCGACGAAATCTTCGCGTCCTCTCACGTTGTCCTGCAGGTGCAAACACCTGGCAGCAACACCGAGAACGGCAACGAAGATCTGGACAAGCTCAAGGACGGCCAGATCGTTATCGGCATGACCGATCCTCTGGCCAACCCGCAATTCGCCAAGACCCTGGCCGACAAGAAAGTCACCGGCCTGGCGCTGGAACTGGTGCCGCGTATCACTCGCGCCCAGGCCATGGATGTCCTCTCCTCCATGGCGATGATTGCCGGTTACAAGTGCGTGCTGCTGGCCGCTGCCGAGTCGCAGCGCATGTTCCCCATGAACATGACCGCCGCAGGTACTCTCAACGCCTCACGGGTTTTCGTCATGGGTGCCGGTGTTGCCGGCTTGCAGGCCTGCGCCACCGCTAAGCGACTTGGTGCTGTTGTCGAAGCCTATGATGTCCGCCCTGCTGCCCGCGAACAGATCCTGTCTGTTGGCGCCAAGCCGGTAGAGCTGGACCTGGATACCGGGGAAGCCGAAGGTTCCGGCGGTTACGCCAAAGCCCAGGGTGAAGATTTCCTCAAGCGTCAACGTGAACTGATGACTGAAGTCGTCAAGGACATGGACGTGATCATCACCACTGCCGCTGTTCCCGGTGCCAAGAGCCCGATTCTGGTCACTGAAGACATGGTCAAGGCCATGAAGCCCGGTTCCATTATTGTCGATCTGGCAGCCGAGCGTGGTGGCAACTGTGAAGTGACCGAAGCTGGCAAGACCGTGGTCAAGCACGGTGTCACCATCATCGGTCCCGAGAACGTCCCCTCTTCTGTGGCTTTCCATGCCAGCCAGATGTTCGGCAAGAACATGGAAAACCTCCTCAACCTGCTGCTCGACGACAATGGCGACCTGCAGCTGGACTTTGAAGACGAGATCGTTGCTGAAACCGTGATCAGTCACAATGGCGATGTGCCCCAGGCCCGCCTGCGCGACCTTCTCGGCCTGCCCGCCCTGGCCAAGCCCGAAGCGCCGGCTGAAGAAGCGGAAGACAGCAAGGAGGAAAAATAATGGATTTCGTAGCTCAACTGACCCTGTTCGTGCTGGCGATCTTCCTTGGCGTGGAACTGATCACCAAGGTCCCACCCACCCTGCACACTCCGCTGATGTCCGGCTCTAATGCGATTTCCGGGATTACGCTGGTAGGCGCGCTGATTGCCGCCGGTTCCGACTCCGGCATGCTGATCAACGTGCTCGGTTTTATCGCTGTGGTGCTGGCCACCATCAACGTGATTGGCGGCTTCATGGTCACCAATCGAATGCTGGCGATGTTCAAGAGGAAGTAATTCATGCAGAACTGGATTGATATCGCCTACTTGATCGCCGCCTGCCTGTTTGTGGTGGGCATCAAGGGGCTGACCAAGCCGAAAACCGCTGTGCGCGGTAACCTGCTGGCCGCCACCGGTATGGGCGTGGCTGCCGTTGTTACCCTGCTCAACGAGCACATTGTAACCTATGAGATCATCATCGCCGGGGTTGTTGTCGGCGGCCTGATTGGCGCCATCATGGCCAAGAAGGTGCAGATGACGGCCATGCCGCAGATGATCGCCCTGCTGAACGGTTTTGGTGGCGGTGCCTCCTTCTCCGTGGCTGCGGCCGAGTTCTTCCGTGGCTCTGCCAACGACACCGTGTCCATCATTGCCACCGGTGCTGCCGTGCTGATTGGTGCGGTGACCCTGACCGGCTCCCTGGTCGCGTTTGCCAAGCTCCAGGAGCTGATTGACGGTAAACCCATGGGTTTCCCGGGCATGAAGCTGGTCAATGCCGTCCTCTTCATCGGCTCTCTGGTGGGCATTGGCTACCTGGTGGTTAACCCGGGCAACGAAGCCGTGTTCTGGGGTCTGGTCGCTGCGGCTGCCGTTCTGGGTTTGTTCCTGGTATTGCCGATTGGCGGTGCGGACATGCCGGTAGTGATCGCCCTGCTGAACTCCTACTCCGGTGTGGCGGCCTCTGCTGCCGGTTTCGTGATGGGCAACAGCGCCCTGATCATTACCGGTTCCCTGGTAGGTGCCTCCGGCCTGATCCTGACCAGCATCATGTGTAAAGCCATGAACCGCTCCCTCACCAATGTATTGTTCGGTGTGATGGCGGAAGCCGGCGAAGCCATGGACGAAGACGAAGTCTATGCGGGCAAGGTGAAATCCACCTCCGCCGACGAAGTCGCCATGCTGCTGGAAACGGCTCAGCGGGTTGTCATCGTCCCCGGCTTTGGTCTGGCCATGGCACAGGCACAACACGCCGTGCGCGACCTGGCAGACACACTGGAAGCAGCCGGCGTGGAAGTGGCTTACGCGATCCACCCGGTTGCGGGTCGTATGCCGGGCCACATGAACGTACTGCTGGCGGAAGCCGAAGTGCCCTACGATCAGCTCAAGGACATGGATGCCATTAATCCCACCTTCGAGCAGACCGATGTAGCCATCGTGCTGGGCGCCAACGACGTAACCAACCCCATGGCCCGCGAGGACAAAGGCAGCCCGATCTACGGCATGCCGATCCTCAACGTGGACAAAGCCAAGACCGTGGTTGTGGTAAAACGCTCCCTGAGCGCCGGTTTTGCCGGCCTGCCCAACCCGCTGTTCGCCAAGGACAACACTCTGATGCTGTTCGGCGACGGCAAAGGCGCGGTACTGGATATCACCACCGCCCTGAAAGAAGGCTGATCTCTGGATCAGAAAAAGGGGAGCTTCGGCTCCCCTTTTTTATGCCTGAACGGCAGGCCCGGCGATAAGACCGAGCACGACGTCGCCCCCAGGAATCACCAACCCGTCCGACAGTCTCCTCCCCCACTCGGATAGCCCCCCTGATTACGATCACCGGTGCTCAAATCCCAAGCCAGTAGAGCACTGAAAAAAACGCCCGGTCACCCACAAAAAAAGCCCGCCATTGAGGCGGGCTTTCGTGCTTGCGGTCAGGTTGGTTTGGGCTTATTTGAACGTATAGACCAAGCCCACGGTCACCTGATGATCCGATTCCTTGCTACCGGCAGGAACCTTGGACTCATGCTCCAGCAGATGGCGCAACCGCAGAGAGAAGTGGCTGTTGATCTTGCTGGTCAACGACGTTTCCATGCGGGTGCTGGTGGAGTCCTCACCCACTTCGCTGCTGATTTCTTCCTTGAATTCGGCGTTCTCACTGATTTTCCAGTGATACTTCAGCGCCAGACGCGCGATCGCGCTCTCTTCCGTGTTCGCACAATCACTGTAAGAATCCTCGGGCTCGAGACACTGCACGCGATAACCCGGACCGGCTTCAAGATCCAGCGTGTGCGCGTCACGATCAATGACGCGGCGACCCAAACCGATCGCGTAGCTGGCCTGATAGTGGAACCCCGAGAAGTTGTCTTTCTCGTAGGTCACCACATTGAACAGGTAGTTACGGGACTCTTCACCGAGCTTGCGATCCAGTTTGTAGGACGCAAAATATTTCTCGTCGGTACGGTTATACTCTTCCGTGTCCGGATCCCGCTCTTTCTGGTTGTTGGCATCTGCCTTGAAGGTATGGCGCCACAGAGCACTGTCACGGCTCGCGTTGGCATGAGCATTAACGGCATCCGAATCCGTATTGCCACGCTTGAAGAGCAAGCCCACGGACACATCGCCCGACCACTTGCTGGCTTCGTTGCCCCCCTCCTCGGCCGCTGCCGACACCGCCGGCAGACCGGCGGCAATCAGCATGGCAGCGAGATACTTACTGCGCATGAACCTCTCCTCTACTCACTTTTGTCCAGATGCACGTCCATCTGGGGAAACGGAATACCGATGCCGGCGTCATCAAAACGACGCTTGACGGTTTCCGTGGTTTCCCACAGCACCGGCCAGTAATCGCCACTCTTGACCCAGGGACGGCACAGGAAGTTGACCGAGCTGTCTGCCAGTTCGCCCACCACGATGGTCGGCGCCGGGTCCTTGAGAACCCGCTCATCGGCAGCCAGCACCTCTTCCAGAATCTTTTTCACCACGGAAAGGTCCGCATCGTAAGCAACACCGAACACCATATCTACCCGGCGGGTCGGTTTTTCGGAGTAATTGGTGATGTTGCCGCTCATGATGGCGCCGTTGGGGACGGTAATGACCTTGTTGTCAGGGCTGGTCATGATGGTGGCAAAAATACGGATTTCCTGAACCGTGCCGGACGTCCCACCCGCTTCAACGTAATGGCCAACCCGGAACGGTTTGAACATGATCAGCATCACACCGGCCGCAAAGTTGCCGAGGGAGTCCTTGAGTGCCAGACCGACAGCCAGACCTGCAGCACCCAGAATCGCCACCAGCGACGTGGTTTCCACGCCCAGTTGATCCAGGGAGGCAATGATGACAAAGGCAAACAGGAGAATGTGGATGATGTTCCCCAGAAACTTGGCCACTTCCGTATCCAGCTTCTTGTCAAACATCCGGCTCACCCAGCCGGCGATTTTGCCCACAATCCATTTACCGACAATGAAGATGACCAGCGCTGCAACAATGTTCCAGGCGTAGGGCATCAGGTTTTCATTGGCAAAGGTCTCAAGCTGAGACAGATATTGATCCATTAAACGTACTCCTCATCCAGTGAGCGCGAATTATGCCCATTCCCGTGATCAGCCCAAGCAGTTATTCACGGGCGGGCACAGGATTTTACAAAGGTTTCACCTGCCGAAAAGGTGGCGCGATACCGGCCCCGCTCCCGACTTGGACACATAATGAAAGCTTCTTGGCGTCATGGCTAGTCCGAGCCATTCCCTTCTCGCCGGCAACGCATTAATCCACGCGCCATGACTGGGTATATGGCCTGCTGAAAGGTATAATCTGCGGTCACATTTGCTGTCCCGTCGGAGTCCTCAATGTCCAAGAGTGTGCGTGCGCCACTGACCGCCCAACTACAAGATCGCATCCTGATTCTGGATGGCGGCATGGGCACCATGATTCAGCGCTGCAAGTTCTCTGAAGAGGAATACCGCGGCAGCCAGTACGCCGACTGGCCCAGCGACCTCAAGGGCAACAATGATCTGCTGTGCATTACCCAGCCAGAGCGCATCAAGGCACTGCACAAGGGGTATCTGGACGCGGGTGCCGACATCATCGAGACCAACTCTTTCAACGCCACGTCCATCGCCATGGCTGACTACGACATGCAGGATCTGGCACGGGAGATCAACGTGGCAGCGGCCCGGGTGGCCCGCGAGGCGGCCGATGAGGCCTCCACCCCTGACAAGCCCCGCTACGTCGCCGGGGTACTGGGCCCCACCAACCGCACGGCGAGCATCAGCCCGGACGTGAACGATCCGGGCTACCGCAACACCAGTTTTGACCAGCTGGTGGCAGCCTACCTGGAGGCCCTGGACGGCCTGGTGGAAGGCGGCATTGACCTTATCCTGATAGAAACCATCTTTGACACGCTCAATGCCAAGGCTGCGGTATTCGCGGTGGACCAGTACTGCTACGAAAACAGCCTGGACCTGCCGGTGATGATCTCTGGCACTATCACTGATGCCTCCGGCCGCACCCTGACCGGCCAGACCACCGAGGCATTCTACAACTCTCTGCGCCACGCCCGGCCTATCAGTATCGGACTCAACTGTGCCTTGGGCCCCATGGAGCTGCGTGCCTATATCGAAGAACTGTCACGCATTTCTGAAACCTATGTGTCTGCCCACCCCAATGCCGGCCTTCCCAACGAGATGGGGGAATACGACCTGGATGCGGCCACCATGGCCCGCGAAATCCGCAGCTGGGCGGAAAAAGGCTTTCTCAATATTATCGGTGGCTGCTGTGGCACCACACCGGAACATATCGCCGCCATGGCCGAAGCGGTTGAAGGGTTGCCGCCCCGTCAACTCCCCGAGATCGACGTCGCCTGCCGGCTCTCAGGCCTCGAACCCTGCACCATCACCAAGGACTCACTGTTCGTCAATGTGGGTGAGCGGACCAACGTCACGGGTTCAAAGCGTTTTCTGCGCCTGATCAAGGAGGAAGATTACGACACGGCCCTGGATGTGGCTCGGGACCAGGTTGAAAATGGCGCCCAGATCATCGATATCAACATGGATGAGGGGATGCTGGAATCCGCCGAGTGCATGGTGAAATTCCTCAATCTGGTGGCTTCTGAGCCCGAGATTGCCAAGGTGCCGATCATGATCGACTCCTCCAAATGGGAGGTGATCGAAGCGGGTTTGAAATGCATCCAGGGCAAGGGGGTGGTGAACTCCATCTCTCTGAAGGAAGGCGAAGAACCCTTCCTTCATCAGGCCCGCCTGCTGCGTCGGTACGGTGCTGCCGTGATTGTCATGGCCTTCGATGAGGAAGGCCAGGCTGAGACCCGTCAGCAGAAAGTCGATATCTGTACCCGCGCCTACAAATTGCTTACCGAGGAAGTGGGCTTCCCGCCGGAAGACATCATTTTCGACCCCAACATCTTCGCCATCGCCACCGGCATTGAGGAACACAACAACTCCGCGGTGGACTTCATTGAGGCAGTGGCTGATATCAAGCGCACCCTGCCCCACGCCATGATTTCCGGCGGCGTCTCCAACGTGAGTTTCTCCTTCCGCGGCAACGATACCGTTCGCGAAGCCATCCATGCGGTGTTTCTCTACCACGCCATCAAGAACGGCATGGACATGGGGATTGTGAATCCGACCCAGCTGGCCATTTACGAGGATATTCCCGACGAACTCCGCCGAGCCGTGGAAGATGTGGTTCTCAACCGCCGTGAAGACGGCACCGAAGCCCTGCTGGACCTGGCGGAAAAATACCGGGGCAGCGGCGGAGAAAAAGCCAAGAAAGAAGACCTTGCCTGGCGCGAATGGCCGGTGGAGAAACGTCTTGAGCATGCCCTGGTAAAAGGTATTGCCGACTATGTGGAAGAGGATACGGAACTGGCCCGCCAGAACGCCGCTCGCCCCCTGCACGTGATCGAAGGGCCACTCATGGACGGCATGAATGTGGTCGGCGACCTGTTCGGCGAGGGCAAGATGTTC
>JAZAJX010000095.1:0-7772 GCA_036230225.1 Pseudomonadota bacterium | reverse complement strand
CAGCGCCCACGCCGGTAAGCGCTTACTTGCATTCCGCTACCATGGTGAAGGCCGGGGTGTTCCTGCTGGCCCGTCTCTACCCGGCCCTGGCCGGCACCGACCTGTGGTTCGAACTGGTGTCCCTGGCGGGCATGCTGACCCTGTTGTGGGGGGCCTTCGTGGCCCTGTTCCAGCATGATCTGAAGGGGCTGCTGGCCTATTCCACCATCAGCCACCTGGGCCTGATTACCTTGTTGTTCGGTCTCAACAGTGAGCTGGCGGCGGTGGCAGCGGTGTTCCATATCATCAACCACGCCACCTTCAAGGCGAGCCTGTTCATGGCGGCGGGGATTATCGATCACGAGACCGGCACCCGTGACATGCGCCGTATCAACGGGTTGTGGAAATACATGCCCTATACGGCGGTGCTGGCCATGGTGGCGTCGGCGGCCATGGCCGGGGTGCCGTTACTGAACGGCTTCCTGTCCAAGGAGATGTTTTTCACCGAAACCCTGCAATCCCAGCAGCTGGGGGCCCTGAGCTGGATTCTGCCGGTGGGCGCGACCCTGGGCGGGGTGTTCTCGGTGGCCTATTCGGCGCGCTTTATTCACGATGTCTTCTTCAATGGTGAGCCCGTAAACCTGCCCAAGTACCCGCCCCATGAGCCACCGCGCTACATGAAGGTGCCGGTGGAGATTCTGGTGGCCCTGTGTGTGGCGGTGGGGGTGTTCCCGGCCATCACCGTGGCGGGTCTGCTGGCGGTGGCGGCCACTGCTACCCTGGGCGGCGAGTTGCCGGACTATCATCTGGCGATCTGGCACGGTTTCAACCTGCCGCTGGTGATGAGTTTCGTGGCCCTGTTTGGCGGTATCTTCATCTACAGCCAGCGGCGGCGACTGTTTGATCTGTGGGCCCGCCTGCCGGAGGTGGATGCCAAGCAGGTGTTCGAGGGGCGTATCCAGACGCTGGGCCGCGGGGCTGCGGCGGTTACCGAGCGGCTGCAAAACGGCTCCCTGCAAAGTTATGTGGCCTGGGCAGTCACGCTGGTGGCGCTGATTCTGCTGACCCAGTTGTGGCCGTTAAGCCGGATCTCCCTGTCCGGGGACATGCTGCCCATGGACGGGGTGGCGATCCTGTGTACCGCCATGCTGGTGGTAGGGGCGTTCCTGACCACCATGCTGCACCGCCACCGGATGACCTCGATCATGTGTCTGAGCGTGGTGGGGCTGATGGTGTCGCTGCTGTTCGTGCGTTTTTCCGCGCCGGACCTGGCCCTGACCCAGTTGTCGGTGGAAGTGGTGACCATGCTGCTGCTGATGCTGGCCATGTATTTCCTGCCGGTGCGGACCCAGGCGGAATCGTCTGCCATCCGCGTGGTGCGGGATGTGCTGCTGGCGTTGATCTGTGGCGCCGGGGTGGCCGTGTTGGCCTTCCTGGTGATGACCGGTGACACCCAGACCATCAGTCAGTTCTTCCTGGATAACAGCAAGCCCGGCGGCGGTGGCACCAATGTGGTCAACGTGATTCTGGTGGACTTCCGGGGCTTCGATACCTTCGGCGAGATCATCGTGCTGGGGATCGCTGCCATGGGGATCTATGCCCTGATCCGGGACCTGAAGCTGGCGTCCGCCAAGTATGACTCTCTGGGCCGGCCCTGGTCCCGGGACGCCCACCCGCTGGTGCTGGTGACCATTTCCCGGCCCCTGCTGCCGCTGGCGTTGCTGATTGCCGTCTATATCTTCCTGCGCGGGCACAACCTGCCCGGTGGCGGGTTTGTGGCGGGGCTGATTACCTCGGTGGCGCTGGTGCTGCAGTACGTGGCTTCCGGGGTGGCCTGGGTGCACAGCCGCATGCCCGGTGACTACCACCCGGTAGTGGCGCTGGGGGTGATGATGGCGGGGCTGACCGGGGTGGGCAGCTGGGTGTTCGACGCCCCGTTCCTGACCAGCTCCTTTACCTATGTGTCCCTGCCGGTGATCGGCAAGTTCGAACTGGCCACGGCCATGCTGTTTGATATCGGCGTGTTCCTCACCGTGGTGGGGGCGACGCTGCTGATCCTCGCCAACCTGGGCAAGCTGTCGCTGCTGGATGACAAGAAGGAGACCGCCTGATGGAACTGCTGGTGGCAATTATTATCGGGGTGCTGGTGGCGTCAGGGGTCTACCTGTGTCTGCGGGCCCGGACCTTCCCGGTGGTGCTGGGGCTGACCTTGCTGAGTTACGGCGTCAACGTGTTTCTGTTCGCCATGGGCGGGCTGGTGACCAACCAGGTGGCCGTGGTGGGCATGAGTGACAACCCCACGGACCCGCTCCCCCAGGCGCTGGTGCTGACCGCCATCGTGATCGGCTTTGCCATGACCGCCTTTCTGGTGGTGCTGGCCCTGCGCAGTCAGGGTGAGCAGCACAGCGATCATGTGGATGGCAAACAGGATGACGGGGGGCAGTCATGAGCCATTGGATCATTGCGCCGATCCTGATTCCGGCGCTGGCGGGCATGCTGCTGTTGCTGGAAGTGCGCGAGCGCCATCGCCTGCGTCGCATGACCGGCCTGCTGTCCGGCGCCGCGCTGGTGGCGGTGGGGGTGGTGCTGATCGGTCAGGCCTGGCACGGCGACATCACCGTCTATGCGCTGGGCAACTGGCAGGCGCCGTTCGGCATCGTGCTGGTGCTGGACAGGCTCAGCGCCCTGATGCTGCTGCTGACCGCAGTGCTGGCCTTCCCCGCGCTGCTTTATGCCAGCTGCGGTGATGACCGGCGCGGGCCCAACTTCCATGCCCTGTTCCAGTTCCAGCTCATGGGCATCAACGGGGCCTTTCTCACGGGTGACCTGTTCAACCTGTTCGTGTTCTTCGAGGTGCTGCTGATTGCCTCCTACGGTCTGGCGCTGCACGGCCAGGGGCCGCAACGGGTGAAGGCGGGGCTGCACTATGTGGTCCTGAACCTGGTGGGGTCGGCCCTGTTCCTGATCGCCCTGGGCTTGATCTACGGTACCACCGGCACCCTGAACATGGCGGATTTTGCGGTGAAGGCCCAGGCGCTCACCGGCAGTGATGCCACGCTGCTGCGGGTGGCGGTGCTGGTGCTGTGGGTGGTGTTCGGCCTTAAGGCGGCATTGTTCCCGTTGTATTTCTGGCTGCCGGCCACCTACGCCAGTGCCACCGCCGGGGTGGCGGCCCTGTTTGCGATCATGACCAAGGTGGGTTTCTACGCGATTCTGCGCGTGTATGCGCTGGCGTTTGCAGACGGGCCCTTTGCCGGGCTGGGGCAGCCGGCACTGTGGTGGCTGGCCCTGGGGACCCTGGCACTGGCCTGTATCGGTGTGCTCGGTGCCCGGCGTCTGGGCGCGCTGGTGGCCTATCTGGTGGTCATGTCGGTGGGCACCCTGGTGGCCTCCCTGGCCTATGGTGACCTTGGCGCCATTGGCCCGGCCCTTTACTACCTGGTGCATTCCACCCTGATCTGCGGGGCGCTGTTCCTGCTGGTGGATCTGGTGGCCCGGGGCCGGGGCGAGGCCGGTGATGCCCTCCAGGCGGGGCCGCAGATCCTGGATGGCGGGCGCCTGTCGCTGCTGTTTTTTGTGGCGGCCATTGCGGTGGTCGGCCTGCCTCCCCTGTCCGGGTTCGTGGGCAAGGTGGCGCTGCTGAGTGTGGTGCCCGAGCCTTTCTACTGGGTGCTGCTGCTGGTGGCCGGGCTGTGCGGCCTGATTGCCCTGAGTCGGGCCGGGTCCCTGGTGTTCTGGCGGACCACTGGCGCCGGCAGCGGTCTGCGTCCGGCCCGCCGACATCTGCTGGCGCTGCTCTGGCTGATGCTGGCGGCGCCGTTGATGACGATCTATGCGGAGCCCTTGCTGCAATTCGCCGGTGAGGTGGCGGCACAGCTGTTGGCGCCGGAACATTATATTCACGCGGTGCTGGGAGGTGAGGCATGAACACGGTATGGCAACGGATCCTGCCCTATCCCAGTCTCAGTCTGATTCTGTGGCTGGCCTGGATGCTGCTGAGCGGTTTTACCGCCGGGCACGCGGTGCTGGGGGCCATACTGGCCATACTGCTGCCACTGGGCACCCGGCCGTTCTGGCCGAATGTGCCGAAAGTGCGCAATCTGCCGAAACTGGCGCGCTTCGTGGTGGTGGTGCTTTACGACATCATCGTGGCCAACGTGTCCGTGGCCATCAAGGTGCTGGGGCCGTTGCGGGTGATTCGTCCGGGGTTCGTGGAGTTGCCGCTGGCGATCGAGGATGACTTCGCCATTGCTCTGCTGGCCAGCACCATTTCCCTGACCCCGGGGACGGTGTCCGCGGATGTGAGTCCGGATCGCAAGACCTTGCTGGTCCATGCCCTGGATGTGGATGATCCGGCGGCCCTGGTGGCAGAGATCAAGCAGCGCTACGAGCGCCCGCTGAAGGAGATTTTCGAATGCTAGAGACGGCGCTGACCATTGCCCTGTCGTTGCTCACCCTGGCCTGGCTGTTGAACCTGTACCGGCTGATTGCCGGTCCCAGCCTGCCGGACCGTGTGCTGGCCCTGGATACCATGTACATCAACAGCATTGCCCTGATCGTGGTGTATGGCATCCAGGTGGACAGCAAGCTGTATTTCGAGGCGGCCATGCTGATCGCGTTGATCGGCTTCGTGAGCACGGTGGCGGTGGCCAAGTATGTGACCCGTGGTGACATTATCGAATAACGCGCCCCCTGATGGGGTGTGTGGAGAGGATAAACGATGGATGTAGTGATTGAATGGCTGGTGTCCGCGTGCGTGATCATCGGCGGTGTGTTCGCCCTGGTCGGCTCCATTGGCCTGGCGCGGCTGCCGGATTTCTATACCCGGCTGCACGGCCCGACCAAGGCCACCACCCTGGGAGTGGGCGGCACCATTGTGGCATCGCTGCTGTTCTTTTCCTGGCAGGAGCGCGGGCTGCAGCTCCACGAGGTGCTGATTACCCTGTTCCTGTTCATTACCGCGCCGGTGTCAGCCCATATGCTGGCCAAGGCGGCGATGCACCGGGATCTGAAACGGATGAAAGGCACCCAGGGCGAGCCGTGGAAGCAATAAGACAGCTGCGAGCTTCTAGCTGCTAGCTGAGTCGCGACATTACGTGGGGGAGGCCTTGAGGCTGTGCCCGCCTTTCGGGATGTTTTGGGGTTGGGGTGAATCGCGGCGAAAAGTGCGGGGATGTGGCGCTTGCCGACAATCGCGTAGAAGCTAAAAGCTAGGCGCTCGCAGCTTGTTCTGTAAAAAATGTAAAAGGTGAAACGGGCAGGAACTTTCGGAAAAACGGTGCGGTCACAAAGAATAGCTACGGATTGGCACCCCCCCGATCCCCCAGTACCCTCGTCGATCCGTAGCGTATTTGGACTCCCCAATCTCTCCCCAGAGGTTGGGGCGGCAAGCCTCCCTGGCAGCACAGTCGTTCCCTTCCCCCAAGATTGCTGCCAGGGATTTTTTTTGTCTGCCGGTCAGGGCAGACACTCGCAAATCGTTATTCTTCGTTGCCGATACCCATAAGCAAAGCAATCGCTGTGCCAGTTTTTACGTTTGGCGGATTAGTGCTTGTTCGTCAGTGGGATAGGTCGTTCTTTGAACAATTCGGGGGCATTGTGTGCCCATGGGGTTAGGACGTCGGTGCCCTTATGCGCCAGTTTTGTGACGTAGATCGACAGTCGAGCAAAAAAATGGGGCAAGAGGCTGGAACTTTTTGCCAGACACGGCAGTCTTTATACCAGCGACGGGCCGGAACCCCCGATCCCCCAGTACCCTCACCGGTCCGTTGCGTTTTACTCCGGTCTTTTCCCCCAAAGAGGCCGGAGGCAAGCCTCCCTGGCAGCGAGTCGTTCCCTTCCCCCAAGATTGCTGCCAGGGATTTTTTTTGCCTGGCGAAAAGTCGGCCTCCCCGATGCGAATTTCAGCCCCCCTTTAATACTGTGGGAACGGTCGTTCGATCGCGATTGCCCGTTTCAGAGTAAGGTCGCGGTCGAACGACCGCTCCCACAGACCAAGTCAACTATCCGGTGCTGCTATCTCAAGCCATTCTCCCAGCTTGTCCCAGGCCTGGTCGCAGCCGGTGCCGTTGGTGGCGGAGAATAACTGCAGGCTCAGTGGGGCGGGGTGCCCCTTAAGCTGATTCTGGACCTTGAGCAGGGTGGATTTGGCGGCGCCGAATTTGAGCTTGTCCGCCTTGGTCATGAGGATGTGGATGGGCATATTGGCCTGCGCGGACCATTCCAGCATCAGCAGGTCGAACTCCTTGAGCGGGTGGCGGATATCCATCATCAGCACCAGCCCCACCAGTACCTGACGTTCGGCCAGGTAGTGGTCCAGATGTTCCTGCCACTCGTTGCGCTTGGTCTTGGCCACCTTGGCGTAGCCATAGCCGGGCAGATCCACCAGACGCCGTTCCTCGTCCAGGGCAAAAAAGTTGATCAGTTGGGTGCGGCCGGGGGTCTTGGAGGTTCTTGCCAGGGTTTTTTGCCCGGTGAGGCGGTTGATGGCGCTGGATTTGCCGGCGTTGGAGCGGCCGGCGAACGCCACTTCCCGGCCCTCGTCAGGAGGGCACTGGTCCAGGCGTTGGGCGCTTTGCAGGAAACGGGCCTGGTGGAGCAGGACTTCAGCGGGATGTTGTGGCATAACCTAAGAACCTGTGTGGAGTCTATACGCAGCCGCGCCGGA
This sequence comes from Pseudomonadota bacterium, assembly GCA_036230225.1. Classification (GTDB taxonomy): domain Bacteria; phylum Pseudomonadota; class Gammaproteobacteria; order Pseudomonadales; family Alcanivoracaceae; genus Alcanivorax. The sequence goes on along the minus strand of JAZAJX010000095.1, from coordinate 1,126 downwards.
GGCAATTTTTTCGCCAGGTCGTGATTGCGATTGTGAGGTGTAGCCATTCTACATAAACGAGCGCAATCGCGGGCTGGCGGAAAAAGGGGCCCGGCCCTTCGGGTTGCCGCTGAAAATAATGCCATGCTGTGTTGCGGTCCTTGAACTTGACCCGTCAGGCCCTGCGGACCGCGCCTTGCCTGGCATTATTTTCAGCGGCAACGCGGCTGCGTATAGACTCCACACAGGTTCTCACCCTTCACATGGAATATGACGGCGCGTGCCAGACTGGTATATAATCCCGGCCGCCTGACCTAACCTGGCGAGTGCCAGGGCGGTCGACGTTCTACAAGGGTTTGACGGGAAAGGCAAATCCAGACTTCGCCAGCGGTAACGCCAGCATAGCAGAGGTAGGATATGAAGGGTTTGGTAGCAGGTATTGCATTGATCATGATGGCCGGGGCAGACAGCGCCGCCACCGTGGAAGAACGCTATAACAGCAGCTGCACGTTCTGCCATACTTCCGGCGCTGCCGGAGCCCCCAAGGCGCACAATGAGGCCGCCTGGAAACCATTGCTGGATAAAGGCATGGATACCTTGGTGAAGCACGTGAAGGAAGGGTACAACGCCATGCCCCCGAAAGGCATGTGCAACGACTGTAGCGATGACGAATACCGTGCTCTGATTGAGTACATGTCCAAAAGCAAATAAGACGCTGTACGAAAGGATAGGCCATGAAGTTTTTCAAACTGTTCGTGCTGATGGCGGCTGCCGTGGTAGCCAACCCGACCCTGGCGGCTGGTGATGCCGAGGCAGGCGAAGCAAAAGCTGCTCCCTGTGCCGCCTGTCACGGTCAGGATGGCAATGCTGCCATCGCGACCTACCCGAAACTGGCTGGCCAGGGGGAAGCCTACCTGGTCAAGCAACTGCAGGACTTCAAGTCCGGCAAACGTGAGAACGCGATCATGGCGGGCCAGGTGGCCAACCTGAGCGAACAGGACATGGAAGATCTGGCTGCGTTCTACGCCTCCCAGACGCCGAAGGCCGGCCAGGCTAACCCGGACTGGGTGGAGCAGGGTGCCAGCCTCTATCGCGGTGGTGATATTGCCAACGGTATTCCGGCCTGTTCCGGCTGCCACGGCCCGGC
>JAZAJX010000094.1:0-4020 GCA_036230225.1 Pseudomonadota bacterium | reverse complement strand
TTGAAGGAAGTACTCAAACCCGGTGAACCACCAATTTGCTCAATATAACTGGTTGGAGCCATTTGAAATCGAATATCGTCCAGGCCGAATGCCAGCCCCGCACCTTGGACCTTGGACATAGATGCATCGCTCATTTCCTGAAGAGCTAGGGATTGGGTAGCGCCAAAGGTAAGGGCCGCTCCCAGCAACACATGGGAAAGGGAGTTGTTGCGCCGCACTGTGTGACCTCTGTCTTGTTGTTATCAGTCTGGCCATGAGGGAATCTTTGGGCAGGACTGGTTACTTATGCGACAAGATTACACAGCAAGGCAACATCTAACAACATGCGTTAACACAAACAGTACAGCGCCGAATGAAAAAAAGGTCAATAAAATCAATAGCTTAAAATAATATCGTGCAAAATTTATAACCCCTATGAATATCCGTGCTCTTCATGACGAAGACGAACTGTTACAAATATGCACACTTCACGGTTCAGTCCATCACTCTGTTGGGGGGGAAACCGCCTGATGACAACATCGTCATCAGCTCACTCACCGGCAATTGCCCAAATCTGGGGCTCCGACACTGCCCGAACAACAAAGCCGCTTTGGTTTCCGTAAAAACCGCCAGGAGGCTTTCCTGGAATTTGCGTTCCAGAACAGGCATTCCCTCCTTTCTCCGCCGACGATGCCCAATGGGGTATTCGACGGCTATCTTGTCCGTATAGGTGCCGTCCGCAAAGAACACCTGGATGGCATTGGCAATGGACCGCTTGCCGGGATCCAGATAATCCCTTGTGTACTGGCGACTTTCCACGACCTGCATCTTGTCACGCAGTCGATCTATCTCCGGGTGGGCTTGATGGAACCGGTTCTCGTAATGCTCGGCATTGAGTTCGCCGGTAAGGAGCGGTACGGCCACCATATATTGCAGGCAATGGTCCCGGTCAGCCGGGTTTGCCAAGGGCCCCTGCTTGGAGATGATGCGAATGGCTGATTCGTGGGTCGTCAGCTCGATTCTGTCTATTTGATCAAGACGGCCCTTTACCTGTGGATGCAATGCAACGGCCGCCTCGCAAGCTGTCTGGGCATGAAACTCTGCGGGGTAACTCAGCTTGAAAAGGATATTCTCCATCACATAGCTACCGTAACCCTGGGGGAAGCGGAATTGACGCTCAGACTCAGGCTTGATCTTTTGATCCTTATTCGTTTTGGAAAACAGGACGTCATAAAACCCCCATTGTCCTGCCGACAGCACCCCCGGGATCCCCATTTCACCTCGCATGGCAATATCAACCAGCTGAACTGCACGGCTGGCCGCATCACCAGCCGCCCAGGATTTTCGTGACCCTGCATTGGGCGCATGGCGATAGGTACGCAATGGCTGACCGTCTACCCAGGCATGGGACAGTGCGCAAAGCAGCTGCTCTCGGTTCGCGTCCATGAGCCTGGCCACTACGGCAGTGGATGCCACTTTAACCAGCACGACATGGTCCAGCCCTACCCGGTTGAAAGCATTCTCCAGCGCCAGGACACCTTGGATCTCATGCGCGCGGATCATGGCATCCAGCACATCGTTGATGACCAGCGGTTCCTTCCCCATGGCCAGGCGCTTCTGGGAAAGATGGTCAGCTACTGCCAGGATGGCACCCAGATTATCGGATGGGTGACCCCACTCTGCCGCCAGCCAGGTATCGTTATAATCCAGCCACCGAACCATCGCACCGATGTCCCAGGCGGCTTTAACGGGATCCAGCCGATAGGGCGTGCCGGGAACACGGGCCCCGTTGGGCACCTGCGTGCCCTCAACCATGGGGCCAAGAAGTTTTGTGCACTCGGGGAAACGAAGGGCCAGCAAGCCACACCCCAGGCTATCCATCAGGCAGTATTGAGCGGTGCTCCAGGCTTCTTGGGAGTCGATCTGGTAATCCAGAACGTAGTCGGCTATCGCCTGTAGTTCCGGGTCATAATTCGGCCGCTCATTGCGATCGGCATTGGCACACATAGGACCTCCCCTGGATTGGGCAGGCTTTCAGAATCCCCCCCAAGAGAGCTGCGGTCAAGTTCAGGTGGGGAGGGTCTTGATAACGCTTTAGCGTGTCCAGGCGCCGCCCCCATCAAAGGTGCCGACGCCCAGAGCGACGGGACGACGATCAGAAACAATCACCGGGGATGCGAACATTCCCTTCCATCAATACACGGGCACTGCGGCTCATGCTGGCCTTGGTGGCAGTCCACTGGCCATCCACTTCCTTGGCACCAGCGCCAACGCGCAGGGTACCGGAGGGGTGGCCGAAGGTGACGCTGTCGCGCTCTCCCCCACCCGCCGCCAGGTTCACCAGGGTACCCGGGACCGCAGACGCACAGGCGATGGCCACCGCCGCAGTACCCATCATGGCGTGATGCAGCTTGCCCATGGACAGCGCACGTACCAGCAGGTCCACATCCCCCTCGCCGATTTCCTTGCCGCTGGAGGCGGTGTAGGTCTTCGGTTTGGCGACGAAGGCCACCTTGGGGGTGTGCTGGCGGGCTTCCGCTTCTTCGATGTTCTCGATCAGGCCCATGCGCTTGGCGCCGTAGGCACGAATGGTTTCGAACATCTTGAGGGCATCCTTGTTCTCGTTGATGTCGCCCTGCAGTTCGGTCCCGGTGTAGCCAATATCTTCTGCATTCACGAAAACGGTGGGAATGCCGGCATTGATCATGGTGGCCGGGAAGGTGCCGACGCCGGGCACTTCCAGCTCGTCCACCACATTCCCGGTGGGGAACATGGCGCCCTCCCCGTCTGCCGGATCCATGAAATCTACCTGCACCTCTGCTGCCGGGAAGGTCACGCCATCCAGCTCGAAGTCACCGGTTTCCTGCACTTCACCGTTGGTAATCGGTACGTGCGCGACGATGGTTTTCTGGATGTTGACCTGCCAGATACGCACCACGGCGATGCCGTTTTCCGGAATACGGTCCGCCTCCACCAGGCCGTTACTGATGGCGAAGGAACCGACGGCCGCGGTCAGGTTGCCGCAGTTACCGCTCCAGTCCACGAACGGCTTGTCGATGGAGACCTGCCCGAACAGGTAATCCACGTCGTGATCCGCTTTTTCGCTCTTGGAGAGGATCACACTCTTGCTGGTGCTGGAGGTGGCGCCCCCCATGCCGTCGGTGTGCTTGCCATAGGGATCGGGGCTGCCGATCACCCGCAGCAGGATCTTGTCTCGGGCTTCGCCAGGTACCTGAGCCACTTCCGGCAGGTCCTTGAGGCTGTAGAAAACGCCCTTGCTGGTACCGCCACGCATGTAGGTGGCGGGGATTTTAATCTGTGGTGCATGAGCCATGATATTGCTCCTTCAAAAAAACCCCGGCGGTGATACCGGCGGGGTTGGATATACAGAGAGCTTTTGCGGGAACCTGCCTGCCAACAAAAGATCGCCCGCAGGCAGGCTCCGACGGAAAAGCCGGCCCGTAGAGCGGAGATGGACTGACGCCCATTTCCGCTCTACGGATCCCCTTAGCTCGCTTCCGCCATGAACTCCTTGGCGAACTTCTGCAGGATGCCGCCGTTGGTATACACGGACACCTCTTCCGCAGTATCCAGTCGGCAGATCACCGGCACTCGCTCCACGTCACCATTCTTGCGCGTGATCACCAGGGTCAGGGTAGCGCGCGGCGACAGGTCACCTTCCACGTCATAGATCTCGGTGCCATCCAGCGCCAGGGTCTTGCGGGTAGTGCCTTCCTCGAACTGCAGGGGCATGACGCCCATGCCGATCAGGTTGGTACGGTGAATACGCTCGAAGCCTTCCGCCACGATCACTTCCACACCAGCCAGGGCCACCCCCTTGGCAGCCCAGTCACGGGAGGAACCCTGACCGTAATCCGCACCAGCGATGATAATCAGCGGCTGCTTGCGCTCCATGTAGGTTTCAATGGCTTCCCACATGCGCATCTGCTGGCCTTCCGGCTCAACGCGGGCCAGAGAGCCCTGGATCACTTCGCCGTTCTCGTCGCGGCACATCTCGTTGAACAGTTTCGGGTTCGCGAG
>JAZAJX010000093.1:0-7751 GCA_036230225.1 Pseudomonadota bacterium | reverse complement strand
GCAGCGTCGGGAACCAGGCCTGATGCTCCGGCGACTCGTTATCAAAGTGATCGTCCAGATACGCGTACAGCACCATCTCCACCTCTGAGGCGCCCCGGCGGCACTGCCAACGGTACTTGCGTTTCAGGTCTTCATTACTCATTCGTGCATTATCCTGATCAGAAACTCCGGCACGGCTTTCAGACCGTGCGCGCATTATCTATCATGCCTGATGATTTCTCGACTCTTCGTGTCATTCCGTTCTGCAGGAGCCCCATGAGCTGGTCCGATTTTATCGCCTCCCAAACCCTGGCCGACAGTGCCGATGCCCCCTACCTGAGTCATTGCGACCACCTGGCCGTAGTCCGCGTCCACGGCGAGGAAGCCGGTCACTATCTGCAAGGTCAGGTCTCCTGTGATTTGCGCGAGGTAGACCAACAGGGCCACCGCACCGGCATGCACCTGAGCCTGAAGGGACGCGGCCTGATCAGTGTCCGCCTGATTCGCGATGGTGATGACTACCTGTTGCTCTGCCCTGCCGATCTGAGTGAAGCGGTGATCAAGGCGCTGATGAAATACCGGCTGCGCGCCAAGGCGGACTTCAGCGTGGACCCGCACCTTGTCGTGCTGGGCCTGGCGGGCAACCTGCCCGCCGACGCCCCCGACCACGGCGGCAGCGCCCACACCAATCAGGGTCTGTGGCTGCGCTACCCCTTCACCGATCATGCCCTGCTGATCGTGCAACAGGATGACGCCGAAACCCTCTGGCAGACGCTGGCCACCGACCGGGCCACGACTGGCGCCAACGGCTGGCTGCAGGCGGACATCGATGCCGGTGAAGGCATGGTCTACCCCGGCGCGGAAGACCTGTTCCTGCCCCAGGTACTCAACTACGACGTCACCGCCGGCGTGAACTTCAAGAAAGGCTGCTACACCGGCCAGGAAGTGGTCGCCCGCATGCACTTCAAGGGCAAGCTCAAGCAGCGTATGCAGCGGATCGACTACACCGCGGACGTGGACCTGTTACCGGGCGAAACCCTGCGCGACAGCAACGGCAAAGCCGCCGGCGAAGTGGTCAGCGCCGCCCGCCCCCCACAGGGCCGTGCTGCGCTGGTGGTTCTGCGCCGGGATACGGATGGCGTGCTGTTCCGGGAGGAACAGGCGCTGGACAGCCAGCTTGGGGCGTTGCCTTATTCCTTGCCGTGGAAAGAGTGAGACTTCAATTAATAGTGAATCATGAATAATTAATAACGCCGCAAACAAGGTTTTGTGGTTCCCAAACGCAAGAGGCCGCGCCCAAGTTTTGGACGCGGCCTCTTGCGTTCATAGCCCTAGAAAAGCTAGCTCGCGCAACTATTAATTATTCATTATTAACTATTAATTGCCTCTAAAGGGTGTTTCGGCGCCGGGCACTCGAAGAAGCCATCAATATACGCCCTCGGCACCTCGCTGACGCTGCGATGGCGGAAGGCGGGTTTGCCATCCTTGTCGATCAGCAGGGCACGGACCCCTTCACGGAAATCGCCATGCAGGGAGCACTGCACCGCCAGACACCACTCCATGCGGAAGACGTCCGCCAGTGAGTAATAGGTGGAACGGGCCAGTTGCTCCCACACCAGATGTGCGGTCTGCGGACAGCCCCGCTCCAGGTTGCCCAGCGCCTTGTCCAGCCAGGCATCGCGTTCGCGGGCGGAAAGCAACTGCTCCACCACCACCGGCAGGCTCTCGCCGTCACACAGGCGGTTGATCTGTGGCAGGTGATCGATCAGCGGATGGGGCAGCTCGCTCATGTCAGCCGCCTGCTGCTTGAACAGGCGATACAGCACCGCGCGGTTGTCCGTCACATCATCGCTGAAATCCTGCTCCGCCAGGGCGGCCAGCAGGTTGTCCGCATCCCCGTCGACCATGCGATCGGCCATGCCGATTTCCACCGCTTCACGGCCATTGATGTGCACACCGGTGAGCCCGAGGAACAACCCGGCCTTGCCCGGCAGCCGGTTGAGGAACCAGCTGCCGCCCACATCCGGGAACAGGCCAATAGTGATTTCCGGCATGGCCATCCGCGAACGGGGCGTCACCAGACGGAATGCCGCCCCCTGCAACAACCCCATACCGCCGCCCATGACAATGCCATCACCAAACACGACCACCGGAATCCGGCTGGTATGGATGCGGTAGTCCAGGGCATATTCCTCGGCGAAATACTGCTCGGTGAATGGGTTACGGCCCTGGCCGGCGTGTTTCACCATGGACTTGTGCATCTGCACGATATCGCCCCCGGCACAAAACGCCTTGCCGCCCGCCCCATCCAGCCAGATGGCCACCACATCCTCACGCTGCTCCCACGCATCGAGCTGCTTGCTCAGGACCTGGATCATCTCCAGGCTCAGCGCGTTCAGGGATTTGGGGGCATTCAGGGTGGCCCGGGCGATCACACGGCCACAGCGGGTTTCGAGTTCGGAAAACAGCACGCAGTCAGACACAACAACTCCTTGGGCGTAATTCGGCAAGGATGGTACAGCGGCCAGGGGCTAGCTCCAAGCTTCAAGCTGCAACACGGGAAAGGCCATGCCTGTAGAAAGGGCCCTGCCCCGCGCTGAGTGAATTGAGGGAAGCGTTGTGAACATCGCTTCCCACAAAAACCTTACGCACCGGCGCGGCGCCATCGCTTATCGTGAGGCGCCAAAGCCTGATTCGCATTGTAGCTTGACGCTTGAGGCTTGCAGTTGCCTATTCCGGGACGGCCCAATCGATGGCGGTCTTGCCTTGTTGCAGCAAGTACTGATTCGCGCGGGAGAAATGGCCGCAGCCCAGGAATCCCCGGTGGGCGGACAGGGGTGAAGGGTGCGGCGCGGTGAGCACGCAGTGTTTGTTGCGGTCAATCAGCTTGCCTTTCTTCTGGGCATGACTGCCCCAGAGCAGAAACACCAGCCCCTCACGCTCACGATTCAGGTGTTCGATGGCCTGGTCGGTAAACTGCTCCCAACCCTGCTTTTGGTGCGAGGCGGCCTGACCGGCTTCCACGGTGAGCACCGCATTGAGCAGCAATACCCCCTGCTCGGCCCAGTGGGTCAGGTTCCCGTGGCCCGGCGGTTCGATGCCCAGGTCCCGGTGGATTTCCTTGTAGATATTGACCAGCGACGGTGGCGTTTTGACCCCACGCTGCACGGAAAAGCACAGGCCGTGTGCCTGGTTGGGCCCGTGGTACGGGTCCTGGCCCAGAATCACCACCTTCACCTGGTCGAAAGGCGTCAGATTGAAGGCATTGAAGATATCCGGGCCGGGCGGGAAAACCGTCTTGCCGGCCCGTTTTTCCTCGGCGAGAAAGGCGCGCAGCCGGGCCATGTAGTCCTGCTGGAACTCCGCGGCCAGGTGTTGTTTCCAGCCTGGCTCCAGCTGCACGCTCTGGGTATTACCGTCAGCCATGGGGAAGCAGTTTTTCCAGCAGGTTGCACATGCGCACCTGCACGAAATCCTCGGCCACTTTTTCCGGATGGACCAGCAGACGCTGCTCGATGGACATCATGGTCATCAGAATCAGCTCTGCATCCAGTCGCGGATTCTCGCTGCCGAACAACTCCGTGGCGATGATCAGGCTTTCCATTTGCTGGTGCAGATACAGGTCTGCCAGCTCGCGCAGGCGGCTGTCCAGAATCGCTTCCTGCAGGAAGGCCTGCTCGGCCACCAGGTGGCCGCGACGGTTGTTCAGCTCATCGACGATAAAGGCCGCCATCATGGAGCCCATCTGGTCGATCAGGCGTTGGCGCTCTTGCGTGTTTGCCAGGCTTTCGCGGGAGAACTGCGACAGCAGGGCAAAGGCCCGCTCCTTGAACGGTTCGATCACGTCCTTCAATGCCCGCTCAGCGAACAGGGTGAAGGTATCCGCGATCAGGTCGGAGATATCTTTGAAGTAGTAGGTCGTTGCAGAGAGGGGGACATCCGCCTCACGGGCCACGGCCCGATGGCGTACCGCACGGATTCCCTCTTTGACGATGATATTCAGCGCCGCTTCCAGAATCGCCTGGCGACGCTGTTCACTGCCAGCGCGACGCGCCTTTCTTCCCTGGTATTGAATTGCACTACTCATGGACACAGTCAGCCTTGTTAATTCAGCCCGGTTCCTCCACTCACGGAGGTTTGTTATGTGTCGCTCTCCCACTTCACCCGCACAATCGGGGCACAAACCGTGCCCCTGAAAAGGCTTACCGTCCCTGGGGACGCATGTGCGGAAACAGGATCACATCCCGAATGGAAGGTGAATCCGTAAACAGCATTACCAACCGATCAATACCGATCCCTTCACCGGCGGTTGGCGGCAGACCATGTTCCAGCGCCGTCACATAGTCCTCGTCGTAGAACATTGCCTCGTCGTCACCGGCGTCCTTCTCGGCCACCTGCTGGCGGAAACGTTCCGCCTGGTCTTCCGCATCGTTCAGCTCCGAGAAGCCAGTGGCAATCTCGCGGCCACCGACAAAGAATTCAAAACGCTCGGTCACGAATGGATTGTCGTCCATCCGACGGGCCAGCGGCGAGACCTCAGTCGGATATTCGGTAATAAAGGTCGGATCTTTCAGACGGTGCTCCACCGTCTTCTCGAAGATCTCGATCTGTACCTTACCCAGACCATAGCTGTCCTTGAGAGGAATGCCCAGCCCTTGCGCAATGGCACGCGCGCCGTCCAGATCCCCCAGCTTCACCGGGTCAATGTCGGGATTAAAGTGCAGAATGGAATCGAAAACCGTCATCCGGGTAAAAGGTTTACCAAAATCGTACACATCCCCCTGGTAGTTCACCTGGGTGGTGCCGAGCACATCCTGGGCCAGCTTGCGCAGCATCTCCTCGGTCAGGTTCATCAGGTCATGGTAGTCCCCGAAGGCCTGATAGAACTCCAGCATGGTGAATTCCGGGTTGTGCCGGGTGGAAAGCCCTTCGTTACGGAAGTTGCGGTTGATCTCGAAGACCTTCTCGAAGCCCCCCACCACCAGACGCTTGAGGTACAGTTCCGGCGCGATGCGCAGGTACATATCCATGTCCAGGCTGTTGTGATGGGTGATGAAAGGCCGGGCGGTGGCGCCACCGGGAATCACCTGCAGCATGGGGGTTTCCGCTTCCACAAAGCCTTTTTCCACCAGGAAATTGCGAATGCCGGCCACCATTTTCGAGCGAATCTGGAACGCCTTGCGCGTCTCCTCGTTGACGATCAGATCCACATAGCGCTGACGGTATCGCGCTTCGGTATCGGTCAGTCCCTTGTGTTTTTCCGGCAGCGGGCGCAGGGATTTGGTGAGCAACAGATACTCATCCATCATCACGTACAGGTCGCCCTTACCGGACTTGCACAGGGTGCCCTTCACACCGACGATATCGCCCAGGTCCCAGTGCTTGGTGTCTTTCTGCACGTCCTTGGGGGCGTAAATCTGGATACGGCCGGACATATCCTGCAACACTTTAAAGGCTTTGCGGTCCAGCATCAGGCGGCCGGCCACGGCGACCTGGATCCCCTTCTCTTCCAGCGCTTCCTTGCTCAGCTCGCCGTACTGCTGCTGCAGATCTGCGGCCAGGGCATCCCGGCGAAAATGATTGGGGAACGCATTGCCCGCTTCACGCAGATCCGCCAGCTTGGCGCGGCGCTCGGCGATCAGGCGGTTTTCTTCCTGCGAGGCATCCTGGGAATCGGTCTGTGTCTGTTGCTCGTCGGCCATCGGGTTACCTTGTATTCGGTCTCTCGCCTGCCCGGAGACAGGCTCACGCTGCATATTAAAACATCGGGTGCCGGCAGAGGCACCCGCTCGTGGGCTTACAGCCCGGCTTTCAGGGATGCCTGAATAAAGGGGTCCAGGGCGCCATCCAGCACCGCCTGGGTATTGCGGTTTTCCACGCCGGTGCGCAGATCCTTGATGCGGGCATCATCCAGCACATAGGAACGGATCTGGCTGCCCCAGCCGATATCGGCCTTGCTGTTTTCCAGAGCCTGCTTCTCGGCGTTGCGGCGCTGCATTTCCAGCTCGTAGACCTTGGCCTGCATCATCTTCATGGCCTTGTCCTTGTTCTGGTGCTGGCTTCGCTCGCTCTGGCACTGGGTCACCACGGTATGCTCGGTGCCGCCCTCGTCCTTGAAGGTGTAGGTCAGACGGACCGCGGAATCGGTCCGGTTAACGTGCTGACCACCGGCGCCGGAGGCCCGGTAGGTATCCACCCGCATGTTGCCCATGTCGATCTCGATATCGATATCGTCGTCCACCTCCGGCGACACGAACACGGAGCTGAAAGAGGTATGACGGCGGCCACCGGAATCGAACGGGCTCTTGCGCACCAGACGGTGCACCCCGGTCTCGGTGCGCAGCCAGCCATAGGCGTAATCCCCTTCGAAACGGATAGTGGCAGACTTGATGCCCGCCACATCCCCGGCGGAGGCTTCCACCAGTTCGGTCTTGAAGCCGTGGGCCTCGCCCCAGCGCAGGTACATGCGCAGCAGCATCTCGCCCCAGTCCTGGGCTTCGGTGCCCCCGGACCCGGCCTGGATATCCAGGTAGGCGTTACAGGAATCCATCTCCCCGGAGAACATGCGGCGGAATTCCAGATCCGCCACCAGCTTTTCCAGCCGCTCCAGCTCGCTTTCCACTTCCGGCAGGCTGTCCTCGTCGCCCTCTTCCACCACCAGGTCCAGCAGGGCTTCGGTATCCTCGATCCCCTGGCTGGATTCATCCAGGGTCTTTACCACCCCTTCCAGCTGGGCGCGTTCCTTGCCCAGGCCCTGGGCGTAGGACGGATCGTTCCAGACATCCGGGTTTTCGAGCTCGCGCTCGACTTCGGTCAGACGTTCGCTCTTCTGAGCGTAGTCAAAGATACCCCCTAAGCGCTTCGACACGCTCAGACAGGTCGGAAAGGTGGGTTCGCAGCGGATTGACTTCCATTACGTCTCTCTAGAGTTGGTGCTTGGCAGATTCGGTACGTGAAAAACAGCGCAGTCTAACGGTTTGCGGTTTGGCTGACGAGGGGCAGGCCCTGCCCAGGCCGCAGGAGCGACCTTGGCGGCGCGATCAAAAACCAGGGTCAAACGCCCTTTCACCACGGAGGGCACAGAGATCGCTGAGGAAAATCGGGGTTTTCTCTCTGTGTGCTCTGTGCCCTCAGTGGTAAATACCGCTTTTCCGATTTTGGCTTAGCGCGCCACCTGCGACGAGGCGGTGTCAGTCTCTCAGCTCGTAAACGTGGTAGGCATCCGGTTTCATCTGATTGATGGTGGTGCCGATGTAGCGGGCGTTATTGGGAATGCCGGACCCGGTGGTGAACACCTTGAAAGTACGCACTTCTTTCGGGGTGTCGATCACGGTGTCAGCATCCACTTCCACCCACATGAAAATGACGGCTTCCTGGGGAATGTAATCCACCCGCAGGACCTTGCCTTCTTCGGGCAGGCGCAGCTCCTGCACCTCATTCGCCACCTTCAGGCGATGCTTGTGTATGGTCTTCATTCTTCGTCCCCTCCGTTAAGGACACAACACGGCGGCGGACGATAGCCACCCCGTGGAGTCAAAGCCGGCACGGCCTTTTGGGCCGCGCGCCAGAAAACAGGCGCCCGATGGTGAGCGCGAAGCGCAATGCTAGCAAAAACCGGCACCGCCGACAGCATTGTCGACAATTTTACGAAACCGCTACCGTCACAGGCCTCTACCTCTCCCTGTAGGAGCGCCTCTCGAGGCGCGAACCCCTAGCCGGTTAAAAGCGATAACACCGCAGAGGACACAGACATCACCGCCCCCCTATTGTTG
>JAZAJX010000092.1:0-21288 GCA_036230225.1 Pseudomonadota bacterium | reverse complement strand
GTCAGGCGGGCCCGGATGTGGGCAAGGACATTCCTGCCCTGGGCGATGCCAAGAATATTGATGAGCTGAAGTGCCTGGATGTGATCGTCACTTGCCAGGGCGGTGATTACACCAATGAGGTGTATCCCAAGCTGCGCGAAGCGGGGTGGGACGGCTACTGGATTGATGCCGCTTCCGCACTGCGCATGCAGGAAAACAGTGTGATTGTGCTGGACCCGGTGAATCGCAGTGTGATCGACAGTGCCCTGGACAAGGGCGTCAAGGATTACGTCGGTGGCAACTGTACGGTCAGCCTGATGCTGATGGCATTGGGGGGCCTCTTCAATGAAGGCTTGGTGGAGTGGGCCAGCGCCCAGACCTATCAGGCAGCGTCCGGTGCCGGCGCCCAGAATATGCGTGAGTTGATTGCCCAAATGGGCAAGATCCATGGTGATGTGGCGGACAAGCTGGCGGATCCGGCCAGTGCGATTCTGGACATCGACAGCCAGGTGGCCGCGACCATGCGCAGCAGCGAGTTGCCCACCGACCATTTCGGCCATTCCCTGGCGGGCTCTTTGCTTCCCTGGATCGACAAGGAGATGGAGAACGGCCAGAGTAAGGAAGAGTGGAAGGCGCAGGCTGAAACCAACAAGATTCTCGGTCGTAGTGGCGATCCCATCGCACTGGATGGCACCTGTGTGCGCATCGGCGCCATGCGTTGCCATGCTCAGGCGCTCACTGTGAAACTGACCCGTGATGTGCCCCTGGATGACGTCTACGAGATCATTGGCAAGGCCAACGATTGGGTGAAAGTGGTGCCGAACGAGAAAGAGGCGACCCTGCGGGATCTGACTCCCACGGCGGTGACCGGCACATTGGGGATTCCGGTGGGCCGCCTGCGCAAACTCAACATGGGCGGCGAGTACCTGAATGCCTTTACCGTGGGTGATCAGCTTCTCTGGGGCGCTGCAGAGCCTCTGCGTCGTATGCTGCGTATCCTGATGGAGCGTTAAGCGAGCATTGACGCACGGGAAGTCAAAACGCGGGCAGGCCCAGAGGCTTGCCCGCGTTTGTGTTTGTGGGTAGGAGACTTGGGGGCACTGGTTGTTCCGGGTTGTTATTGTCCTTTAGGGGTGCAACATGCGTTCTATCAATCTGGCCATCATCGGCGCCACCGGCCTTGTCGGCGAGGCGATCATCAAATTGCTCGCGGAACGACAGTTCCCCGTTGCTGAGCTCTTTGTGCTGGCCTCGGATAACGGGGCGGGGGCCAAGGTCTCATTTGCGGGTAAATCACTAACCGTCCACAAAGCGGAAGATTTCGATTTTTCCCAGGTGGAAGTGGCAGTGTTTGCTGCCGGAGCGACGGTGAGCCAGGCGCTGGCGCCGCGTGCTGCCGAGGCAGGGGCGGTGGCCGTGGACCTGTCGCCGGCGTTCCGTTATGAGTCCTCCGTGCCCTTGATGGTGGCGGGTGTGAATGACGAATTGCTGGCACAGGCGCGGGACAACAATCTGGTGGCCTGTGCGGATGCCGCTACCGTGCAGCTGGTGCGCGCGCTCAAGCCACTCGCAGAGCTGGCTCCTCTCCAGGAGGTGGTGGTTACCCAGTTTCAGGCTGCCTCAGCCACCGGGCGTGCGGGGGTTGATCAGCTGGCTCAGCAAAGTGTGCGCTTATTGAATGGGTTGTCACCCAGTGAGGCGTCACAGGCCCAGATTGCCTTCAATGTGCTGCCGGTCAGTGGCCAGTTGCAGGAGAACGGTTTTACCAGCGAAGAGCTTAAGCTGATGCTGGAAACGCGCCGCGTCCTGGCTGACCAGCCGGTATCGGTGCAGGTATCAACGGTGAGGGTGCCGGTGTTCTATGGCCATGGGCAAAGTGTGTGGGTTCGTAGCATTCAGGGACTGGTTGCCGGGCAGGCACTGACGGTCTGGGGCGATCAAGAAGACCTGGATGTGGTGGACAATGAGGATCCGCAGGCCATGTCGCCAGTGGCATCGGTGGAAGGGGAGCCGCGCCTGCAGATTTCCCGGATTCGGGAAGATATGGAAGGTGCCGGCGGCTTGAGCTATTTTAGCGTCGCCGATAATGTCCGCTGGGGTGCGGCACTGAACGCTGTTAAGGTGGTCGAGAAGTTGCTAAAAGACTATCTGTAATGGATACTTACTGACATTATGTGACGCGGTTTCTAGGTTTTGGCTCCAGGCTGAGGCAAAATGTGAACAGCGTCATAGGTACTGCTTGCCGCCTCGGGTTCGTCCGGTAGCGCCCGCGGGATCGGGCTGAGCGCGGGAAACATAATAAATAAAGGGTTCGACCATGCTTCGAAAACTTGGGTTCGGCTTAACCGCACTGGTCAGCATGACACCAGGCATTGCGGCGGCTTTAGGGGTTGGGGAATACGAACTGAATTCCTACCTTAACCAGCCTCTGGATATGGAGGTCTCCCTGCACGAGGTTGGGGACCTGACCGCGGACGAGATTCTGGTCAATCTGGCCTCCCAGGCCGAATTCGATGCTGCCGGGGTGGATCGTGCCTATTTCCTCAACCGCATTGATTTTGCGGTGGAACTGCAGCCCGGTGACAAGGCTACATTGCACATCACTACCGATCAGCCGGTTCGAGAGCCCTACCTGAATTTTCTCGTCGAGTTCCTCTGGCCCACCGGCCGCCTGATGCGTGAGTATACGGTACTGCTGGATCCGCCCAGCTATGCAGACAGCGCAGTGACGGCGGCACCGACGATCAGTCGTGCACCGCAGCCGGTGACTCGCAGCGAACCTGAGCCTCAGCAAGAGCCAGCTCGCTCCGTGGCACCGACACAAGCTACCCAGGCCGAGCCCGAAAGTGCTCCGCCGATGGCGCAGAGCCAGATGGATGACAGCGGGCCCCGCAACGCCTACACCGTCAAGGCGTCGGATACCATGTGGCGAATTGCGTTGGACAATCGTCCGACTGATAGCGTCTCGGTCCAGCAGATGCTGGTTGCCATCCAGTCCATGAATCCGGACGCCTTTATTAACAACAACGTCAATCTTGTTCGTGAAGGGACCGTGTTGCGTATTCCCAACGAACAGGAAGTCCGCAATATTTCTACCCGCAGCGCCTTGACGGAAGTGGCGGATCAAAACCGCAAATGGCGTGAGATGCTTGAGGCGCGCGGTGTACCAGTGCCCCAGCAACGTGCCCAGCTTGATGGTAGCCGACAGGTTGCCGGGGACGACGAGGCAGCGCAGGGGACAACGTCTGGACAGGTGAAGCTGGTTTCTCCGGAATCTACCGCTGGTGTCAGTGATGGCGATAGCACCGGCTCGTCCCGTGACGGTAGCGCCAATACGGCTGTGCTGGAGAACGAGCTTGCTATTCGGGATGAGAATCTCGACCGCCTGGACCGTGAAAACTCCGAATTGAAATCCCGTCTTGATGAACTGGAAGCCCAGAATCAGACCAGTGAGCAGCTCCTCAAGCTGCGTAGTGATCAGATTGCCCAGCTGCAAGAAGAGCTGCGCAAGCTGCGCGAAGCCCAGGGCATGGATGTGGAGGCGGGTGATGAGGCCTTGATGGGTGAGCCGGCTTCGGCAGAGGATGTGGCTACCCTGGATGAGGGGGTAGACCCAGAAGCCGATAATGCCGCTGGTGAGCCAGAGGCCGGGGCCCAGAACGATGATACTGCTGATGAGTTGGTTGCCGGCGATGACGTGGCGGCGGAAAGCGAAAGTGACGCTGATCCCACCACCGAGTCAGACGCGGCTGCCCCGGCTATGGCCGGTGACGCTGAGGCCGACGGTGATGCATCCGATGAGACTGTTAACACGGATCAGGCTGTCACCACCACTGAGCCTGCGGTCGAAAAAGCCCCGGAAGTGGTCAAGCCGAAACCGGTTGCTCCTGCAGAGCCTCCGGCCCAGCAGCAGAGTGGCATTGTCGATGTGTTGATGGAAAACCTCCTCTACATCGGCCTTGCGCTAGTTGCCATCCTGGTGCTGGTGATGGTGCTGTTGCGTGGCAAGAAAAAAGAAACTGACGAGGATGAGGGCGCCGATACCCTGTTCGAGGATATCGAAGACAGCGAGCAGGATGAGTTCGGCCTGAATCTGGATGATGACAGTGCTGTGGCTGTCGCGGACGGCCAGGATGACGACGCCATGCCGGCAGAGCAGGGCGGCAGCCAGGACCCGCTGGAAGATGTTGAGGTCTATGTCGCCTATGGGCGCTATCCCCAGGCAGTGGATTTCCTGCGCAATGAAATCAACAAGCACCCTGAGCGCGCCGATCTGAAAGTTCGCCTTCTGGAGCTGCTCAAGGAAATGAACGACGACGCGGCCTTTAGCCAGCAGAGTAGCGTCTTTGCTGGAACTTCCGCTGAGGTCGATGCGGCCATCGCCCGGCTTGGTGGTGACGCGGCCGTCCCGGCGTCGGATGATGACGAGTTGTCACTGGACGACCTGGAAATGGGGCTGTCCTCGGATCTGGATGATAGCAGCGTTCCCACCATGCAGGCTGACGAGCCGTCTTCCGACAATCGTGAAGAGGGTGACGAGCTGGCCGATTTCGACTTCGAGCTGGATAATGACGATGACCAGGCCAGCACTGACGATACGCTGGTGATGGAGGCATCGGACGACACGACTTCCGCTGACGATTTCAGTTTCGATATTGATGATGACAGCACCCCGGCAGCCGATGAGGAACCGGCGCTGTCCGATGAAGACAAGCGTTCGCTTGGTGCCAGCTCACTGCTCGAACTGGACGATGTGGGCAGTAGTTCCATGGGAGATGACGACGGGGATACCCAATTCGGCGATCTCAATCTTGATGACATGAACCTTGAGTTTGAGGAGTCTTCCGATAGCGCTGACAGTAAAGAGGAGTTGGATCTCTCTCTGGATGATCTGGATCTGGATGGTGATAACGAGTCAACGGCGGATGATACACTGACTGATCTGGACCTGGAGCTGGATGAGGCGGAGCGCTCCTTGTCTGCGGCCGGTGCGGAAGAGCAGAGCGATCTGACCGAACTGGATCTGGAGCTGCCGGATGAGCCATCCGCACCTGCCACTGCGGAAGCGGAAAAGGCCGATTCCCTGGAAGACCTGCTGGGCGATGATGATCTGGAGCTCGAGCTGGACTCTCCGGAAGAGACGCCAGCTGACGACGCGGCGGATGATCTGGAATTGGGCTCAGTCTCTATGGACAGCGAGCCAGACGATGTTGCAGAGCCCGAACCGGTCACTAAGACGCCGGCCTCTACCGAGTCACCCGCTGACAGTGATGTGCTCAGTGATGAGGATGATTTTGACTTCCTCGGTGAAACCGATGAAAACGCCACCAAGCTGGATCTGGCGAAAGCCTATATCGACATGGGAGATGCTGATGGTGCCCGGGATATCCTCAATGAGGTGATTTCCGAGGGGAACGATCAGCAGCAGGCCGAGGCTCGCGAGCTGATGGGGCAGGTGGGTTAAGCCATCTGCCGTGCTAGGAAAACAAGGGGCGATGCCTTAAGGTATCGCCCCTTTTCTTTGAATGGCCGTTACCGGCTTCAGGCAAGACTGACGCACTGATATGACCCGCATTGCTTTGGGAATTGAATACGACGGTACGGATTTTCGTGGCTGGCAGACGCAGCAGCCTGGGGTCAGGACAGTGCAGGAGTGCCTGGAGGCTGCACTGACCAAAGTCGCTAACCACCCGGTTTCCGTGGTGTGTGCAGGCCGTACCGATGCTGGCGTGCATGGCACCGGGCAGGTGGTCCATTTCGATTCCGATGCCCCCCGGGAGATGAAGAGCTGGATCATGGGGGGCAATACCAATCTGCCGCGGGATGTCTCGGTGCGATGGGCGACACCGGTAAGCGACGACTTTCATGCCCGATTTTCCGCGGTGAGTCGGCGCTACCGGTACGTGATTTACAATCACTCCCGCCCCCCGGCACTGTATCGTCATCAGGTGACCTGGAATCATCGCCCGCTGGATCTGGGGGCCATGCGCGAGGCCGCCTCGCTGCTGGTCGGGAGCCATGATTTTACGGCGTATCGCAGTGTCCACTGTCAGGCCAAATCGCCCCACAAGACGTTGCATAGTCTTGAGCTCTATGAGCATGGCAAGGTTATCGTCCTGGAGGCGCATGCTAACGCCTTCTTGATGCATATGGTGCGTAACATAGCAGGCGTATTGATGACTGTCGGCGCCGGGAAAAAACCGCCAGGCTGGTCTCGGGACGTGCTTGAGGGGAGAGATCGTCGTCTGGGTGCCGCAACGGCACCGCCATTTGGCCTTTACCTGGTGGATATTGAATATCCGGCCCATTTTGCATTGCCTCGCGAGCCGCTTGGCCCCCTGTGGTTGCCCCACAGCCTTGAGGCATAATGCACCTAAATACCTTGGGTTTTGATACACTGGAGTCCCCATGACCGTACCCCGGGTCAAAATTTGTGGCATTACCCGCATCGAGGATGGCCTGGCGGCGGCGACTGCCGGTGCCGATGCGGTCGGACTGGTATTTTACGAACCCAGTCCGAGGCATGTTTCCGTTTCCAGAGCGGCGGCTATATGTGCGAGCCTGCCCCCTTTCGTGACTACGGTGGGGCTGTTTGTTAACGCGCCGGAAGATGTTGTCCGCCGCGTCCTCAGTCAGGTGCCGCTGGATCTGCTGCAATTTCATGGTGATGAATCCGCGCAGTTCTGTTCTCGTTTTTCGCGCCCCTGGATCAAGGCGGTACGGATGAAAGACGATGTGGATCTCTATCGCTGCGCTGAGGCATATCGTGGGGCGTCGGGGTTGCTGGTAGACAGTTATGTTCCCGGCATCCCGGGTGGTACCGGGGAAACGTTTAACTGGGACCGGTTACCCAATGACCTGTCCCTGCCTGTGGTGTTGGCCGGCGGCCTGCATCCGGGAAATGTGGCCGATGCCGTGGCACAGGTGCGGCCATGGGCGGTGGATGTCAGTGGTGGCGTTGAGCAGAAGAATGTTCAGGGTCGCCGTAGTGGTGGGATCAAGGATCCTGCGGCCATCCGCGCCTTTATCAAAAGTGCGAAAATACGAGGAGTAGCTGGTGTCTGAACGCCCTGATTTTTCTGCTTTTCCTGACGCTCGAGGCCATTTTGGCCAGTTTGGTGGTTGTTTCGTGTCCGAGACCCTGATGGGGGCTCTGGATGAGCTGGCTGCCATGTATGCGCGTCTCAAGGACGATCCGCAATTCCGCGCGGATTTCGACTACGATCTGGCTCACTACGTGGGTCGTCCGTCCCCCCTGTACCTGGCGGAGCGATGGTCGAAGCAGCTCGGCGGCGCAAAGATCTGGCTGAAACGTGAAGATCTGAACCACACCGGCGCTCACAAGGTCAACAACACCATCGGTCAGGCCTTGCTGGCCAAGCACATGGGTAAGCCGCGGGTGATCGCGGAAACCGGGGCCGGCCAGCACGGGGTCGCCTCTGCCACGGTGGCAGCACGACTGGGGCTGAAGTGCCAGGTGTACATGGGTGCGGAAGATGTCGAGCGGCAAAAGCTCAATGTTTACCGCATGAAACTGCTGGGCGCCGAAGTGATTCCGGTCACCTCCGGCTCCAAAACGTTGAAAGATG
The DNA here is from genome assembly GCA_036230225.1 of Pseudomonadota bacterium. GTDB lineage: Bacteria > Pseudomonadota > Gammaproteobacteria > Pseudomonadales > Alcanivoracaceae > Alcanivorax. Next base: position 13,720 of record JAZAJX010000092.1, on the reverse strand, counting down.
CCATGAATGAGGCCATGCGGGACTGGGTCACCAATGTGGATGACACTTTCTACATCATTGGCACTGTGGCTGGCCCGCATCCTTACCCGCTGCTGGTGCGGGATTTCCAGTGCATTATCGGCCGCGAGGCACGGGAACAAAGCCTCAAGCAGGCAGGCAAACTGCCCGATGCCCTGGTGGCCTGCGTTGGTGGTGGTTCCAATGCCATCGGACTGTTTCACCCCTTCCTGAATGACGATGGCGTCGCCATGTACGGGGTAGAAGCCGCCGGTGACGGCATTGACACTGGCCGCCACGCCGCCCCCCTGAGTGCGGGTCGGCCGGGTGTCCTGCATGGAAATCGTACCTACCTGATGGAAGACGATAATGGTCAGATCATCGAGACCCATTCCGTCTCCGCCGGGCTGGATTATCCGGGAGTCGGCCCGGAACACGCCTGGTTGAAGGACCTGGGTCGGGTGAACTACGTGGCGGCGGATGATAACGAAGCGCTGGCCGCGTTCCGCGAGCTGACCCGGGTGGAAGGCATCATGCCGGCCCTGGAATCCGCCCACGCATTGGCCTATGCCCGCAAACTGGCTCCCACCATGTCTGCGGATCAGGATATTGTGGTCAACCTCTCCGGACGAGGGGACAAGGACATTCTGACTGTCGCCGCCATCGACGGCATTGAATTTTAAGGAGCAGTAATGCGTCGTATTGAAAGCTGTTTTCAGCGGCTGGCTGATCAGAAGCGAAAGGCCCTGATTCCCTATGTGACTGCCGGGGATTCCAGCAAGGCAGTGACGGTGCCGTTGATGCATGCCATGGTCGAAGCCGGTGCCGATATCATCGAACTGGGGGTGCCATTTTCGGACCCGATGGCGGATGGCCCCGTGATCCAACAGGCCTGCGAACGGGCTCTGGCCCATGGCACCTCGACCCGCGATGTGCTGGGGATGGTGAAAACCTTCAGGGAGAAGAACACGCAAACCCCGGTGGTATTGATGGGCTACCTGAACCCGGTGGAAGCCATCGGCTACGAAGCCTTTGCCAAGGCCGCCGCTGATGCGGGGGTGGATGGGGTCCTGCTGGTGGATCTGCCCCCTGAGGAAGCACTGGATGTGAAGCCGATCCTGGATGCCCACGAGCTGGACATGATTTTCCTGGTCGCACCCACAACCTCGGATGCCCGAATCAAGTTGATCGGGGAGGCGGGGTCAGGCTATCTCTACTATGTTTCCCTGAAAGGGGTGACCGGTTCCGCAGCACTGAATGTGGACGAAGTAGCAAGCCGGGTTGAAACAATTCGCAACCTTGCCCAATTGCCCATTGGGGTCGGCTTTGGTATCAAAGACGCTGAATCTGCGCAGGCGGTAAGCCGGGTCGCTGATGGTGTCGTGGTAGGGAGTGCCCTGGTCAATCAGGTAGCGGCCAACCAGGAGGACCCTGCTGCCATCAACAAGGCCATCGGCGATATTCTGTCCGCCATGCGCAATGCTATGGATCAGTAACGGGACCTTCGCATGAGCAACAGCAACTGGCTGGAAAAAATCCTGCCTGCAGTACGCCGCCCCCAGGAAAACCGGCGCAACAATATTCCCGAGGGGCTGTGGCGCAAGTGCCCTCGCTGTGACGGGGTGGTGTATCGTCCGGAACTGGACCGCAACATGGATGTTTGCCCGAAGTGCGATCATCACCTGCGGATCAGTGCCCGTCGGCGCCTCAAGCTGTTTTTGGACGAAGGGCCGCAGACTGAAATTGGCGCCGAACTGGCACCGGTGGACCGTCTCAAGTTCAAGGACTCCAAGAAGTACAAGGATCGCCTGGTTGCTGCTCAAAAGGCCACCGAAGAGAATGATGCGCTGGTGGCGCTGAAAGGCACCCTGCACGGCGAGCCGCTGGTAGCGTGTGCTTTCGAGTTCAACTTCATGGGGGGGTCCATGGGCTCCGTGGTGGGTGAGCGGTTTGTCCGTGCCGTGGGTGTCTGTCTGGAACAGAAGCTGCCGCTGGTTTGTTTTGCTGCCAGCGGCGGGGCACGCATGCAGGAAGCCCTGTTCTCACTCATGCAGATGGCCAAAACCAGTGCGGCGTTGGAGAAAATGCGTCAGGCCGGGCTGCCATTTATTTCCGTGATGACGGATCCGGTCTATGGTGGAGTCTCTGCCTCTCTGGCCATGCTGGGGGATGTGAATGTGGCAGAGCCCAATGCCCTCATCGGTTTCGCCGGCCCCCGAGTCATTGAACAGACCGTGCGTCAGAAACTGCCGGAGGGCTTCCAGCGCAGCGAGTTCCTGCTTGAGCATGGCGCCATCGACATGATCGTTACCCGTCACGATATGCGCGACACCCTCCACCGCCTGCTGGCGAACATGATGGGCTGGTCCCTGGCCGTTAATGACTGAACACACCGCTTCATTCGCTCTGGCTGACTGGCTTGAGCGGATCGAAGCCATGCATCCCACCGAAATCGAGCTTGGCTTGGACCGCATCCGCCAGGTGGCCTGTCGTCTGGGGGTAGAGACCCTGCCGGCGCCGGTCATTACGGTAGCGGGTACCAATGGCAAGGGGTCGACCCTGCGACTGATGCTGGCGCTGGCAGAGCGGCATGATCTCAGGGTCTGTCTCTATACCTCACCCCATCTCTACCGATTCAATGAACGTGTGCGGCTGCCAGAGGGGCTAGCCACGGACCGCCAGCTTTGTGACGCCTTTGAACGGGTGGAGCAGGCCCGCCAGACCGTGTCCCTGACCTATTTCGAGTTCAGTACCCTGGCGGCCTTGTGGCTGTTCCGTCAAAGCGGAGCCGATCTGATTCTGCTTGAGGTTGGTCTGGGCGGGCGTCTGGATGCGGTGAACATCGTCGATCCGGATGTGGCGGTGGTGACGTCGGTGGGGCTGGATCACCAGGATTGGCTCGGTGACACTCGGGAAGCCATTGCCGGGGAAAAATGTGGCATTGCCCGGAGTGGTAAGCCACTGGTGTTTGGAGAAGTGGACTGGCCCGCCAATCTCCCGGCGCTGGCTGAACGCTATGCCGCCGTCCCGGTATTTGCCGGCCGTGATTTCCGTGTGGATAAGGAGGGTATTACGCTCTGTGATGGTCGCCGTCTGGAATACGCGGACAACGTCATCCTGGGCAGGGATAATCTGGCAACTGCCTGTCAGGCGCTCAGTCTGATCCAGGTTCCTGTCTCCTCGCTGGATTGTGCCGCTGTGGCGCAGACATCTCTGTTCGGTCGCTGTGAACACCGGGAGATTGACGGGCATGCCTGCTGGTTTGATGTGGGGCACAATATGCCGGCGGTGGAACGGTTTCTGCAGCTGTTGCCGCCCTGTACCGGTCGACGCCACCTGGTATTCGGCATGATGGCGGACAAACCCATTGAGCAGGTGACTGGCCTGTTTGCCGGTCAGCCGGTGATCTGGCACCTGGCCGCACCTGCTGTGACGAGAGCCGCCCCTACGGCCCGGCTGGCGGCGGCCTTGCCGGTTGATGCCAAGGCCCTGCAATATGAAAGCGTTGCACGGGCTCTGCAGTCGGCTCTTGCCACTGCACAGCCTGACGATCAGGTGGTAGTCTTCGGATCTTTCTATACCGTTGCAGAAGCATGTAGTGGAGACCAAGGTGGATAAACGAACCCGCCAGCGCATTATCGGCATTGTCCTGCTGTTGGTTCTGGCGGCCATTCTGGCGCCGTTCGTGTTTCGGTCACCGGAACAGATTCGCAATGCCCTGGATATGCAAATTCCGGAGCAACCGACGATGGCGCCGGTCAACATGGAGCCAGTGGTTTCCGAGGAAATGACGACGGCCGCTGCCGAGCGCCTTCAGGATGAGCGTGACCATGTTGAAGCTGCCGCCAAAGAGCAGCTGAAACCGGCTGCAGACGATGTGGCGTCCGACGACCCTGTCAGCGCGGCTGGCGATGGCGGCCAGGTAGCGGAGGTGACAGAGGCACCGGTTCCTCCCCCGGCAGACCCGGATGATGGACCGGTGCTGGCCGGGTTCGTGGTTCAGGTAGGCAGCTACAGCAGTGCAGACAACGCCGCTGGCGTTGTGGAGAAGCTCAAGGCCGCCGGTTACCGCGCCTACAGCGAAACCGACAGCCACCAGGGCAAGGTCGTTCATCGTGTCATGGTGGGCCCGGAAATCCACAAGAAGGACGCCGAGCGTACCCGTCGGGAACTGGCCAACGACAGCCGTTTTGGCTACCAGGGCCTGATCCGCATTTATGCTCCCTGACCGGCGGGTTTTCCGTCGGGCTATCCATGGGCAAGGGCCCATGCCTCTGTTAAACTGCGCCGTCTGGATTTTTCCGGGTGTCGGGCATGGGGTCCGTGCCGAGCCTCCCCCGGGAATCAAGCGCTTATCCGCCGGCGAGAGCACGCTTTAGATGAACCTGGCAGACGCCATTATTCTGGTTGTAATCGCAATTTCCGCGTTGCTGAGTGTACGTCGCGGGTTCACCCGCGAAGCCTTTTCGTTGCTCACCTGGGTGGCGGCCTTTATCATCGCGCGCCTGTTCAGTCCGGCCCTGGATATTCTTCTCCAGGACCAGATCACCACCCCCAGCCTGCGTGCCGCCGTTGCTTTCGGCTCGCTGTTTGCCTTGACCCTGGTGGTGGGTGCCCTCATTAACCATTTGCTTGGTGAACTGATCCGTGTCACTGGGCTTAGCAGCACTGATCGATTGCTGGGCATGGTTTTCGGCGCCCTGCGTGGGGTGCTGTTAATGGTCGTGCTGGTCGCTTTGGGACGTCACCTGTTTGGTGCCGACCCCTGGTGGCAGGAATCTACCCTGGTCCCGCATCTGGTAATGATGGAAGCGTGGACACGGGACATGGGTGAGACGCTTCTCGCCTTGATCATGAACGTAAGCGGCAGCTAGAGGAAAGTACCATGTGCGGCATTGTGGGCATTGTCGGCCATAGCTATGTGAACCAGGGCATTTATGATGCGCTGACAGTCCTTCAGCACCGGGGGCAGGATGCGGCCGGTATCGTGACCTGTGACGGGGATCGTCTCTATCTACGCAAGGATAATGGCATGGTGCGGGATGTGTTTCGTACCCGTCACATGCGTCGCCTGGTGGGCAACATGGGTATTGGCCATGTGCGCTACCCGACGGCGGGGAGCTCCAGTTCCGCTGAAGCCCAGCCGTTCTATGTGAATTCGCCTTACGGCATCACGTTGGCCCATAACGGCAACCTGACCAATGCGGAAGCACTGGCCGAGCACATTTTCCGTGCGGATCTTCGGCACATCAACACCACCTCGGATTCCGAGGTGTTACTCAACGTGTTTGCCCACGAGCTGCAGCGCCGTGGCAAGCTACAGCCGGAACCGGACGATATCTTCGATGCCGTGGCGGCGGTGCACAAACGGGTCGAAGGGGCCTATGCCGTGGTGGCGATGATCACCGGTTACGGCATTCTGGCATTCCGCGACCCCCACGGTATTCGCCCGGTGTGCTTCGGGCGCAAGGACACCCCGGATGGCCCGGAATACATGGTGGCTTCCGAATCCGTTGCCTTGTCTTCTCTGGGTTTTCATATTGAGCGTGATCTGGCCCCGGGCGAGGCCATCTATATCAGCGCGGAAGGGGAAATGTTTACCCGTCAGTGCGCCGAGAACCCGAGTCTGCACCCCTGTATCTTCGAACAGGTTTACTTGGCCCGTCCGGATTCCATCATCGATGGTATTTCCGTTTACAAGGCTCGCCTGCGCATGGGGGAAAAGCTGGCAGAAAAAGTCGAGCGTGACTGGCCGGATCACGATATTGATGTGGTCATCCCGATTCCGGATACCAGCCGTACTTCTGCGCTACAGATGGCCAACCACCTGGGCGTGAAGTACCGGGAAGGTTTCATCAAGAATCGCTACATTGGCCGGACGTTCATTATGCCGGGTCAACAGCAGCGCAAGAAATCCGTGCGCCAGAAACTCAATGCCATTGAACTCGAGTTCAAGGGCAAGAACGTGTTGTTGGTGGATGACTCCATCGTGCGAGGCACCACCTGTAACGAAATCATTCAGATGGCTCGGGAAGCTGGTGCCAAGAAGGTCTACTTCGCATCGGCAGCGCCGGCAGTGCAATACCCCAATGTCTATGGCATTGATATGCCGGCGGCCAAGGAGTTGATTGCCCACGGCCGTACCACGGACGAAATTGGCGAGTTGATTGGGGCAGACCGGTTGATCTATCAAGATTTGGAAGATCTGGTGGCAACCTGCAAGGAGGGGAATCCCGAGGTGGAGTCCTTCGACTGTTCCGTGTTCAATGGAGAATATCTGGCGGGAAACATCACGGCGGATTATCTGGCGGGTCTCGAAGCGCGCCGCAATGATGTGGCCAAGGGCAACAGCGAGAAGACACAGGCCCTGGCCGACAATGAAATCATTGATCTGCACAACACCAACTGAGTCAGGCATGCCACACGCACGCGTGTACGGCATGCAGCAGGAAAGTGAGTAAACCGATGAGTGATCTGGATCCGACTGAACTGGACGTGGAAACCCTGGCTATCCGTACGGCGCAACTGCGTACGGATGAAATGGCCCACTCGGATCCGATTTTTCTCACCTCCAGCTTCGTCTATGAAAGCGCCGCCCAGGCGGCTGCACGCTTTGGTGGGCAGGAGCCGGGCAACATTTACTCCCGGTTTACCAATCCTACCGTCAGGGCCTTTGAAGAGCGCCTTGCCGCCCTGGAAGGTGGGGAGGCATGTGTTGCCTTTGCCTCCGGCATGGCCGCCATCAGTGGAACCTTCTTCTCACTGCTGTCCCCCGGCGATCATATCGTCAGCTCACGCAGCGTTTTCGGCACCACCAATGTGGTGTTCGATAAATACCTGGCAAAATTTGGTATCGAGACGACGCTGGTGGATTTGTCCAGTCTTCAGGATTGGGAAGCGGCCATTCGCCCTGAAACCCGTATCCTGTATCTGGAAACCCCATCCAACCCGCTTTCTGAAATCGGGGATATCAAGGCGCTGGCCAAACTGGCCCATGATAATGGCGCGCTGTTGGTGGTGGATAACTGCTTCTGTACGCCCGCGCTGCAAAAACCCCTGGAGTTGGGCGCTGACATCATTATTCACAGTGCGACCAAATATCTGGACGGCCAGGGCCGCTGTCTGGGGGGCGCCGTGGTGGGGCCGAAAGCGGAGATGGAAGAGGTGCTTGGCTTCGTGCGTTCCGCAGGCGCCTGCATGAGTCCCTTCAACGCCTGGGTTTTTCTGAAAGGGCTGGAGACTCTGAAGCTGCGTATGGATGCCCAGAGTGCCCGTACGCTGGAGCTGGCCGAATGGCTACAAAGCCAGCCGGGTATCGTCCGTGTGCATTACGCCGGGCTGAAAAACCACCCGCAACATGCGCTGGCCGGTAAGCAGCAATCCGCTTACGGGGCAGTAATGTCCATAGAGGTGGAAGATGCGGCGGGCAAGCGGGACCGGCAGGCAGCCTGGCGCTTTATTGATGCCACCCGGCTGATTTCCATTACCGCGAACCTGGGGGATGTTAAAACAACCATTACGCACCCCGCATCGACGACCCATGGCCGAGTCAAAGAGGAAGAGAAACAGCGTGCCGGGGTAACCGAAAATCTGATCCGCATCGCGGTGGGGCTTGAGTCCGTGGAGGACCTGAAATCGGACCTCAGTCGAGGTCTGACAGCCATCGCCAGCGCGTAATGACCCCCTGAAATGGCCGCCACTCTGGGGGCGGCCCGAACAACAACAAGGGAAACCATGCAGGCACTGGATAAAGCCCTGGCCCAGGTGGGTCGTGTTGTACTGGGCAAAGAAGAACAACTGAAACTCGCGCTTACCTGCATGCTGGCCAATGGCCATCTGCTCATCGAGGATCTGCCCGGCATGGGCAAGACCACCTTGGCACATGCTCTGGCCCGTGTCTTTCAGCTTGAGTATCGGCGGGTGCAGTTTACCAGTGACATGCTGCCGGCCGACATTCTCGGCGTCTCCGTGTTCGATCCCAACACTCAACAGTTTTCACTGCGCGAAGGGCCGGTTTTTACCCAGTTGTTGCTTGCCGATGAGATCAACCGAGCCACGCCGAAAACCCAAAGCGCCTTGCTCGAAGCCATGGAAGAGCGGCAGGTCACGCTGGACGGGGTGACGCGCCCGTTGCCGCAACCCTTCTTCGTCGTAGCGACCCAGAACCCCGTGGATCAGGCGGGGACGTTTGTCCTGCCGGAATCACAGCTCGATCGATTCCTGATGCGTATTTCCCTGGGGTATCCGGCCCCGGAAGTAGAACTGGAGTTGCTGGCCGGCGGAGACCTGCGGGAACAGGCCCGCGACTTGCAGGCGGTCATCAACAGCGACGGGCTGACCAAATTGGCGAAGGTGGTAGGCAAGGTTCGGGCCAGCCATGAGCTGCTGGATTATGTACAGCGTCTCCTGGACGCCACCCGTTCCGATGACCGTTTTGTCTCCGGTTTGTCACCGCGAGCGGGCTTGGGTTTGCTCAAGGCCGCCAGAGCCTGGGCGCTGATCAGTGGCCGTGATTATGTGCTACCGGAAGATGTACAGGCGGTCTGGCCTGCAGTGGCGGAGCATCGCCTCAGTGCACGGCAGGGGGGCAGCGTGGCAGCCATTACCCAGTCTCTGTTGCAGTCAGTGCCTGTTGTTCGACGCTAATGCAGCTGCCAGCACCGATCCGCAAACGCTATGAGCGCTGGCTGGCGCGGCGGCTGCCAGCCGCAAGGCAGATCGTCCTTGATCAACGGCGTATTTTCATCTTCCCCACCGGTTATGGCTTCTTCTATCTGCTGGTGGCGGCGCTGCTTTTTATCGGTGGCATCAATTACGAGAACAACCTGATACTGGCGCTTTCCTTTCTGCTCGCCAGTCTCTTCATGGTGGCGATTCTGCATACCTACCGAAACCTGTCCGCGCTGGGGATGCGCAACGGCGACAGTGAGTCGGGCTTTGCCGGCGAAGAAGGGGCGCTGGAAGTTGTCCTGTTTGCTCAACGGCGTGATCATCACTGCATCTGGCTGTGCTGGCGAGGCCAGGATCCACAACAGATCAGTATCCGCGAAGGTGAGGAAGAGAGTCTCTGGCTGAACCTGCCATTGCCGGTGCGGGGCAGGGTGCCGGCACCACGTCTCAAGGTGGAGAGCCGTTTCCCTCTGGGATTATTGCGCACCTGGTCCTATGTGTCGCTGGATCATTACTGCCTGGCGTGGCCACAGCCGCAGGAGACCCCGGACTGCCCGGCAGATGGGGGCAAGGAAAACCAGCAGGCAGCCAGCAGCGGGCGATCAGGCAATGATGAATTCCAGGGACTGCGCGGGTATATGCCCGGCGACTCGTTACGCCGTGTTGACTGGAAGGGCTATGCCCGAGGACGGGGCCTGAATATCAAGCAGTTCGAGGAACCGGTTGGCGGTCGGCTGTGGCTTCGTTGGGACCGCCTGGACGGTGTGGGCGAAGAGCAGCGTTTGTCGATGCTCTGTTACTGGGTGCTGGAACTCGATCGCCAGCATCAGCCCTATGGATTGAAGCTTCCCGGACTCAAGCTCTCGCCGGACATCGGTGACGTCCACCGTTGGCGATTGCTGGATGCACTGGCCAGTTACCCTGATTACTGAGATTCCCTATGGCGCGTATCTATCAGGTTCCGTTCCATACCCGATTCTGGCTCGCGCTGTCGGTGCTGATGTGCGCCGTTCCTCAGCTTGTGAAAGGTCCTGTCTGGCAGTCGCTGTTGCTGGCACTGGTGATACTGATTCGCTGGTTGGTCGAACATCAGCGGATGACGCTGCCGGGCCGGTTTATCCGAACGCTGCTGCTGATCGGCGCTGTCATGCTGACCTTTTACAGCTTTGGCAGACTTTATGGTCCTGAAGCGGGTGTCGCCCTGCTGGTCAGCCTGTTTACCCTGAAGTACCTGGAAGTCGTGCAGCAACGGGATGCCTACGTGGTTATCGTGCTCGGTTATTTTGTCTGTGCGACGGCATTACTGTTTTCCCAAACGCCGGGTATGTTTCTGTACGTTCTCCTGTGCATGACGGTTCTGACCACCTGTCTGGTCGGCATCAATCACAGTGATACCCGTGCCAGCAGCTTCCAGCACGCCAGACGTGGGCTGGTCATGGTGTTGCAGGCGATTCCCCTGATGGCGGTCCTATTTCTGCTGGTTCCCAGGGTCGCGCCACTATGGAATATGCAGCTGGATGCAGGCAAGGCCCGCACCGGAATGAGCGACACCATGTCCCCCGGGCAGATAAGCGAACTCTCCGAATCGGCAGAGCTGGCTTTCCGGGTGGATTTTGAGGGTGACATTCCCTCTCAGCCACAACGCTATTGGCGAGGGTTGACGCTCTCTCACTATGATGGCCGCACCTGGCAGCAGGCTATCCCGCAGGGTATCCCGGAAGGCGAGTATCTGTATCGCCCGGGGAGAGGAGAGAAGCCAGACTGGTATCAACAGATCGAACAGGCACGTTCAGAGGCGGGGCAGCGGTTTCGCTATCGTGTCATTGCGGAACCGACCCAGCGTCGCTGGCTATTTAGCCTGGCGGTGCCTTTCCCTGTGGATGGCGAGCTGGGCCTGGCCAGGGACATGCGACTGGTAGCGGAAGAGCCTCTGTCCCAACGTTTTGCCTATCGGGTGGAAAGTATTCCCGCAGTGTCATCGGCCATCAGCTTGTCGCCCAGTGAAGCGGCATTGATGCTGTCTCTGCCGGAAGGGACGGGAAGGCAGGCGCGGGGGCTGGCACAACAATGGCGCCTGGAGAGTCGTTCACCTCGCCAGATTGCCGAGCGGGCACTGCGTCATTTTCGCGAACAACCCTTTCACTACACGTTACGTCCACCCCGACTCACGGTGGACCCGGTGGATGATTTTCTGTTTCGCACCCGCCGGGGGTTCTGTGAACATTACGCTTCCAGTTTCACTTTCCTGATGCGTGCTGCCGGTGTACCGGCAAGGGTGGTCGTGGGCTATCAGGGCGGAGAACAGAACGAGCTGGGGACCCATTTGCTGGTACGCCAATACGATGCCCATGCCTGGAGCGAAATCTGGCTGGAGGGGGAAGGGTGGACCCGTGTTGATCCGACTGCCGCTGTTGCGCCAGAGCGCATTGAGCTGGGATTGAGGGATGCGCTTGAGAACAGTGATGAGGGCCGTGATGTTCTGGATGAGCTGGGGCTTCGCCGTTTTTCGGATGGAGGGATACTGTCGACGGTCAGTCAGTGGATGGATTACGTGGATTTTCGTTGGCAGACGTGGGTGCTGGGCTATGACAGTGCCTTTCAATCCCGTTTTCTGGAAGATTTGCTAGGGGCGGTAACCCCGCTGCGTGTGGCTGTAGCGTTGATGGTTGCCGTGGCCGTGCTGATGGGGCTCTACGCCGTCTTTTTGCTATGGCAGACCGGCACGGACAAGTTGACCTTGATGGAGCGGGAATTCTGGCGGCTTCACCAGCGGGTGAGCCAGCGTGGCAGGCCATTACCTGCGGGTCTGACGCCCCTGCAGTTAAGTGTGGAAATTGGCGAGCAATGGCCGAGAGCGGCGACGGCGGCGGAAAGCTGGGCAAAATATTATCAGAAGCTGCATTATGATCCGGGCGCGCCGCCGGGCAGGCAGCAACGGCGTCATTTGCGTCGCCTTCGAAATCGCGTATACAAATTATTGGACTAGTGTGCTATTTGTGGGTCAGGTCATTCTGAGAAGACCGAACCGGGTTATGGAGGACAACAATGCGTGCAGCACAGTATAAGAAAGGACTCGAACTCACCGAACACACGCCCTGGGCACAGACTTTCTGGGATGATCTGGTCCCCCTGAAAAACCAGGTGGTGGAACATCCGGTTTTTGTGGCCATGGGGGCCGGGACACTGAGCCTGGCACGGTTTCGCTGTGCCTTGCTGAACTTCTACCCCCTGGTGGAAAACTTTCCGAAGTACATGGGACTCAATCTGGCCAAGACCCGGCCGGGACGCTATCCCGGCCATGAGGCGTGCAAGAACTGGCTGATCAGCAACATCAAGGTCGAGCAGCGTCATGCCTACTGGTACCAGGACTGGGCCATGGGCTTCGGCCTGACCCTTGAAGAGCTGGAGTTTGTGGAGCCGCCTGCCGGTATGGATGCGGTGAACCATTATCTCTGGAGCATCGGCCGACAGGGCAGCCTGGAAGAGGGGATTGCCGCCACCAATCTGGCTATCGAATGGGCAACCGGTGAGTGGAGCCAGAGTGTGGTCAAGGGCATGCAGCATTACCAGGAAAAAGGGGTGGCATCGATTGATCGCCACTCCATGGCCTGGTTACGCGCCCATGCCTCCTATGATGATGCGCATCCCCATGAAGCGATGGAACTGATCAACCTCACCTGTGTGGATGAGGAAAGCCGGAGCAGGGCCTTCGCGGCAGCCGTGAAAGGGCTGGAATACTATGTATTGGCGCTGGATCATTGCTGGGACAGTGCACCGGAATAAGCCGCCGGGTCGCCGATTACATGTAAACCTGCAGCTTGTCACGGATAACGCGCTGGATAGCCTTGATCTCCATGGGGGAGCGATCCGACAGCTTGGAAGGCTGGATGCGATGCAGGTGAAGGCAGGGGAAGTCCTTGCGGAAAGCGCGCAGGTCTCCCTTGGTGATCACCGGCAGGAACGGGATGTCACTGGATTCCTTTTTCATGAGCGCCCAGAGGCCGACCTTCAGCGGAACCGGTTTGACTACCCGTTTACCGTACTTGAGCAGACGCAGGGTCAGGAACAGGCCTTCCTTGCCGAAAAGGTCGCCAGGAACGATATACATGCCACTGGCGTGGACGCTGTGGTCACTGATGCCGTTGAAGGTATCGTGGTAGGCGTAGGGGTTGGGCAGAATGATCATGGACCGATCATCATCCGGCGGTAAAGAAATATCGTAGTTGGTATAGAGCTGCTCCACGGGCGCACTGTAGACGCACAGGGTGTCCTGGAACTGCTTGATAAAATTGACCGCCCGCTGATGGTTGTCAAAATCATTCAGTTTCCAGATAAGATGCTCTGGAATCCCCAAGTCGTTCAGCATAAATCATTATCTTTGCTGGTTATAAATTATTAGATAATGAGCAGTATATAGCATAGGTTTTCTCTCCCACCAGTAGTATTAGTAAACAACATGACCAGAAGTGACCGCCATCACGGCGCTTGGGCAACAGGTCCGGCATATGCGTAATGATTTCCCCGTTGATGAGGTTTTACCGGCGTTGCGGGAGGCCTTGAGGCAGTCGGGCTGTGCCATTCTGGAGGCGCCGCCGGGGGCGGGGAAATCCACCCGGGTGCCTCTGGATCTGTTGGCATCCGGGTTTGCGGACTCCGGGCGGATCCTGATGCTCGAGCCCCGCCGGGTTGCGGCTCGAGCCGTGGCAACGTTCATGGCCTCGCAATTGGGCGAGCCCGTGGGCCGGAGCGTCGGCTACCGTACCCGTACCGACACCCGGGTTAGCGCGGAGACTCGGCTAGAGGTGGTGACCGAAGGTGTGCTCACCCGTATGGCGCTCAATGACCCGGAGCTTCACGATATCGCGCTGGTGATCTTCGACGAATTCCACGAACGTTCTCTGCAGGCGGACCTGGGGTTGGCGCTGGTGAGCGAAATCCGTGAGGCGTTCCGGCCCGATCTGGCACTGCTTGTCATGTCCGCCACGCTGGAGTGTGGTCCGCTTGAGACATTGCTCCAGGCACCGATAATCCGCAGTGAGGGACGCAGCTTTCC
>JAZAJX010000091.1:0-44053 GCA_036230225.1 Pseudomonadota bacterium | reverse complement strand
GGGTACTGTGCAGGACCCGTTCCGGTTGCCCGCGGCGGGACAGGGTGGCAGTGACCCCGGCAAGCTTGCTGTTCAGGCAGATCTTGTTGCCTCCCGGCGGGTTGTAATAGGTCAGCGCTGCCACCCGCTCCGCCACTGTGGTCATGGCCAGTTTCAGTTGGGTATCGCCGCTGCCGGTCTGCAGCTGCCACTGGAACGGGTGATAACGGGCGGAGGCCCGCAGCGCCTGGGACAGACGGTTGAAACGGAACGTGTCACCGTCCAGCCGCAACACGGCAATGGATAGTTGGGGGCTGTAAACCGGCCCCACCTTTATCTGCGCGGTGGCACACTCCAGAAACGCCTGCGGTGCGTTATCGAAACCTACCACCTGGCCCCAGGCATAGCGATCGGTGTGCTGGCTGCCCCAGTTGTGATTTTCACTGCCAGGCCACTGGTCCAGCTCCAGGATGTCACCGTTCAACGTCAGGGTGCCGCTGAGGTGGATGTGGGGGCGGCTGACCAGGGATTTGGCTTTCGGTAGCGGTTTTTCATAGAACGATTCGGGCAGTAACAGCAGCGGGGCCTCGCCGCCGTCGTAGTGCAGATCCCATGCCAGTTGTTCGCCATCCCGGGACAGTGAGCCTTGCAGCCGGCCGGGCGCCAGCCGGTTGTCACCGGCATTGACCTGCATCTGGTCTGTGCCGAAGTGGCACTGTGTCAGGGGAAACTCTTCCTTGAAGGTGTGGGTGCACTGTCGGTCGCCGTCACTCCACACGGCCCAGACTTCGCCCAGTGCGGGTCGCCGGTCCCGGGCGCGGAACAGGGTATAACGAATCCAGATGGCTTGTGGTTTGTGCGGATGATTGGCGCGCACAAACCAGGATTCATAGTGGCCGCCCTTGCGCGGTGCCTGCAGACCATAATAGGGAATCATGGGGCTTCCTTGCGGTAATTATCGGGGCGAATTGGGCGCTCGGCGTGGTTGATAGGCATGGGCTTCGTCCACCAGTCGCAGGGCCTTGAAGGGAAAGGCCAGCATGCTGTCTCGGTAGGCCACTTCTGCCTGGCCGATGGTTTGCTGGTCCTGGTAAACGGTCATCGGACAGGTCACCAGGGAGGCCAGCAGGCCGTTACGTCCATAGTGCTTCTTGCCCTCCACTCTCAGCAAGCCCCGCTCCGGGTGCGTCACGGTGAGCCAGTAATGGGGGCCGCTCAGATGCAGGGTCAGTTCTCCTTCACAGGGCAAGCGCCGGTTGTCCAGAGTCACTTCGCCGAGAAAATAGCGAGGTGTACTCAGGCTGAACAGACGGGTGGTGAAAGCGCGGATCTGGAAAGCGAACTCGTGCTGCTGGCTCTCGGTATTGAACTTCAGCCAGCCACTCATGCGTTCCTGGAGTAACAGTCCCACGGTCATGCCGGTTCTCCTGATGGTGTGGTTGGGGGGGCGTTGAGCAGGCGATCGGCCAGCCGGCTGGCGGCACGGCTGGCCAGCGCCATGATGGTGACTTGTGGGTTGGCGCCCAGGCTGGTGGGCACATTGGCGCCGTCCATCACGTAGAGGCCGGCGTAACCGAACACCCGATGGTCGCTGTCGCAGACGCCCTGATCCGGTGACGGAGCCAGGCGGGCCGTGCCCAGCGGGTGATAGGCGGTAATCAGAAAGTCCCTGGGCGTCAGATGGCGTCGCATGAAACGCTCCAGCTCGGCCACGCTGCGCAAACGGGTCATGCCGTGCAGACCGGGAACCATTACCTCCTCGGCGCCGGCGGCAAAGTACCAGCGCGCCAGCGTCTCAATGCCCTGCTTGAACAGGGCAAAGTCCTGCCGATTC
The DNA here is from genome assembly GCA_036230225.1 of Pseudomonadota bacterium. GTDB lineage: Bacteria > Pseudomonadota > Gammaproteobacteria > Pseudomonadales > Alcanivoracaceae > Alcanivorax. The sequence continues at coordinate 42,240 of JAZAJX010000091.1, read as the reverse complement.
ATGTGGTAGCGGATCAGGGGAATGCCTCTGTGGGGGCTGCGACGGACCGACCCTTCACTGCGGTCCCGGATCATGAAGCCGAAGTAGGCGGTGTGCGGGTAATCCTCGGTGAAACGGACCCAGTCGTGGCCATAGAGGTTGTTGAGCAGACTGTGGCCGGCGAGAGGGATGGTGCCGCCCTCGAACATCAGGCCCCGGTCTGCCCAGTCGGTCACCCCGAAGCCTTGAGGTATGGTGCGACTGTTGGCCAGTGTCCGGTCGGGGAAGCGGGCATTGACCACGCCGGCCGGATGCAGCGTGAGATGCTGCCCCAGATGGGGGTTGCGAATGCCCTGACGGCGCAGGAACAGGGGCGTGAACAGGGCCCCCATGGCAACGATGACTTGCCGGCTCTGCAGGGTGAGGGTCACCGTGTCGCCGTGGGCATTCTTGCCGGAGGCCATCACTCCCGTGACCTGGCGACCGTCGCGGAGCAGTCGATCAGCCCGGAAGCCACTGAACAGGAAGGCGCCTCGCGCCAGCGCGGCAGGAATATAGCTCACGTTGGCAGACTGCTTGGCATCGGTTGGGCAGCCGAACTGGCAGAGCCCCTGGCCGTCACAACCTTCCGCGTTGCGCATCAGTCGATGGCGTTCCTGGAAGCCGCAGGCCCGGGCACCTTGATCAATGATTTGGCCAATGGGGCCGACCGCTTCCGCCGAGGCCCGCTGCACTTTGAGCATGCGCTCCACTTCATCAAACCAGGGCGCCAGAGTGGCGTCATTCAGATCGGTGAGCCCCTGCCGCTGCCAGTCGGTCAACACGGTTGGTGGCGTGCGCATGCAGGTGCCGGAGTTGATGGTGGTGGTGCCTCCCACATTGCAGCCTACCGGCACCGGGATGATGGCATTGCCAGTGGCCAGGGTGGCGCCCCAGCTCCGGTAAAGCTTGGGGATCACCTCGGTCAGTTTGCCGTTGAAGTGGCTGCGGTCGTAATACTCGCCCTCCTCGACGATCACCACTGCCAGGCCACGGCAAGCCAGTTCGTAGGCGGCTGCCGCTCCGCCGGCACCACTGCCGATCACGACCACATCCGCCTCCAGTGTCATGGACGCGCTGCAGTCGCGGGCTGCCGTGATTTGCTGCTGCCAGCGAAAGCGTTCCACCTGGGCTGGCAGTTGGACGGTTTGCCGGCAGCCGGTGGCCCGTTCAACCTGTTCGTCGAGCACATAGGCGGCCTTGAAGGGGAGAGTTAGCAGGCGTAGCAATTTGCTGGAGAGTGGAGTGCTCGCCAGGTTATCCAGAAAGCGTTGTTGCTGTTTCAGGGAGGCCCGCGAAAAGGCTCGTCCTCGCACCAGGCGGTGGCGGTTTTCCAACCACAACAGCCCGGCCTTCAGGCTGCGTTGCAGCGCCGGGTGAGTGGCCAGTTGTGCCTCCACCTTGCCCAGCAGAGCATCCGGGTTGGCCGCCGGTAGCGTCTCGCCGGCGGGAAACAGGGCGCGGCACAGGGCACTGGCGGTGGGGTGGTGGCGGAGCGTAAAAGCAGTCATTCGTTCAGTGTACTGATTGCTGAAAGCATGGCTTGTCTGGATCGACGGCCGCGGGGTGTGGCTAGGGACAAAAACCTTGATGTCGATCAAGGCGGCGAAGGTCTCAAGGCGAGAGGATAGCAGCGGGATATGATCCCGCTGCGTATGCTTCCGGTTGTCTCCGGAACATTTGGGCCCCGGTTACCGGGGCCTTTCTTTTTTTCTCGTCTGATTGTGTTCTGCCCCGTTACCAGTGGCAACGAGGCAGTGATGGGGCGGTTATTGCGCCGTCTCCTCGACCGGCGGTTCTTCTTCCGGTTCGCAGTCGGTACCCACGACTACCGCATGGGCGGCCACGTACAGTGGGTCGGCTTCCACAGGGATGGTGAAGTCCACCATGCTGGCTGGTTCCAGCAGCTCCTTGGTGTTGCCGAACAAGCCGGGAGCACTGGTGGGCAATGTTTCGGCGCCGGCATAGACATGGGCTTCCAGCAGGCCGAAGCCTTCGAAGGTCTCGTAGGTCATATGCAGGACGCTGCCGTCGTAAGTGTAACTGACAGTGCCCACATGAGTCCCCTTGCTCAGGTCGTGCTGGGCGGCGCCGGCGTAGAGGTCCACGCTGCTATCGTCGCCAGGCAGGACGGTGATCTGCCAGCCCCAGTTGCCGAAGCCAAGTGTTTCGAAAGTGGTATCTCCCACGCCGTAGGCGGTTTCTGCGCCCGGACATACCGGCGGCGGTGGATCATCGTCCTCGCAGTCGATCAGGTATTCACTCCAAGTGGCCCAGTTGCCCCGACGGGTGATGGTGTCGCCATCGGCCCAGGCGGTCTCTTCCTGGGTGGTCTCGCCGTCGGTTTTGCTCACCACCGCGTGCGCAGCCAGTGCGATCAGGTCCCCGCATTCGGCAGTCAGATCATCCAGCGGGATCTTGAACTGGAAGCTGTCGGTATCCAGATTCTCGGCCACGTACGGGAACTGGCCGGGAATCGGGCTGCCGTTGCCGGTCTGGGGCATGTCATCCAGGGATTCCCCGACAAATAGATGGACCTCATTGAGCATCCAGCCGTCGGTGGTGGAATAGGTGATATAGAGAAAGTGGGCATCGGTCTCGAGGCACACCGAGCCGACCTCGATGGTTTGCCCGGCAAACAGGGTGCGACAGGGTTCGCTGGGATCAATCTTGCTCGTTGCCGAACGGGCATCAGCATTCAGTCCGCTGCTGGAACTGCCGCCGCCGCAACTTGCCAGCAGAGCGGAAAAGAGCAATAGCCAAAAGGCCGTGTACAGGGATTTGGGATAGGTAACCATGACCAGACTCCTTGCTGGGTCGCGGTTACTGGCTCAACTACAGGACTGGGTCAGTAAACCGTTTTGGGATAGACATAAGGAATAGCAACATTTTTGTGAGGTGCGTCACAAAAATAGCACTGTGAAGGCCAGGTGAGAGTCCGGCAGGAAGGTGAAATTGGGGCTCAGTGTTTTCTGTGAGAGGGATGGTTAATTCTTATGGCTTTTTCATTAGTGAAAAAGCCGTATATTTTGGCAGTGAACAGGTGGGAATAGCGCCTCTTTGCACAGAAGTGCCAAGTGTAGGGGCCACCGGCGAATGCCGGTGGCCAGGGGGACTTACCAGTGAATGCCTTTGAACAACCGCGAAAAGGCCGCCTGCTCGCGACGGATCTTCTTGGGGGTGCCTTCCTTGCCACCCAGGGCAGCGGCGGAGTCGGAGAACAGCTTGTAGCCGGTGTTCATGATGGTCTCGGTCACCTTGGGGGTAAGGAAGTGCATCACCTGGCCCATGACGCCAAGATGGGTGGCGATGCGTTTGGGTTGGCGAACGATGGCATCACAGATCATGTCCGCCGCCTGGGTCGGACTGATGGTGGGCACGTGGTTGTACAGCTTGGTGGGCGCGATCATTGGTGTGCGCACCAGTGGCATGTTGATAGTGGTAAAGCGAATGCCCTCGTGGGCCAGTTCACTGGAGGCGCAACGGGTAAAGGCATCCAGTGCCGCCTTTGAGGCCACATAGGCGGAGAAGCGCGGCGCATTGGTCAGCACCCCGATACTGGAGATGTTGATCACATGGCCGCCACCTCGTTCGATCATGCCCGGCAACAGCTGCATGATCAGGCGCAGGGCGCCGAAGTAGTTGAGCTGCATGGTGCGCTCGTAATCGTGGAAACGCTCGAACGAGTGCACCACGGAACGACGAATGGAGCGGCCAGCGTTGTTGACCAGCACGTCCACATGGCCATGGTCAGCGATGACCTGCTGGATCAGGTTGTCCACACTGTTCAAATCCGAGACATCGCAGCTGTAGGCCTGGGCGGTACCGCCCAGCTGGTCGATCTCGTGGAGGGTCTCTTCCAGTTTTTCCGCAGTACGGGCAATGACCAGCACGGTGGCGCCGGCCCGGGCTAGCTTCAGCGCGGTGGCCTTGCCGATTCCGGAAGTGGCACCGGTAACCATCACCACCTTGCCTTCCACCCGCTCCGGCAGGGTAGGCAGGGGCTGGAGTTCGTCCTTGCGGTCACCACGGTCCGGGTCCAGGTGGTTTTCCCAGAAGTCCCACAGTTGCTGGATATAGCTTTCCAGTTCCGGTACCTCGATACCACTGTCTGCCAGCGCCTCGCGTGCCAGGCGATTATCGTATTCCGTAGGGAAGGTCAGGAACTGCAATGCGGAGGGCGGGATGTCCAGGTTTTCCAGCACTGTATTGACCACCATTTTCGGGGTCATGGCGCTGACGCCTTTCTTGACGAAACCGGGCACCACATTGAACAGGCTGTTGTCCAGTTTTACCGGCCAGCGCGGTGCCTGAGCGGCGCCGGCAATAATGTCCATCAGTTCGCCCAGGTTGTAACTGCGATCCGCTGTCAGGTGGAAGCACTGGCCGTCCCGGTCGGGCTGGTGGGCGATATGATCCAGGGCGTCGGCCACGAAATCCACTGGCACGATATTGAAGTGGCCGCCTTCCACGCCGACCAGTGGCATCCAGTTGGGGAGCACGTCCTTGAGCTTCTGGATCAGCTTGAACATGTAGTAAGGCCCGTCGATCTTGTCCATCTCGCCGGTTTCCGAGTGGCCGACAACCATGGCCGGGCGATAGATGCGCCAGGGGATGTTGCTTTCCTGGCGAACCAGGGCTTCGGACTCGTGCTTGGTCAGCAGGTAGGGATCATCCAGTCCGGTGGCTTCCTCAAACATGTCTTCGCTGAAGGTACCGTCGTAAAGGCCGGCGGCGGCAATGGACGACACATGATGGAAGCAGCCGGCCTGAAGTTTTTCTGCCAACTTCAGCGTCTGCCGGGTGCCTTCGATGTTGGTGTAGCGCTGTGTGTTTTCATCAGCAGTCAGATCATAGATGGCGGCGAGATGGAAAAAGTGATCAATCTGGCCCGCCAGATCATCCTGGTCGCGTTTGCTCACACCGAGCAGCTTTTCGTTGATGTCACCTTGTATGGCGACCAGACGATCGGCATCCACGCCCAGGCGACGGCGCAGGGCATCCAGTTTGTATTCCGAGCCGGAACGGACCAGGGCGAATACCCGGCTGTCTTCACGCTTGAGCAAACGACCAACCAGAAAACGGCCAATGAAGCCGGTGGCACCGGTGACGAAGTAGTTCATTGCTTTCCCCTTTTGCTTCCCTGCTGCCCGCTGCTGGCGGGCAGGCTGTGTTGTAGCGCTTACTGATGATGCGCCGTGAGTGAGGCAAGCGCCAAATCTCTTGCCTTACAAGTGTTAGGCGAATTCTCTTTCAGCTAACACTTGTTTGTCAAAGGTTATTTTGTAATCAGCATGTAGTTGCGCGATGAGCGGGATTCATGGGATGATTTGACTAACACTCGTTAGTGATACTGTTATGGCTGAAACAGCGCGACAACGTCAGAAGCGGCAAACCCGGGAGCGCATCCTGGAAGCCGCTCGCTCTCTGATGCAGGGAGGCCGAGGCCTGGACAGCCTGGGCCTGCGGGAAGTGGCCCGGGAATCCGGTCTGGCGGCGACCTCCCTTTACAATCATTTCCCGGATATGGAAGCGCTCGGACTGGCGCTCATTGATTCCTGTTGCTTCCGGCTGCGCTCTGCCATGGAGTACGAGCGACGCAGCATGATCGAGATCGGTGCCGCCCAGGCCGTGAAAGAGCTGGTAGGCCGTTTTGTTCGCTACCTGAACGAGCATGAAAACGATTTTCGCCTGTTGGTGCAGCAACGGCTTGGCAGCCACGATCGCTATCGTCTGCGAATCCAGCGTGAGCTGCAGTTGCTGGTGGATGAATTGGCCAATGATGTTCGTCAGGCAGTGGCCGCGCAGGGGCGCCCTGCGGTGCCGGCCGAGCAGGAGGCGGAAGCGGCAATCGCAATCATGTTCGGTGCCGGAATCTCCATGCTGGATAGCTCGGCGACGGCCCGCAAGGTGCTCGCCGAGCATGCCTGTCTGCAGCTGGAAATGATGGCACTGGGAGGACGGATGATGGCCCAGGGGGGGCGTCTCTAGGGCACTGGGGCGGGGAGTGACTGGCAAAAAACGGTCAAATGTGACGTGTTTCGTGTGCTTCCGACAAAAAATGCACTAAAAATGTTCACTACACCCAGCCCATTTGCCACAGGAGGTGGCGATGCCTTTTGATCCCAGGGACCCTTACGATGCGGCCGCGTTGTATGACATGTGGCTCAACTGCAGCCGTTGCCCGACCACCTTTGACTTTGAGCCCGGTGGCGAGATCAACCTGGATTATTATCATCAGATCGGTCAGCAGGCCCGCCGTGAGAAGTGGGTGGTGTTACCCTCTCGTATCAATGGTGATGAGGTGGTATTCAGTATCCTTTGTCCGCATTGCGCTGATCGCTTTGGTGTGGCGGACAGCGAAGGACGCATGGAGCAGGCTGCGCCGGTGATCGCGAGAATCTGCCAGGCCATGCGTGAGGCCTCGGGCGAGGCGGCCTGAGCGTTTCTGTCATCGTTCCTGTGTTGACCGCTGGGTAGACTGTCGGGGAATTCAGAGGAGTTGCCTATGAGTGCCCAGACCCTTTCCCTTTTTGATGCCCTGACTCAGCGTCGTTCCGTCCGGGGCTTTGTTGATCGCCCCGTGTCCCCCGACGTTCTCGAAGCGATTTTTTCTTTGGCCCAGCATGCCCCGTCCAATTGCAATATCCAGCCCTGGCAGGTCTGGGTAGCCAGCGGTGAGGTGCGTGACACTTTGCGGGAACGTCTGGTCGACAAGGTAAGCCAGGGCATCCCCTTTGCTCCTGACTATGAGAGTCTGCCCCGTTTTGAAGGGGTGTACCGTGAGCGACAGGTGGACTGTGCCATGGCGCTGTACGGCAACATGGGGATTGCCCGGGACGATCGGGAGGGACGCCGGCGCGCGGAGTTGCGGAATTTCGAACTGTTCGATGCCCCCCATGTGGCCTTCATTGGCATGGAGCGGGATTTTGGCGTCACCGTGGCGCTGGATGTGGGCATGTATGTGCAGTCGTTGTTGCTGGCGATGACCGCCCATGGGGTGGGCGCCTGTGCCCAGGGCAGCATGCGCTACTACCCGGATGATGTGCGGGAACTGTTGGGGATTCCGGAGAGCACGGCCATCGTGTTGGGCATCAGTTTTGGCTACGAAGACCGGGATGTGGCCGCCAATCGGACCCGGGTGGGGCGAGTTCCGTTGGGGGAGTCAGTCCGTTTCTGCGGTGGCGGCTGAGCGGACAGGTAGGGGGCAATTGTGGTAGAATCCTCGTTTTACCAGTGCATCGGACTCCCATGATCATCGTCAAAGGCTCTTTTCCAGTGAAGCAAGACCTGCAGCCCCAGGCTTTGGAGCTGGTGCAGGCGTTGGCAAAATCCTCCCGGGGAGAACACGGCTGTCTGGCCTATGAGGTCTATCTGCAGGCCGATGAGCCGCGGGTGATCGTGGTCTGGCAGCAATGGGCCAATCTGGATGCGCTGGAAATCCACTTCGGTTCCGAGCATGTGGATGCCTTCCTGGATGCGATTCCGGACATGATCGATGGTGAGGTGACGTCCGCCCGCTTTGATGTGAGCAGTGTGGATGGCGAGCCCGTTGTCGAGGACGTGGCCGACATTGCCCCGGTGGTGCTGGCGGACAATATCACCCTGCATTAATTCCGTTTCTGCCTGCGTCCTGTCTGTCCTCAAACGTGTCGTTCCCGGCCAGTGCCGGCCCTGCTGCACTCAGGTACCCTTCGGGTATCAGTTGCAGGAGCGCTCATGAAAACCCGTATTGATTCCGTTGAAGACATCACCCGCAGTTTCGCCGGGCAGGGCTATATCTGTAGCGAACAGATCGCGCTGGCCGTTTACCTGGCCGCGCAACTGCACAAGCCGGTGCTGGTGGAAGGTCCGCCCGGGGTGGGGAAGACCGAGCTGGCCAAGGCCGCTGCGGCGTTTCTCGAGGCCCCGCTGATTCGCCTGCAATGCTACGAAGGTCTGGATGAAAGTCGTGCCCTGTACGAATGGAAATACGGCAAGCAGCTGCTCTATACCCAGCTGTTGCGCGACAAGCTGGGCGGCATGTTGGCGGATACCGACAGTCTGGAGGCCAGCATGGATCGGCTGGGTGATCTGGGCGAAGCGTTCTACAGCGAGACCTTTCTGGAGCCCCGGCCTTTGTTGCATGCCCTGCGCAGTGACGAACCGGCGGTGTTGCTGATTGATGAGATTGACAAGGCGGACCAGGAGTTCGAGGCCTTCCTGCTGGAGTTACTATCCGACTTCCAGATTTCCATTCCCGAACTGGGTACCGTCAAGGCCAGGCATCAACCTCTGGTATTGCTGACCAGTAATGATCAGCGAGAGCTGTCTGACGCGCTCAAGCGTCGCTGCCTGCATCTCTATATCCCCTATCCGACACCGGAACTGGAAGCGCAAATCGTGGCGACCCGGGTGCCGGATCTGGATGCCCGCTTGCGTGAGCAGCTGGTGGATTTCATTCAGCACCTTCGCGAGCAGGATATGAAGAAATTGCCGGCCATTTCCGAAACCCTGGACTGGGCCCGGGCGCTGGTATTGTTGCATGCGGACAGTCTTGAGCATTCACAGGTGGCGGATACGCTAAACCTGGTGTTGAAGACGGAGCAGGACGTGACCCTCGCCCGCGAATTGCTGCCGGCCTGGCTGCGCAAGCTCGGCAGGCCCTAATGCCTACCCGTCGCTTATCCGAATTTGTTCAGGCCCTGCGCGGTGCCGGTCTGAGGATTTCGCCGGACGAGGCCGGTCAGGCCATGGAGGCAGCGGCCAGGGTGGGCTATGCCCGGCGCCAACGTTTTCATGACGCGTTGGCCATGACCCTGGTCAAACAACAGCAGGACCGCCCAGCCTTCGAGGAGGCGTTTGCCCGTTTTTTTGCCACGGAGGATGCCTCGGGGGAGGCGGGCGGCACAGCCGATAACAGCATGCCGGCCCCTGCCGCAAACCTGGATTCCGCACAGACTGCGGAGCAGCAGCAGGCAGAGGCACTGCTTGCCAGTGGCCCGGAGCAGTTGCTGCAGCAAATGGCGGAAGCGGCAGCGAGCATGGATTTTACCCGGATGGAAGTGATTACCCAGCAGGGGCTCTACACCCGCCGTCTGTTGATGAACATGGGCATGGGTGCGGTGGATGATCGGGTGCTGCAGCTGGATCAGGGTGGAGAGCGTGAGCAGGCTCGCGCGGAGCAGGTCCGGCAATGGCGGACGCAGGTTCGTGAGCAGGCTGCTGCGCTGGTGCGACGCCAGTTCCTGCTGCACGGTGCCGGCAAGGGCCGGGCCCTGAGGGAGCAGACACTGCGGGCAGTCCCGTTTCGTGATTTGCGAGAGTTTCGGGAGGTGCAGTCCCTGGTGCGCAGGATGGCGCGACGCCTGGCGAGTCTGCACCAGCGGCGCCTGAAAACCAGTCGCCGGGGCATGCTGGATGCGCGCCGTACCCTGGTGGCCAGTATCCGCCACGACGGGGTGCCGGCGCGGCTTTTCTGGCGTCGCCGCCCCCCGCACAAGACCCGGGTCATGGTGATCTGTGATGTATCGAGCTCGGTCAGTGACGCCGCCCGCTTTTTGCTGCAGTTTCTTTACGCGATGACCGATGTGCTGCCTCGGGTGCGCAGTTTCGCCTTTGCGTCCCGTTTCGATGAAATCACCGACGACTTCACGCACTATGCGCCTGAAGTGGCGGTGGGGCGCGTCCTGGACCGGTTGTCAGGCAGTGGAACGGATTACGCCGAAATGTTGCGGGCCTTCCAGGCCCGTTGCGAGAGGCAGCTGGATGCCCATACCACGGTGATCATTCTCGGTGATGCGCGCAACAATTATCTTCCGGATGGGGCGGAAACCCTGCAGGCAATCCGCCGCCGGGTCAAACAGGTCTGGTGGTTGAATCCGGAGCCCCGGGCACGCTGGAACAGCGGGGATGCGGTCATGGATCGTTATTTGCCCCATTGTCGTTTGGCCCGTCAGTGCACCACCCTCAATGATCTGGAGCGGGTGGTGGATGGCCTGTTGAAGGCGCTGGACTAAGCGTGTTTCTGGCTTGGCACAAGTCAGGGCGCCCGGGGGCCGCTGCAGAGGTGATGCCGGTATTTCTCAGGCGCTATCCCGTGGACGCTTGCCGGGATCACGCAGGACCTGCTTGAGGGTCGCCTGCAATCGGGATTTATTGATGGGTTTGGCCAGGTGCGCCACCATGCCGGCATCATGGCAGGCATGGATCTTGTCCGGCACGGCGTGGGCCGTGAGAGCGACGATGGGAATCCAGGGCAGGCGGCCTTCTTGCTGGAGCTTGATAATGGAGCGGGACGTTTCGAAGCCATCCATGTCTGGCATTTCGCAATCCATCAAAATCAGATCAAACGCTTGCTGGGTCGACATCAGCACAGCGATGGCTTCCATGCCGCTTTCTGCCACTTCGGTGTCGTAGCCAAGCTTCTGGCAGAGCCCTTCGGCAACCATCAGGTTGATATGGTTGTCATCGACAATCAGCAAGCGTCCGCCGGACAGGCTGGTTGTGTCATCGTCATCGCTGGGGGCCTGGTAACCGCTTTCGGCGCTGGTGCCCGGCAAGGGCAGTCGAAACCAGAATAGAGACCCCTCGTGCTGGCGACTGCGGACGCCGATTTCCCCCCCCATGATCTCTACCAGTTGCCGGCAGATGGCCAGTCCCAGCCCGGTGCCTCCGTAGCGACGGCTGGTGGAGCTATCTCCCTGCTGGAAGTGATCGAACAGATGTTTGAGCTGTTCCGGGGCGATGCCAATCCCGGAATCGGCCACTTCAAAATAGACATAATCCGGGTTGTGCTCGTCACGCTCTGCCTTAACGGTGATGATGCCATTGCTGGTGAACTTGACCGCGTTGCCGATCAGGTTGACGAGGATCTGCCGTAGTCGTACCGGGTCGCCCAGGCAACGTTCCCCCAGCATGGGATCCAGCTCTGTCTGCAGGGTGTTGGAGTGGACATGGGCCTTGTGCTGGAAAAGGGCCAGGGATTCGCCGATCAGCGCCTCAAGGCTGAAACTGGTCTGTTCGATGGGCATCTTGCCCGCCTCGATGCGGGAATAATCCAGGATATCGTTGATCAGATTGAGCAGACTGTTACCGGATTGCTCGATGACATTGAGATTGTGCTGTTGGTCGTCATCCAGCGGCGTGCCCTTGAGCATATCCACGGTGCCGATGATGCCATTCAGGGGTGTGCGGATCTCATGGCTCATGACGGCGAGAAATTCGCTACGTGCGCTCAAGGCCGAGTTCAGCTCGCGGGTCCGTTCGTCGACTCGCTGCTCCAGCACTTCATTGGCTTCGCGCTGGATTCTGGCGTTTTCACTTTTCAGTACGGTCATCCGGTGTGCCAGGGCAAAAGACAGCAGTACCGCTTCTGTGAAGGTCCCCAGTTGCATCGCATGCTCGATCAGCCATCCGCCCTCGATCATCTGAAAGGTTTTCAGGATGTAGAGCACCGTGGCGATGGCCACGGCGATAAAGGCGAGCAGGAAATATCGGGCCGGACTGTAGCCCTTGATGATCAGCCACAGTGCCAGGCCAACGGCGACAAAGGGCCAGGGCAAGACCACCGCGGTAGTGGCCTGAATCGAGAAATGAAAGTTCAGCAGGGTCAGAGGTGCCGCCAGTAACAATGCCAGGGCACTGAATTTGAGCAAGCCGTGAATCAGGGGTGCCCGTTTTTTCAGCTCCAGGAACTGGCTGGCAAAGAGCATGGAAAAAGCCAGCGTCATCAGGTTGAGTACGGGCAGCGAGTAATGGTTCCACAGGGTCGCGTCGGGCCAGAGCCACTGATAGCTGAGCCCCTCGCGGGTAAAGAGGTTGAGACCAAAGGTCCCCAGATAGAGCACATAAAGCAGGTAACTGGGATCGCGGATCGACAGGAAGATCAGCAGGTTGAACAAGCACATGGCGACAATGGCGCCATAGTACAGTCCGTGGAAGATGGACAGCCGATTGTCCTGACTGTTGAAGGCGACCGGCGTCATCAGCGTGGCCGGTAGTTCGATGACATTGTGCCCCCGTGCCCGCATCAACAAATAGCGTTGTGAACCTTGGGGCAGGGTCAGAGGGGAAATCAGGTGGTAGTGGGAGAGTTCGCGGCTGTGGAAGGGGACCCGGTCTCCCAGGCGAGCATGTTTGAGCGGGTTGCCCTGCTTATCAAAGACATAGATATCCAGATAATCCAGATGTGGGCGTCCGGCGCGCAAGAACCAGTAGGGGAGCTGGCTTTCATTTTTCACTGAGACCAGGAACCACTGGTAACCCTCGCGAAATCCCAGCGCCGGGTAGGCACTATCCAGCGTTTCTCCCTTTCCATCCAGCAAGGCCTGCAGCGCCAGGGCAGGACTCAGGGTGTGATCCTCGTCCGCCAGCCAGTGCATGCCCATGGCGGCTTCATACCTGTCGCGGTTATCGGTGAGCGTCAGGGCGTGGCAGTGCAATGACAGAAAAAGCGCGTAAAAAACGGCTGCCAGTCGTCCTGCGATGACGATGTCCTTTGTCATTCCCCCGACCCTGTTATTGGCTGTTATCCGGATGCGGTGTGTCTATATCGTGTTTTGGATCTATTTTACAGAATTTACCGGAATGGTCGGAACCGTGCATTGGTATGCGTCTCGAAAATAGTGATCCAGCAGAAAAGGAGAGCAGTATGAAAGTCATGATGCGTAATGTTCTGGTTCTGTCCTGTTCCCTGGTGGCGTCCGGCGCCTTCGCGGCGGGCCCCTATATTGGTGGTAATTACAGCCAGATCCAGTACGACAATGAGGAAATCGACAGCGATACCCTAAAAATCGATTCCGCCACAATCCGTGCCGGTTTCGACTTTACGGATTTTCTGGCCCTGGAGGCCCGGGGTGGCATGGGCTTTGACAAGGATTCCCAGGGCGTCCTGGATTTCGAGATGGACCACCTCTATGGCGGGTATGTGAAGCTGGGAGCGCCAGTGGGTGAGACGCTGCGGCCCTATGTGATTGGCGGCTACAGCAAGGTCAAAGGGGAAGTGTCCGCCAGCGGTTCGGTGGCAGGGGTCAACTACCGTTTCAGTGAAACCGAAACCTTTGAAGATGAGTCCTGGGGTGCCGGTATGGATGTCAATCTGACCGATACGCTGGGCGCCAATCTGGAATACATGCGCTATGTTGATACCGATGAAGAGGAAATTTCCGGTATCAGTGTGGGGCTGCGTTCCGCATTCTGAAGCAGCCAGGTGTCACGCCTGGCGTGTTCAGAGTTGAAGGCTCTGGCGCGTCAGGCGTCGGGTGTGCTTTCCAGGGCCCTTTCCAGATTCGGGCGGAAAGCCGCGTTCACCCCGAGCTTCATCATGGTCCAGTAGTGGCCACTGACGACTCTTTCAATCAACAGGCTGCGTGACGATGGCTGAAATTTCAGCATCTGGTCCAGTGGTGTGCGTTTCACCTGTCGAAGGATGTCTTTGTGCAGCTCTGAGCGGCCAAAGTCATAGGGCTTGTCATCGAAGGCGCGCAGCAGAAGCTCCAGCCAAGTGGCGTAAAACTGGTCGTTGACCTGGGTGTCCTTTTTGCGAGCGCCAAGCTGTAGCAGCAGGTTGTCGAGGCGATCCCACTGTTTGTCCAGGGCGGTGCGCACGATCTGCCGCAACAGCTCTGCATCCTGAGGGGGGAGTCGTTTCACGGCACCGAAATCATAGATCACGATGGTGCCATCCGGGCGAAAGGCAAAGTTGCCCGGGTGAGGATCACAATGCACTGCCCGTAACTGAAAGATCTGCTGGCCCAGGGTATCAAACAGGCGCTCGCCCAGCAGGTTGCGGGTGGCTTGATCGAAACCATGGGCGTCATCGACTTGCTCCAGTGGCGTCCCGCTTTCATGGCTAAGGGTCAGGACTTTTTCGCTGGAAAGCGCGTCGAAGACACGGGGAATTCTCAGCCACGGCTGATGTTCATGGAAGTCGCGAAAATGCTTCAGGTTGGCGGCTTCCTGACGGTAATCCAGTTCTTCGTGAAGCTGGTTGCGGATTTCCCGGAAGACCGCATCCAGGGCCGCCTCATCCACCCGGAGCAAGCTCCCCAGCCGCAAGATACGGCGCAGGTGCTTCATGTCTGAATCAATCGATTCCTTGACCGCTGGGTATTGCACCTTGACCACCACCTGGTCGCCATGGTGGGTGGTGGCGCGGTGAACCTGGCCGATGGACGCGGCGGCGAAGGGGGTTTGTTCGAATTCGGCAAAACGCTCATCCAGGGTGCCGTTCAGTTCCCGCTCCAGCTGGCGGCGAATCACATGGAATGGCATGGGGGCGGAAGCGTTCTGTAGCACTTCCAGTTGTTCGCTGATTTCGCGGGGCAATATGTCCTGCATCTGCGAGGCAATCTGGCCGACTTTCATGACGGCGCCCTTCATTTCGCCAAGGGTGGCGGCCACTTCTCGCCCGATGTGCTGAAGCAGTTTTTCCCGGTCGGCGGCCTTGGCGGCATCGGATTGGAACAGGCCCTTGACCTGGTGACCGGCGACCCGGGTCGCAATGGACGTGGTCATTCCGGTCAGTCTGAACAGGCGGCCGGTAGCGGTGGTGGGGCGTTTGCGACGGCGGTCGTCAGCCATGGTGTCCTCAAGGTGCGAGAGTGTGGATATGAGCCGGTTGTTACAGCATCGGGAGCCGATCTCTCATCAGACTCTAGCGTCTGGGAGGGAGGCTGTACATGGGGAAGGGGGCCAGAAAAGGCGTGACAGTGACAAACTGACAGACAAAAGAAAGGGGCCCAAATCAGGCCCCAAAGGAGAGTACAACAGAATCAGGGAATAACAGAATCAGCTACGGTTCTCGCCGGCGGAAACCAGCTCGTTGAACAGCTTCTCGCCTTCTTCACGTGCGGTGGCAACAGCACCCAGGCCGGCCAGCACGAATTCGTTGGTTTCTTCGGCTTTCTCGCCACGCTCTTTCTTGCCGGCTTCAACCAGCTTTTCGTACAGGGCCTGACGCTTTTCGGGAGCAGAGTCCAGCAGCTGGCGAGCGGCCAGCAGAGCGCCGCGACCGGCCAGCAGGGCCTTGGGCTTACCGTCGGCGTCGTCGCCGTAAGCTTCGGTGCCGGCTTCCACGTACTGGTTCAGCAGGTCTTCAGAGCTTTCTTCCGCCTTGTCGTATGCACCCAGGCCAGCCAGGTACAGTTTGTTGCCCAGTTCCTTGGCACGGTTTACCAGAGATTCGCTTTGTTCGCGCAGATCTTTCAGCTCGCCCATGATCAATAATTCCTTTAGGTTGTCCGGTGTAAAAAAGAATACGTTGCAGCGTTATGGCCCGCTGCGTGTGGTAAAGAGTAGGGGCTTCGAGGGTATCAGTGCCGACTAACTGTCCAACAATTAGACATCGGTGAGAGAGGCAGGGAACCTTCAAGGTGTGATATCCGTCAAAGTCAGTACGCCAAGCTTCGCATGGTCGTGCTTTATTCTCATGCGTACACTGACAAGAAAGACTGTACCGGTAAGAGAGAACCAACATAATGATAGAAAAGTTCATCGCCAAAGTGCCCTCGCGGATTTGGGCGGAGGGGCGACCGGCCCGGGCCCGTCAATGGGAGGCGGAATTCAATGTGGCATCGTGGGTGCGTATTGCCGGCGCTGCCGGGAAGGTGCAGTTGGTTGTCCGTTACATGGACAGCAAGGCAGATCGGGCTGTGCTGGTGGATACGGCGGACGTGGGCGGGGAAGGAAGTGCTCTGTTGTCCGGCAGTATCCGTCTCAAGCTGACGGCGGATGTGGAGCAGGTACAGATCTCGTTGCGCTTGAGCGACCCCGCCATGACGCATGTCGTTGAAGAGCTGTTTATGCAGCGGCGTGGGGCGGCATTGAAAGCTACCGACAAGCTGATTTCCAACTACTGATTCGTTCGGCTTGCCGGGACATCCTCTGGCTGCCATGGCAGATAGTCATGGTGGCCCGTTGTTGCTGCAACAAAAAAATAAGCGCGTCAGCCCTGACGGCTGGCGCGCTGCGGAAAATCAAGACTGTCTTCCACCTCGTCCTGCTCCTGCGCCTCGCTATCGTCCCGATGAATCAGGGACTCCGGCAACGTCTTGAAATCCAGACCGGTCAGCCGGTTCAGGTTCTCCAGAGCGACTCTCGGGCGCAGCTTTCGTAATTTCAGGATCTTGCTCATGGCTTGTTCTCTCTCGCTTGGGGATAACGAAGCGAGAACCGTGCCAGCATTGTGAAATTATTTTTATTTCATCATATCAATAAGTTGCGCCTCTCTGCGGTATCCTTTCCGCCCTGCTGCCGGCGAAGTCCGGCAGCATGTGACAATTTTGGTAACCCGGCGCGGCGAGCCTGTCAGTCCAGGAAGAAGTCCGGCAACAGCTTGTCGTCGTCCAGGTCCGGATCGACCCGGTACGGGCTGAAATCCTGGGTGCCAGCCTCACGCAGCACCTCTTCGTCGATAAAGAAGCGCCCGGATGCGGCGCTCACCGGTCGGGTGAGGATCGTCCAGGCGGCGTCGGCCATGATGGATGGCTGGCGAGCTGCCTTGACGGTCGGGGCTCCACCCAGCTGATTCTGAACGGCAGCCGTATTGATGACGGTTTTCGGCCACAGGGCATTCACCGCCACCTTGCCGGCATATTCATCGGCCATTCCCAGAACGCACAGACTCATGCCGTATTTGGCCATGGTGTAGGCCACATGGCGGCCAAACCAGTGAGGTGCCATGTTCAGGGGCGGCGCCAGATTGAGAATGTGGGGGTTGGTGGCTTTCTTTAGGTGGGGAAGGCACAGCTTGCTGGCCATGAAGGTGCCGCGACTATTGATCTGATGCATCAGGTCATAGGACTTCATGGTGGTGGCTTCCGTCCCGGTCAGGGAGATGGCGCTGGCATTGTTGACCAGGATATCAATGCCGCCAAAGGTGTCGGCGGCTTGATTCACCGCGGCCTGCAGCTGGTCCTCAAAACGGATGTCCCCCACGCAGGGCAGGGCCTGACCGCCCGCATCGCGAATTTCCTCGGCGGCGGTGTAGATGGTGCCGGGCAGTTTGGGGTGCGGTTCGGTGGTTTTGGCGAACAGCACAATGTTGGCGCCATCCCGGGCGGCTCGAAGGGCAATGGCCTTGCCGATGCCGCGGCTGGCGCCGGTAATGAACAGGGTTTTGTCTTTCAGATTGTCGGTGCTCATGGTGCTCTCCCAGATCAGGCGATAACAAGTGAACCAGAGTTACTTGTCAGCGGCAGAGGGTAACGTTATGGTTGCTTTTTTCGGTCATTTGGGGCCATGGACGGTGTAAGCGGGAAATAGCCATGACAATACTAAAAATGGACCCAGCGGAGTACTCGGTCTCCGCCGAGTACCTGGCCCTGTTTCTGGAGATCCTCTCCAGGCGGGGCATCACCAATGACGTGCTGCTTTCTGGCACGGCCATCGAGCCGGGCTGCTGGCGGGACCCCAAGGCCCGGGTAACAGCCCAGGACTTCGAGAAAGTTGTGTCTCGGGGCATTGATCTCAGCGGAGAGCCCTGGTTGGGCTGGGAGCTGGGAGCGGCCATGACGATTTCCTCCCATGGGTTCCTTGGCTATGCGGCCATGAGCAGCGCTACTCTGGGGGAAGCCATGGAGTTGGCGGTGAAGTATTTCCGCACCCGCAGCACCATGGTGCAGCTGGAAACCTTCACCGACGGCGATATGGCGGTGATGCAGATCAGCGAACTGCTGGCTCTGGGGGATCTGGCGCCGCTGATGATGGAGAGCCTGTTTTCCAGCTTTCATTTCATGGGACAGAAGTTGTTGCCGGATATGGAGATTATCGGCGAGTTGCGCTTTACCTACCCGGAGCCGGAATACTTTGCGCGCATGCGGCCGGTGATGCCGGTGCCTGTCTACTTCGACTGTGCCTATAACCAGATGCGCTTCCCGGTGGAACGTCTTGAATACCCGCTGCAGTTTGCCGACCCGCGCCTGGCACGGATGGCGGCAGATCAGTGCGAGCAGGAGATGGCCAACATCAAGGCGCCACCGGCGTTACTCGGTCAGGTGCGGCGGATTATTCTCGGGGAAGGGGGGCGCTTTCCCGGAGTCGAGGAGGTGGCCAGTGAGCTGCATATGTCTTCGCGAACCCTCAAGCGAAAACTGCAGCAGCTTGGCACCAGCTACCAGGAGGTGCTCGATGGTCTGCGCAAGGGGCTGGCGGTGGAGTACCTGACCCAGACGGACAAGACCGTGGACGAGATCGCCATGAGCCTGGGTTACTCTGATGCCTCCAACTTTGCCCGGGCGTTCAGGCGCTGGACCCTGCGCAGTCCCTCGGACTATCGGTGACAGTCCCCCGTGACGCGTGACCGCTGACAATCCGTTGCGAGAAGCGTGTTGGCGGGGGCGGAAGACGGTCAGGTTTTGCATGTCGACACTCACTCCCCTGAGCGGTTATTCAAGGAGACATCATGGCAACACTACACCCCCGCCTTGCTGCGGATACCCGGGCTCTCGGGGAAACCGACCTTTGCTGGTTGCGGTGGATGAATGACCAGCGCTTTGCCTGGCTGATTGTCGTACCCAAGCGAGACGGGTTGCGCGAGTGGCATCATATGCCTGAAGCAGAGCAGCAAGTCCTGTTGGCACAGGTCAATGGCCTGGCAGGGCAGTTGGAGCGGGTCACCGGTGCCGACAAGATCAATCTGGGCGCCCTGGGTAACATGGTGCCGCAACTGCATATCCACATCATTGCCCGTTTTGAAGGCGACCCCTGCTGGCCCGGCCCGGTATGGGGGCAGGGGCAGCCTGAGCCTTGGCCGGAGGGGCAATCGCCGGCCTGGGTAGACCAGCTGTTGCTGCCTGAGGGAGCCGGGTGATGGCCGGTCTGGTGCCGGTGACCGTGCAGTGTCCCCATTGCTGGGAGTCCATCGAGGTATTCATCGATACCTCGGTGGAAGAGCAAGAATATGTGGAAGATTGTCAGGTGTGCTGCCAGCCGTTGCTGTTCACTGTGGCGGTACCGTTCGGCAGTGACGAACCGCAGGTGAATGTGCGGCCCGAGAATGAGTAGTCCGACCTGTGACCGTTGTTGACTCAGGGTTCCCCCGGGAGGGGACTGGCGACGCGAACCGTAACGAAATGCAGGTAACGGTAACGCCGGCCAAGGCGGCCCGTAGGGTGTATGACGTGCATAAACCCAAAACCCGAGAAAGACGGATTTACCACAGAGGGCACTGAGATCACTGAGGAGAAGACGGTTTTTTCTCGGTGTGCTGGGTGCCCTCTGTGGTGAAAGTGCTTTTGATTGTGGCGCTGAATCGCGTCAGCGACGCTCCTGCGGTGTGATTGGAGGGGAATGTTGTCAGGTGTCCTTGCGATCAATATGCCCCAGCTCCCGTGCCGGGCAGACCACATCCCGCACCCGCCGTTTCAGTTCGGTGATTTCCGGAAATCCGCCGTCAGTCTTGCGGTCCCAAATTTGCTCGCCGTTGGCGTCAATGCGGAATACGCCGCCGGTTCCCGGTTGCAACGCGACTTCGTCCAGTTCGTCGCTGAAGGTGGCCAACAGCTCCTGGGCATACCAGGCGCTGCGTAGCAGCCAGTTGCACTGGCTGCAATAGTGGATGGCAACGCGATTGGCGGGCATCAGGGCTGATCGTTGCCGGCCAGGAAGGCGAGCATTTCCGGGTCCTTCAGCAGGCGGTTTATGGCGCCGCTGAGGATCTCGTTGATCATGGCCTGATTGCGGCTGGCTGAAGGTGTCAGGGGCAATTGGTGCTCCACGCTGCTTTTGTAGGTGCCGGTGTGAATCACGTCGCCACGACTGGCTTCCGCCAGCAGGGTCAGGGTCAGGGTGACCTGATTGATCACCGAACCTTCCTCGGGCACGTAGTCCAGCTGTTCCAGGCGGACTTCCAGGCGGGTGGCATCCTCGGAGGGGTTAAAGGCGTTGAAGCCCTGGGTTTGTAGGCCCTTGCGAACCGCATCTTCAATGGCGGCCTTGACGTCATTGGCCGGGCGTACCAGAGCGGTGTTCTTGTAGACGCCGCCACGGGTGCCGAAGGCCTCCTGGTCCCGGGAGTCTACGGCCAGGACCTGCACCGGCTGGTTGCGGCCGATATTGGTTGCCTCCACGTCGGCAACCGGTTGTACGTCAATCATCTGAGGGCTCAGGGCGCAGCCGGCGAAAGCGGCACTCAGGGCAAGCACTAGCGCAGCGCGAAACATGGGAACTCCTTGACTAATAGGTCCGCTTGAGGGATTCGTTTGCCAGGGTGGTCAATGCCTCCTTGAACGGGGAGGCGGGCACCGCGGCGATGGCGTCCAGGGCCAGGCGAGTCTGCTCGGCGGCCTTGTCCACGGTATATTGGAGACCACCGCTGGCCTGAACGGTTTCAATAATATGCTCAAGATGGTCGAGTCCACCGTGACGGATGGCATCCTTGATCAGTTTGGCCTGCTCCGGGCTGCCGTTGGCGATGGTGTAGATCAGGGGCCGGGTGGGTTTGCCCTCGGCCCGGTCGTCGCCCACATTCTTGCCCAGCTCGCTGGCTTCACCCTGATAATCGAGCACATCATCGATGAGCTGGAAGGCAATGCCCAGGTGGCGCCCATAGGCGGCGAAGGCGTCCACAAAGTCGGTGTTCTCGTCGGCCCCCAGCACGGCGCCGGTTTCGGCGGCGGATTCGAACATCTTCGCGGTCTTGTGGTGGATCACCCGCATATAGTTCTCTTCGCTGGTGTTCGGATCGCGCACATTGATGAGCTGCAGTACCTCGCCCTCTGAAATGGTATTGGTGCTCTGGGAAAAGATATCCAGCAGGCGCGGGTGCTTGAGCGCCACCATCAGCTGCAGGGCGCGGGAAATCAGGAAGTCGCCAACCAGCACGCTGGCCGCATTACCCCAGACCGCGTTGACGGTGGGGCGGCCGCGCCGCAGGTTGGACTCGTCCACCACGTCATCGTGGAGCAGGGTGGCGGTGTGCAGGAATTCGATAATGGCGGCCACATCCACATGGCGCTCGCCCTGGTAGCCGGAGGCCCGGGCGCACAGCACGGAGACCAGAGGGCGCAGGCGTTTGCCACCAGACTGGACGATATAGTCTCCCACCTCACGGATCAGCGGGACATTGGAGTCCAGATGGTGGTTGATGAACTGGTTTACCGCCGCGAAGTCATCTTCGACGACGGCATAAATGGCCTTGAAATCCATGCACTTGTGTCCAGACAGAAGGTGGGCGCAACAGCGGGCAATGCTAGCAGTGGCTGGCAGCTAGTCAAGGAAAGCCCATAGCCGTCGCCAGGCCACGCTGAGCAGGCAAAGGGTATTGCAGCAGCCCGGTAGTGAAGGCCGCGACAGCAGGGGGGATCAGGGCTTGTCCGGGGGAGGCGTTTCACGTACACTTCGCGACCCAATTTCATCCTCTGCCTGGCCTGCAAGTGGTGACGCCCCAAAAACAGGGTGTGTGGCCCGCCTGAGTGGAGTCGTGCTGGAGCACAAACATGTACGCAGTAATCAAGACCGGTGGCAAGCAGTATCGCGTTGAGGAAGGCGATGTTGTTCGCATCGAAAAGATTGAAGTGGCCACTGGTGAATCCGTGGATTTCGACCAGGTGCTGCTGGTTGCCAACGGCGACGACGTAAAAGTCGGTCAGCCGGTTCTGGATGGCGCCAAGGTCACCGCAGAAGTGCTGGAGCAGGGTCGTCACAAGAAGATCAAAATTGTGAAGTTCCGTCGTCGCAAGCACTCCCGCAAGCAACAGGGTCACCGTCAGTGGTACACTGCGGTGAAAATCACCGGGATCCAGGGCTGATCCTTAGGACATTTGAGAGAGGATTGAGACATGGCGCATAAAAAAGCCGGTGGTAGTACTCGTAACGGTCGCGATTCGGAAAGTAAACGCCTTGGCGTGAAGCGCTTTGGCGGCCAGGTTGTCAGCGCAGGCGAAATCATTGTTCGTCAGCGTGGCACCCGTTTCCACGCTGGTGTGAACACCGGCATGGGCAAAGATCACACCATCTTTGCCAAGGAAACCGGTCGCGTTAAGTTTGAAACCAAGGGTCCGTTGAGCCGCAAGTATGTGGTGATCGAGCCCGTGGCCTGATCCGAAAGGATTGGAAAAAGCCCCGCGAGGCTCCGGCCCGCGGGGCTTTTTTGTATGTGAATGCTGGACGCTGGCGGCAAGATGCTCGACGCTAAACCGTCGGGTGTTTCCCGGTTGAGTCAGGCTCTGAGGTTTGAACCATGCAATTTGTCGATGAAGCCACCATTGAAGTTCACGCCGGTAAAGGCGGGGATGGCTGTCTGAGTTTCCGGCGGGAAAAATATGTGGAGTTCGGTGGCCCGGATGGTGGTGACGGCGGCGCCGGCGGCAGCGTGTACGTGCAGGCTGACACCAACCTGAATACGCTGGTGGACTACCGTTACGAGCGTAACTTCAAGGCCCGTAATGGCGAGCCCGGCAAGGGCCGCCAGATGACCGGCAAATCCGCCGATGATGTGGTCTTGCAGGTGCCGGTGGGAACCACCATTGTGGATATGGATACCGACGAAGTGCTGGCGGATCTGACTGACCCGCAAAAGCCGGTGATGATTGCGCTCGGTGGCCGTGGTGGGCTTGGTAACATTCATTTCAAGAGCAGCACCAACCAGGCGCCGCGCAAGACCACCAAGGGGAAGCCCGGTGAGTCCCGTCGCCTGCGACTGGAGCTCAAGGTGCTGGCGGATGTGGGCTTGCTGGGCATGCCCAATGCCGGTAAGAGCACACTGATTCGTGCCATTTCCGCCGCCAAGCCCAAGGTGGCGGATTACCCGTTTACCACCCTGGTGCCGAATCTGGGTGTGGTCAAGGCGGATCGTCATCGCAGTTTTGTGGTGGCGGACATTCCCGGGCTGATCGAGGGGGCGGCTGAAGGGGCAGGGTTGGGTATCCGCTTCCTGAAGCACCTGGCTCGCACGCGTCTGCTGCTCCATGTGGTGGATCTGGCGCCCATGGATGGCAGTAGCCCGGCAGATCATATCGATGCCATTGCCGATGAGTTGGACCGGTTTTCTCCGGCGCTGGCCGAGCAGGAGCGCTGGCTGGTCTTCAACAAGATTGATCTTCTGGCAGACGATGAGGCGCAGGCTCAGGCGGATGCCATCGTCGAAGAGCTTGGTTGGCAGGGGCCGGTGTTCCGGATTTCCGCTGCCGCCGGCGTTGGCTGTGAAGAGCTGGTTTATGCGCTGATGAATGCCATTGAGGATCGTCGCCGGCTGGAGCAGGAAGACCCGGAGTATGCCGCTGCCCAGCAGGCCCTGCGTGCCCGGCTTGAAGAAGAGGCCCGTGAAAAGGTCCAGGAGCTCAAGGCGGAGGCCCGTCGGGCTCGTCAGAATGACAATGACGACGATGATGATGACCACGACGTGGAAATCATTTACGAACCCTGATCAAGCGCAGTAAGGAGTGAGCGTGGCGGAGCGCCAGCGTTGGGTAATCAAGATTGGAAGTGCCCTGCTGACCAATGATGGCAGGGGGCTGGATTGTGGCTTGATGCAGGCCTGGGTGGATCGCATGGTGGCCCTGCGGGAGCAGGGTATTGAAGTGGTGATCGTGTCCTCCGGCGCTGTGGCAGAAGGAATGACCCGGTTGGGTTGGGCGACGCGTCCCGACTCGGTGCACGAGCTTCAGGCCGCCGCTGCGGTGGGGCAGATGGGTCTGGTGCAGGCCTGGGAGTCCCGCTTCCAGAAGCACAACCTGCACACTGCCCAGGTGCTGCTGACCCACGACGATCTGTCCGATCGCAAGCGCTATCTCAATGCGCGTTCCACTCTGCTGACCCTGTTGGGGTTTTCGGTCGTGCCGGTAGTCAATGAAAATGACACCGTTGTCACCGACGAAATCCGTTTCGGTGACAACGACACCCTGGCAGCGTTGGTGGCCAATCTGATCGAGGCGGACCGCCTGGTGATTCTGACCGATCAGGAAGGCTTGTTCGATGCGGATCCCCGCAATAACCCGGATGCCAAACTGATCCGTGAAGCGCTGGCGTCAGATCCGGATATCGTTCGCGTTGCCGGTGGTGGCGGATTGCTCGGGCGTGGCGGCATGGCCACCAAGGTACGGGCTGCCAAGCTGGCCGCCCGCTCCGGAGCCAGTACGACCATTGCCTCCGGGCGCAGTCCGCAGGTGCTGGCCGATCTGGCCCGTGGCCAGGGGCCGGGTACGACCCTGTTGCCGGATACCTCTCCCATGAATGCCCGCAAGCAGTGGCTGGCCGGGCATCTGCAGATGCGTGGACGGTTGGTGCTGGATGCGGGGGCGGTGCGTCGTATCCGTAATGGTGGTTCCAGTCTCTTGCCGGTGGGGGTGGTGGATGTGTTTGGCCAGTTTTCCCGCGGCGAAATGGTGGCCTGTGAGAATGAGCAGGGCGAGCGGATTGCTTGTGGGCTGGTTAACTATGATGCGGCGGATGCGCGACGCCTCTGTGGAAAGAAAAGCGCCGATATTGCCGGTGTGCTGGGCTTCATGAACGAGGAAGAGCTGATTCACCGGGACAATATGGTGGTCTTCGAGGCCGGCTGATGCCCTCTTGGTGTTGAGGGTGGCGATGCTGGCTGCGCGAAGCCGCGGGTTTCGAGAAGCGAAACGCAAGGCGGGTTGGTCTTTGGGGCCTCGCTCCTCATAATGCGCCGCTGACTTCCGGGCATAAAAAAACCGGCCATTGGCCGGTTTTTTTGTGAGCGCGTCAGATTCAGGCAGCCATGGCCTTGATCTTGGCGTTCAGGCGGCTCTTGTGGCGAGCGGCCTTGTTGGGGTGAAACTTGCCCTTGCGGGTGGCTTTGTCCAGCACAGATACCGCCTGGCTGTAAGCTTCCTGAGCGGTACCTTGATCGCCGGACGCAATAGCCGCGTTCACCTTTTTCAGGTACGTGCGCACCATGGAGCGCATCGCTGCGTTGTGCTGACGGCGTTTTTCCGCCTGACGCGCACGCTTGCGTGCTTGCGGTGAGTTAGCCAAGGTCCTGCTCCTATCTTAAAGTCGAGTCAAATTCGGGTTGTGACACTGGCCGTAGAGGCCGACCCGGTCTGTTGTGATCAAAAAACATGCGGGTCACGGTCTAAAGACGCGCAACTATGCCGATCCGCAGGCCGGATGTCAATGGTCGGCCGGGGTGGAAATCATCATTCTGGCGGTTTGGTTGGCCTTTGTTTACTCTTGCCCGGTTTCCTGGAGGCACCATGACCGAACCCACCGAAAAAAGCCCGAAACAAGCCGGTTTGCTGGCGTCCACCGCCGTGGTGGCGACCATGACCATGCTGTCCCGGGTGCTGGGTCTGGTGCGGGATGTGGTCATTGCTCGCATGCTGGGGGCCTCGGCCGGGGCGGATGCCTTCTTTGTGGCTCTCAAGATTCCCAATTTTTTCCGTCGTCTGTTCGCGGAAGGGGCCTTCAATCAAGCCTTTGTGCCGGTGCTCAGCGAGTATCGTAACCGGGGCAGTATGGCGGCCACCAAGCTGCTGGTGGATCGGGTGGCAGGGACCCTGGGGGGCACGCTGGTGCTGGTGACGCTGGTGGGCGTGGTCGGTGCACCGGCCATTATCTGGCTGTTTGCCCCCGGATTTGGGGATGACCCGCACAAGCGGGCGCTGGCGGTGGAAATGCTGCGCCTGACCTTTCCTTACCTGTTCTTTATTGCCCTGACGGCCTTTGCCGGCGGCATTCTCAATTCCTGGACTCGCTTTGCGGTGCCGGCCTTCACGCCGGTGTTGCTGAACCTGAGTCTGATTGGCAGTGCCCTGTTTCTTGCGCCCCAGTTTGCCGATGACCGTATGGCGGTGGCCCTGGCCTGGGGGGTGTTGATTGCAGGCCTGGTACAGTTGCTGTTTCAACTGCCGTTCCTCGCCCGCCTGAATCTGATGCCGGTGCCACGGATGGGGTGGACGGATCCTGGTGTGCGCAAGATCATGACGTTGATGGTGCCGGCTCTGTTCGGGGCGTCGGTCTATCAGCTCAATTCCCTGGTCAACACGGTGCTGGCATCGTTACTGGAGACCGGGTCGGTGACCTGGTTGTACTACACGGACCGATTGATCGAGTTGCCGTTGGGTATCTTTGCGGTGGCCATCGGTACGGTGATTCTCCCCAGTCTGTCGAGCAAACACGTGGAGGCCTCCGGCGAGGCGTTTTCACGGACTCTGGACTGGGCCATTCGCATGGTATTGCTGATCGGGCTGCCGGCAGCCCTGGCCCTGGCGGTGCTGGCTGAGCCCTTGCTGTCCACCCTGTTCCAGTATGGCGAATTCACCGCCTTTGATGTGGCTAAAACCGCGGAGTCTCTGCGGGCCTATAGCGCCGGGTTGCTGGCGGCCATGCTGATCAAGGTGCTGGCGCCGGGGTTCTATGCCCGCCAGGACACCCGCACCCCGGTAAAGATCGGGGTGATCGCCATGGTGGCAAATATGGCGTTCGGGGCCCTGCTGGTGTGGGAGTGGCGCCACGTGGGGCTGGCTACCGCCATGGCCCTGTCGGCCTGGCTCAATGCCGGGCTGCTGTATTTGGGGTTGCGACGCGCGGGTGTTTATCGGCCTCTCAAGGGGTGGCTGTTTCACTGGGGGCGCATGATTCTGGCGGGTGGCGCCATGGCGATGGTCACCGGCTGGTTATCCATGCAGACCCAGGTCTGGGCGGGCGCTGATGTCTGGCAGCGGGTGGGCTGGCTGGCGCTGATCGTGGTCGCGGGTCTGGCCACTTATGGGGTCAGCCTGTTGCTTCTTGGGTTGCGGGTCCGGCATTTGCGCCGCTGACCGGCGTTGCCGTTGAATTTGTCCTGCCCGGGCCGCAGATATTTCTCAGGTGCCTGTTGCCTGTTTTCCTGCCGCGAGCATTGACGGACACATACAAAACCGCGGGCGAGCCTGTATAATCGGGCGTCTTTTGAGACGAGGATGAGATGCGACTGATTCGCGGCATTCACAATCTGCGCGACACGCATCGCGGCTGTGTGGCGACCATCGGTAATTTCGATGGCGTGCACCTGGGGCATCAGCGGATTCTGGATCAGGTCATCGCGGAAGCCCGTCGACGTGGGCTCAAGGCCACGGTGATGCTGTTCGAGCCGCAACCTCAGGAATATTTTGCCCCCCGGCAGGCGCCGGCCCGGCTGATGTCGCTGCGTGACAAGTTGATCGCCCTGCGCGAGGCCGGTGTCGATCAGGTGCTGTGCGTTCGCTTCGATGAGCGGTTTCGCTCACTGACCGCTGAGGCGTTTGTGAAATCCCTGCTGGTGGACGGTCTCGGGGTCGAGTATCTGGTGGTGGGCGATGATTTCCGTTTCGGCTGCGGTCGCGACGGCGATTTTGCCTACCTGCAGCAGGCCGGTGCCCAGTTCGGTTTCGATGTGACCGACACGGCCACCTGTGAGGTTGCTGGCGAGCGAGTGTCCAGTACCCGGGTGCGAGCGGCGCTTGATGACGGCGATTTTGCCCTGGCGGAAACCCTGCTGGGGCGGCCTTTCGCGATCAGTGGCCGGGTGCGTCACGGTGACAAGATCGGACGCACCCTGAATTTGCCCACGGTGAATCTGGCGCTCAAGCGTCTTCATTCTCCCCTGGCCGGCGTGTTTGCGGTCACTGTGACCGGCGCCGGTATGGTGAATCAGGCGGGTGCCGCCAACATGGGCGATCGCCCCACGGTGAATGGCACGGAAAATCGCCTGGAAGTGCATTTGCTGGACTATGGTGAAGAGGGCAGTGATGCCGGGGCCGACAAGGACAGCCTTTATGGCAAGCATTTGACGGTCGCTTTTCACCACTATGTGCGGCCGGAAGAGAAATTCGCGGATCTGGACCAGCTCAAGACTGCTATCTGGCAGGATGTGGACGCGGTCCGGAACTATTTTGAAAAGACGGGACTATCCAAGACGGGACTATGACGGACTACAAGGCAACGCTTAATCTCCCCCAAACCGACTTCCCCATGAAGGCCGGTCTGTCCCAGCGCGAGCCGGCGCGGCTGAATGAGTGGCAGCACAAACAGCTTTACCAGAAGATCCGCGAGACCTTTGCCGGTCGTCCCAAATTCATTCTCCACGATGGCCCTCCCTACGCTAACGGCAATATTCACATCGGCCATGCGGTGAACAAGATCCTCAAGGATATGATCGTCAAGTCGCGCACGCTGGCGGGCTTCGACGCGCCCTATGTGCCTGGCTGGGACTGCCATGGCTTGCCCATCGAGCTGATGGTGGAGAAGAAGGTCGGCAAGGCCGGCCACAAGGTGGATGCGCGTACCTTCCGTCAGAAGTGCCGCGAGTACGCCAGCAAGCAGGTAGAAGGACAGAAAGCCGACTTTCAGCGTCTGGGGGTGTTGGGAGACTGGGACAATCCTTACCTGACCATGGATTATGGCTTTGAGGCCAACATCATTCGCTCACTCGGCAAGATCGTCGATAACGGCCACCTGCAGCAGGGCTTCAAGCCGGTGCACTGGTGTCTGGACTGTGGTTCTGCCTTGGCCGAGGCTGAGGTGGAGTATTACGACAAGACGTCTTTTGCCATCGATGTGGCCTTTCCGGTGGTGGACGTGGCGGACTTTGCTGCCCGCAGTGGTATCGAGGCGAAAGCGCCTCGCCTGGTGATCTGGACCACCACGCCCTGGACCCTGCCGGCCAACCGCGCCGTGTCCGTGCATCCGGAACTGGATTATGTGCTGCTCTCCGGCGAGCTGGACGGGCAGTCCCGTGAGCTGCTGGTGGCGCAAGCCCTGGCGGACGATCTGGTGGAAAAGTGGGGGCTGGAAAACGTGTCCCGCTCCGCCACCGTGAAAGGCGAGAAGCTGGAAAGGCTGTCTCTGCAACATCCATTCCTGGATTTCCAGGTGCCGGTGATTCTCGGGGAGCACGTGACTACTGATGCCGGTACCGGTCTGGTTCATACCGCCCCCGGCCATGGCGCTGACGACTTTGTGGTGGGTCAGCAATACGGGCTGGATCCGGTGAGCCCGGTGCTGGATAACGGCAAGTTCCGGGACGATCTGGCCGTGGTGGGCGGCGTTCATGTGGCCAAGGCCAACGAGCCGGTGATCGAGGCCCTGAAAGAGAACAATGCGCTGGTGAAGTTTGCCAAGCTGGAGCACAGCTACCCGCATTGCTGGCGACACAAGACGCCGCTGATCTTCCGTGCCACCGCCCAGTGGTTCGTGTCCATGGACAAGAACGGCTTGCTCAAGCGTGCCCGTCAGGAAGTGGACCAGGTCCAGTGGTTGCCGGAGTGGGGCAAGGCGCGCATCGAGGGCATGCTCACGGATCGCCCGGACTGGTGTATTTCCCGTCAGCGTACCTGGGGGGTCCCGATCGCCCTGTTCGTGAACAATGAGACTGGCGAACTGCATCCGCAGACGCCGTCCCTGATTGAGCAGGTGGCGCAGCGCGTTGAAAAGGACGGGATCGACGCCTGGTTCGACCTGGCGCCCGCTGAGTTGCTGGGCGATGCGGCTGATCAATACACCAAGGTGACCGACACGCTCGACGTGTGGTTCGACTCCGGGGTGACACACTACTGTGTGCTGGATCAGCGCGAGCCGTTGCACGCACCGGCGGATCTGTATCTGGAGGGGTCCGATCAGCATCGAGGCTGGTTCCAGTCCTCTCTCCTGACCAGTCTGGCAATCCGTGATGCGGCGCCTTACGAGACGGTGCTGACCCATGGTTTCACGGTGGATGAACAGGGCCGCAAGATGTCCAAGTCCATCGGCAATGTGATCGCGCCTCAGGAAGTGTGGAATGATCTCGGTGCTGACATTTTGCGTCTGTGGGTGGCGGCGACCGATTACCGTGGTGAGATGTCCGTGTCCAAGGACATTCTCAAGCAGATGGGCGACAGCTACCGTCGTATCCGTAATACCAGCCGCTTCCTGCTTTCCAACCTGAGCGGTTTCGATCCGGCCAGCGATGCGCTTCAGCCCGGGCAGATGCTGGCGCTGGATCGCTACATCGTAGATCGTGCCCTGCAGCTGCAGGAAGAGATTCAATCTCTGTATGACGGCTATCACTTTCATCAGGTGTATCAGAAGCTGCACAACTTCTGCGCTCTGGATCTGGGTGGTTTTTATCTGGATATCATCAAGGATCGTCAGTACACCACCCAGGCGAATTCCGTGGCACGTCGCTCCTGCCAGACGGCGCTGTATCATATTGCCCAGGCGTTGGTGCGCTGGATGGCGCCGATTCTCAGCTTCACTGCTGAGGAAATTTACGAGAACCTGCCCGGTGAGAGGCTGGATTCCGTGTTCCTGGCCGAATGGTACACGGGGCTGTTTGCGCTCGATGATACGGCCATGGGCCGAGCCTTCTGGCAGCAGGTGCAGGAAGTCAAGCAGGCGGTGAACAAGGCGATCGAAGGTGCCCGTCGTGACAAGCTGATCAAAGGCGGTCTCAGTGCGGAAGTGGTCCTGTTCGTGGATGCCCAGCAGCAGGTCCTGCTGGAGCGTCTCGGCGATGAGCTGCGCTTTGTCACCATTACCTCTGCCGCCACACTGAAGCCGCTGGCGGAGGCGCCGGCGGAGCTGGACGAC
The DNA here is from genome assembly GCA_036230225.1 of Pseudomonadota bacterium. Classification (GTDB taxonomy): domain Bacteria; phylum Pseudomonadota; class Gammaproteobacteria; order Pseudomonadales; family Alcanivoracaceae; genus Alcanivorax. Next base: position 11,754 of record JAZAJX010000091.1, on the reverse strand, counting down.
ACGGCCGTGGCCGGCCTCAAGGTGCAGGTGGTGCCCAGTGAGTACAGCAAGTGCGTGCGCTGTTGGCACCATCAGCCGGACGTGGGCAGCTATGCCGATCATCCGGCGCTGTGCGGTCGCTGTGTGACCAATGTGGATGGCGACGGCGAGGTGCGACGTTATGCCTAAGGCACTGGATACCACCACTTCCGACGTTCGCAAATCCTGGCTGCCGGGTCAGCTGGTCTGGTTGTGGCTGACTGCGGTGGTTATCGTTCTCGATCAGGTCACCAAGCACATGGTGGTGGCACGCTTCGATCTTTATGAGCGTCTTGAGGTTACCTCGTTTTTCAATCTGACCCTGGCCTACAACACGGGGGCGGCCTTCAGTTTTCTGGCGGATGCCGGTGGCTGGCAGCGCTGGTTCTTCACGGCCATTGCGTTGGGGGCCTCGGTATTGATTCTGGTCTGGCTGGCCCGGCTGACGGCGGCAGAAAAATTGCAGGGTGTGGCGCTGGCACTGATTCTGGGCGGAGCCCTTGGCAACTTCTACGACCGGCTGGTGCTGGGGCATGTGGTGGATTTTCTGGATTTCTACTGGGGCAACAGCCATTTTCCTGCCTTTAATATTGCCGACACTGCCATCACGATGGGGGCCGGCCTGATCCTGCTGGAGATGCTCCTGGGAGCGAAAAAGCATGACTGAGATTCTCCGTGCGGGGCCGGAAACCCGCATCACTCTGCATTTCGCGGTGCGCCTGATGGACGGCACCGAGATGGATTCCACCTTCGCTGGCGAGCCGGCGGCCTTTGTGTGGGGGGACGAGTCCCTGTTGCCGGGCTTCGAGAATGCCCTGCGCGGCCTCAAGGCGGGTGACCGGCGCAGCGTCTTCCTGGAGGCCAGTAAGGCGTTCGGCGAGTACAACGATGAGAATGTGCAACATTTCACCCGTGATACCTTTGTCCAGTACGACACTCTGGAGCCGGGGATGGTGCTGAGCTTTGCCGATGCCGCTGGCGGCGAGCTGCCCGGGGTCATCAGCAAGGTGGAGGAGGAGTGGGTCTATGTGGACTTCAACCACCCGCTGGCTGGCCGCGATCTGACCTTTGAAGTCGAAATCATTGCGGTGGAGAGACATGCACCGGAACAGCCGGTGACGCTCAACTAGCGCCTTTCCGGCGCGGTCGCGTTGTCCGCGCTATCCCGGTTACAATTGGGACACCAGTCACGCAGGACCTGCTATGCAAATCCGACTCGCCAACCCCCGCGGTTTCTGTGCCGGGGTGGATCGTGCCATCGACATCGTCAACCGGGCGCTGGAAGTCTTCGGCCCACCGATCTATGTGCGTCACGAAGTCGTGCACAATCGTTTCGTGGTAGACGACTTGCGCCAGCGCGGAGCGGTTTTCGTGGAAGAACTCCATGAAGTGCCGGATGATGCCATTGTCATCTTTAGTGCCCACGGGGTCTCCAAAGCGGTACAGCAGGAGGCCGAGCGTCGCCAGTTGAAAGTCTTTGATGCCACTTGCCCGCTGGTCACCAAGGTGCACATGGAGGTGATTCGCTACGCTCGGGAAGGTCGCGAGAGTATTCTCATCGGCCATGCCGGCCACCCGGAAGTGGAGGGGACCATGGGGCAGTACGACAAGGCACATGGGGGCGACATTTATCTGGTGGAAGACGAGGCGGATGTGGCGACCCTGCAAGTGCGCGACCCGGAAACACTCGCCTTTGTGACCCAAACGACGCTCAGCGTGGACGATACTGCCAGGGTGATTGATGCCTTGCGCGACCGTTTCCCCAACATTCTGGGCCCCAAGCGTGAGGATATCTGTTACGCCACCACCAACCGGCAGGATGCGGTTCGCCAGCTGGCGCTGGAATGTGGGCTGGTGCTGGTGGTGGGGTCGGTGAACAGTTCCAACTCCAATCGACTGCGGGAGCTGGCCGAGCGCTGTGGTGCCGACGCCTATCTGCTTGATGATCCTTCCCAGATAGATCCCGCCTGGCTCAAAGGCAAGGCCGCCGTCGGCGTCACTGCGGGCGCCAGTGCCCCTGAGGACCTGGTCCCGCAGGTCATCGCGACGCTCCAGTCTCTGGGCGGCGCCGAGGCCGAGGAAATTCCCGGCCGCGAAGAAAATATTCGCTTCTCCATGCCAAAAGCACTGCGCTCCTAGCCTGGCAAGGCTCCAGCGGGCTGGTCCCGCAGCGAGCCTTTGCCGCCTCAATGCCGCCTTGCTGATCCAGACCCCCCGCTTTCAAGCCGTATCAACGCATCACCGTTCAACCTGATGCCTGGCGCGCCCGTCCCCACATTTGTGCCGTTTAAATCCGTTTACGGACATGGTCCTTTCTTCGTGGGTGCCTCTGTCTTATTTCTGATAATAAAGTGTGAGTGTTGTCACACCCTAAAGTACTAAAAATTATTATTTTTCAGCGGCTTATACCGTTCATGACCGGCGAAGCTCCGTTAGTCCCCAGTGCACTTGTTTGCGTTAGGGAGGGGGATAGAGTTAAGCGGTAAACCGAATGGGAGCAGATCGCAGTGCCGGGTTTCAGAGAGAGGCAAGAAGGATTCACCCTTATCGAGCTGATGATTACATTGCTTGTCATCGCTGTTGTGGCAAGTCTGGCTGTTCCCTGGTTGGGGCAGATGATTAGAAACGGTCAGATGACCAGTCAGGGCAATAGTTTGCTCGGTGCAATGCAATATGCCCGAGGGGAAGCATTGGCCCGGGGCGATACCGTGACGATTTGTGGCTCCGGCGATGGCGTCAATTGCGATAACAAGTGGGGACGAGGCTGGATCGTGTTCGCCGATCCGGACGCGGATGGCGCACTGGATGCTGGCGAGACGATACTGCGAACAGATACTGCTGACACCTCCATTGATATCGCCACGGCTTCCACGGTTCGTTTTACCCGCAAAGGGCGTCTGGATAATGCAGGGAATCCCCTTTCAATCGTTATCAAACGGAGTGATTGCGGGCAGGAAGGATCGCGGGCTCTGAATATCACATCGGGCGGTCGCATTTCTCTTGATAAGACGGGAGGCTGCTGATGAGAGCGTCGCAAAACGGTTTCACCATGATCGAAGTGCTGGTGGCGTTGCTTATTCTCTCGGTCGGTTTGCTCGGTATTGCTGGCATGCAGACATTGAGTGTGCAGATGAACGTCAGTGCAAGACAGTCATCCCAGGCGACTTACCTGGCTTACGACATCATTGATCGTATGCGGGCGAACCGGCAGGCAGCGTTGGGGGGCGCTTATGACTACGACAGTGATGGCTGCCAGAAAACACCGGGAACGAACAATGTCGCAGAAAAGGATCTCACTACTTGGCTGAATATGCTCTGCGGTATGACAACAGATGGTAATGAAGCCCCCCCGATGCTTCCTCAGGATTCAACCAAAGGTACGGGAGCGGTTGTTGCGGTTAACGATGGCGTCGCGACAGTTACCGTCAAGTGGTATGACGAACGCTGGGCGCAAACGGGTGATGACCCAGTGCGTACCGTGACTATCCAGGCCGCACTTTGAGGGAGACAGTAATGGTGCAGTGGCATGGCAGACAGAAAGGGATCGGCCTGGTTGAGATCATGGTTGCCCTGGTAATTGGATCTTTGCTCGTGGCAGGGGTTGTCCAGATTTTTGTGAGTAATCGCCAAGCCTATGATCTGCAGGGTGAGCTGGCGAAATTACAGGAAAACGGGCGCTTCGCATTCCAGTTTCTTACGGAAGATCTGCGAATGGCTGGCTATATGGGGTGCAGTCGTAATCTTGAGGTAGGGAACAATCTTAACAATCCTGATCAATATGCCTATGAACTGGATGGTGAGCCGCTGATCGGGTTTTATGTGGATAGTTCCGGCAACCTCTCTGGAGCTACGATTCCGACAGGATTAGATCTTGGCACGCTGACGCCGAACACCGATGTGGTAATGATTCGTCGTGCAGGTGATGGCGCCGTTGATTTGCGCCCACCGTATCGTGATCAGGCAAAGCCGGCCAACACGTTGGTGCTGCAAGGGCATGACCTGCAAATTGGCGATATCGTTGTGATTTCAGATTGCACTGATGCCACGATTGTTCAGCTTACAGGCTCTTCAAATGACGGTAATAACTCAGCAATCGTTCATGCTGCTACCAACAATAGCAAGCTGGTTCCCGGTAACAGCACTAAGGACCTGGGGCACAACTATGGCGAGGGAGCGACAGTATCAAGGATGCTGAACGTCATCTATTACATTGATGATGGCGTTGACGGGAGTCCCGCGCTGTTCCGCAAGGTTGGAACCAGCGCATCGGAAGAGCTTATGGGCGGTGTTGAAGAGTTTCGTCTCACCTATGGTCTGGATACCAATCAAGACGGGACGCTGGATACCAAATATATGACAGCGAAAGAAATCGATGATGATCTGAGTTCGGCCGTGGACTGGTCGAATGTTATTGCGGTGCGCATGGATGTGTTGATGCGTGGAGACAGCGCTGCAGTGGTTGATACAGGTTCAGGCCAGAATCTGGTATTTGCCGGATCGGTTGTCAATTACAAAGACGGCTTCTTGCGCCAGGGTATGAGCAGTACTGTGACTGTCAGGAATCGGGTGCCCTAGGGAGTGATTATGATTGGTGTGAACCCAGAGCGAAAACTTCAAAGAAAGCAAAGAGGTGCTGCTCTGCTAATGGGACTGGTGCTGCTGTTGATTATGACCTTGCTTGGCATTAGTGCGATGCGGGGCACGACGTTGCAGGAAAGAATGGCCGGCGCCTTGCACGAACAAAATCTGGCATTGCAATCAGCGGAAAGTGCGTTGCGGGCCGGGGAGAAAGCGCTGCGCACCAGCGTGACGCTGAATTTCAGCAAGCCCGGCTGGTATGACAGCAACGAAACGGACAAAACACCGGATTGGGAAAATAAGGCGACCACGCTAGGGGAAACGGGGGATGGCGTCGTCAAGTACAGCCCGGACGGTGACGCGAAGGAAAACAGCCCCCAGTACTATGTGGTCCGCATTCCCGTTGTGCAGTCTGATAGTACTCAGGGTACGTCAATGGCGCTGGGTGACGGCACTGTCAATACAGAGTACGACATGTATCGGGTTGTGGCACGCGGATTTGGTAACAATACCCGCTCCGTGGTGGTCCTGGAGAGTACGTTCCGTCGTTGATGGAGCGGTCGGGTAAAAATTTGAAAATGCCCGCCGAGAGGCGTGAGTCCGGTACAGAAACGGTGACCGGATGAAAAAACAAACCCCATTGCGGGTGGAGGTTGTGATGAAGGGAGCACAGGTGATTGATCGCATGAGAAAGCTGCTTGGCATGGTGTCACTGACCGTTTTTTGCCTGCTTTCCAGTGGGCGGGTGTTGGCAGTGGATCTGGCAGATGCGCCACTTTTTATAGGCTCCGGCGCAGAGCCCAATATTATGTTCGTTCTCGATGATTCCGGTTCCATGCGGTGGGGGTTCATGCCGGATTCTCTGGATCAAAACTTCAACATAAGCTCTGGATGTTATGGGAGCAATCACGGCACCTATGCGGGGAAATATCGTTGCTTTTATTTTTCCAATAATGATCGCCAGTACCTGGCATCCAGTTATTTGAACAAGCAATACTATGATCCCGAACAGATATATGCGCCGCCGCCGAAAGGTGATGGTACCAGTTTCGCAAATGCCAGTTTTTCAGCTGCTCCCTTGAACGGGTACTTTTCCAACTCTCCAACGGTTGATCTTTCTTCTAATTACCGTGCAATTATTGATGACTATTATTATACCGATGTAAGTGGCTTTACTATCAGTCAGGATGCAAAGGCGGAGCCTGCCTTTTATTATGATTTTATCTTTTCAGATTCCAGTTGCGCCTCTGAGCCTTACAAAGGGTCGTGTTACTCAAAAGTGAATGTGGCCAACCAGACGGCGGAGCAAAAACAGAATTTTGCCAACTGGTTTTCCTACTACCGGACCCGGGATATGGCGGCGAAAGCCGGGATTGGAAAAGCGTTCGATACCATTACATCCGCCGTGCGTGTCGGCTATGGCCGTCTTAACCGTTCGGGGACTCTAGAAAGTGGGGTCTCGGATTATCTGGACACAACCAATCGTAAGGCATTTTTCTCGTGGCTGTATGGTGTCGACCCTAGTGGTAGCACTCCTTTGAGAAAATCTCTGGATGATATTGGCACATACTATTCACGCACTGATGACCAGGGGCCATACAGCTCCACGCCGGGAGTCTCAGGTGGAGAAAACTACGAATGTAGATCCAGCTATTCTGTCTTGATGACCGATGGCTATTGGGGTGGGAACAGCCCCGGGGTAGGGAATGAGGATGGAGCGGCTGGGTCAACAATCACTGGAGCCGATGGCGAAACGTATACCTATACTGCTACAAGTCCATTTAAAGACGATCACAATAATACGCTGGCTGATGTAGCCATGAAGTATTGGAAAAATGATCTTCAGCCAAACGTGCCAAATGGCGTACCTGCCTCAGAGAGAAATCCTGCGTTCTGGCAGCATATGGTGACCTACGGCGTGGGGCTTGGGGTAACGGGGGCTGTCGATCCGGATAAGGCCTTTGCCGCTATTGATGATCCTCTGGTACAGATTGCGTGGGATGACCCGGCGCAGAGCGATCAGGCCAAGATTGATGACTTGCTGCACGCCAGCGTAAACAGTCGGGGTGGTTTTTTCAGCGCAACAGATCCGGGCACGTTTGCCGCCGAATTGTCTGGCGTTCTGAACGATATTGTCAGCCGCGGCACCACATCTTCCGCGTCTATTGTTGCCAACTCCACAAGGCTGGACACTGACAGTCTTATTTATCAGGCGCGATTCAATCCTGAGCGATGGAGTGGGGATCTGCTTGCATTCGCACTGGAAGAAAATGGTGATGTTAAGAGCTCACCTAAATGGAGTGCGGCGGACAAGCTGGATGCCATGGCGTTGGCCGACCGTAAAGTTTACGTGGGAACCGCAAACGGCCTCGTTGCGTTCGATTCCAGCCATGTAGGAGGGGATGCGAACCTGGCTGCCTGGGTCAAGGGCGACAGAAGCCAGGAGCGTCAACAGGGAGGTGCCCTGCGCACCCGAGACTCACGCCTTGGCGATATTGTTAATTCAAATCCTGCTTATAGTGGCCGCCAGAGTTATGGCTATCAGCATATGGGGGACGCGACACAATCCCAAAAATACAATGTCTTCAAAGCATCCCAGAATAGCCGAAGAGAAGTTGTACTTGTCGCCGCGAATGACGGCATGGTGCATGCGTTTGATGCAGACCTGGGCGATGAAGTCTTTGCTTATGCTCCCAGCTTTGTGCTGGATGACCTGAAAACGTTGGCGGACCCGGATTATTCACACCGGTACCTGCTTGATGGTTCCATTGTTGTTACTGACGCTTGGTTGGAGAGTGCGGACGATGGAGGCGCTAACGGTGGCTGGCGAACACTGGCAGTCGGGACGGCGGGTAACGCAGGTTCCGGTATTTATGTATTGGACATAACCGATCCGAATAATCCTTCTCTGGTCTGGGAAGTCGAGACCGATGCGAATGGTTATTTGGGCGAGGGTGTCAACGAGGTGGCAGTTGTGCCAACGATTATTCCTGGAAGCGGCAATGATCCCGATACCATTAGCTGGGTTGTTGTGGCGGCTAACGGTTATAATAGTAACGGGGAGTCGGCACGTTTGTTGATCTTTGATCTGGATGATGGGTCGCTGGATGAAACGGTTACTGTTGGGGCGTCAGGTGGTAACGGTTTCTCCGGGGTGACAGCAATCAATGCGGAGGGAACAAAGCCGATCGCCGATACCATTTATGCCGGGGATCTGAATGGCGATCTTTGGAAGTTCAATCAGGACAAAAATGGCAACTGGCAATCTGCATTGGGTAATTCGCCTCTTTTTGATGGTGTTGCCAGCCGGCCGATTACCGCTAGACCGGATGTGGCCAAGATTCCCCTCACAGAGGACGCAGAACCCGTGACCATGGTGTATTTCGGTACGGGCAAGTACCTCGGCGTGACGGATGTCGGAGATACCAGCCTTCAATCGCTGTATGGCATCATCGATAGTGGTTCTACGCTGACACAGGGAGATTTGCTTGAGCAAACCATCGAGTTTCAAGGTTCTGTAACCCATGATGGCAACAAAATCCCGGTGCGAGCGGTTAGTGACAACATTCCGAGTGATAATGACAGCTCTGATGATGATGGCTGGTTCCTTGAATTGATTTATAACAACAATAAGGAGGGTGAGCGTTCTGTGGTTCGCCCTGTTATTCACGAAACGGCAGTCCTTTTCACCACGCTCATTCCCAGTTCGGATCCTTGCGCAGGCGGTGGCAGTAGCTGGGTCATGGCATTAGACAAAGCAACGGGAGGGCGTGTTGCTGGTGGTGTCTTCGATCTGAATGATGATGGTGTTGTGGATGAAAAGGATTTTGTTAATCAGGGCTCTGTACCGGCCAGTGGGTTCGGGTCTGATAAGCTCCTCACTCGTCCCAATGTGCTCGGCGGGCCAGGTGGCGTAGATGTGGTTCATTCCAGTGACTCCAGCGGTGATGTGACCCGGTTCAATATCAAGGGCTCCGGGGAGCTGCTCGGCCGTCATTCCTGGCGACAGGTTCGCTAATTGGCTGCATGCGCAGTGAACTTCATTGGTGAGATTCGGAGACAAGTGTGAAGACAACTAATGCCAAGCTTAGCGGTTTTACCCTGATTGAACTCATGATTGTGGTGGCGATCGTTGGGATGCTGGCGGCCATCGCGTATCCCAGCTATCAGAATCATGTAGAAAAGGGACGGGTTTCCGATGGGCGAGTGGCCCTGACACGAGCGGCTAATTTGATGGAGCGTTGCTTCTCTACCAGGGGAACGTATGCCAACTGTCCTGCTCTGGCGACGGCTATTCCGTCCGAGTCAGGGTTTTACAGTGTGGATGACTCTGCAGCAGATGCGAATTCTTTTACCCTGCAGGCAACACGAGCCAAGGCGACCAGCAATAACAAGTGTGGGACCCTGACATTGACCCAAACTGGCGCTAAAGGCGTTACCGGGACGGCTCCATGGGGCGCGGATCGCTGTTGGGGCAAATAAGCGTTCCGTTAAACAATGACGGAGGCAGGTCTGGCTGCCTCCGTTATTGCAAAAGCTTATTTGTGCGTTATCTGGGAGTTGGATAACCCCCTTTTTGCGCCTCCGGTTACCTTTATTTGATGCAGGTTCCAGCAGGGGCCTCCCAGTGTCATCTTCTTCTCCTCTCATTTGAGGCATTTCTCTTCGGTGTATTGATGTGGATCTCCCGAGGTACCTTGGGAGATGCCCGATGGTATTTCCCTTGGCTTTCTTTCTAACCTGATGCTGTCCAGGACCGGACTGTCCGGTTGCTGACTGTGTGAGAGCCAGCGAACCGGTGATGTGAGTCAGGGGGCGCTTTGGGAGGAAGGCTGTGTCATGCATACCAGGCTAGAGCATGGGGTGACCCTATTGGAATGCCTTGTTGTTATGTTGCTTCTCGTGATCATGGTTGGCGTAAGCAGCAACTTGGCTGCATGGATTGCCCGCCACCGATTGATTACTTTTCAGCATGATGTTTACCGTTCGCTCATGGTGGCTCGACACCATGCGATTAACTACGGCGTGGATGTAGTCGTCTGTCCTTTGGGAAATGATGGCGGATGCGCGATGCCGTCAGGGAACTGGAGCAATGGGTGGCGGGTTTTTGAAACAGAGGGGGAGCAGGATTGTCAGCCAAAGACAGGAGGGCTATGTCATCACGGGGGCCGGATATTGGTAGAACAAGCTCCGGTTCGGAAAGGCTTCCATATTGCTGTGAATAGCCATCTGGCCCGGAGAGCCAGATTCGATGCTATGGGAATGAGCCATGGTTATAACGGCAGGCTGACCGTTTGTTCACGTCAAAACGTAACGCCTCTAGGGCTTGTAATTGCGCAAAGTGGTCGTGTCCGCAAGGCCGAGCCCGAAGAGCTGTTGCCATGTGATGCCGGTTCGACTCCTTGAGGTTGTCGACCCCCCCCTTGTTTCATGGGGCGTCAAAATACGTCGTATCCACAGATATGGCGGTGCCTGTGTTATGGTTACACGCCCAAAAGGTCGTTAACGGACGAAATTCAGATGATCGGGCGATATACAGCCGATGTCACCATTGTTGGTGGGGGTATTCTGGGACTATTGAGTGCTCTGGAGTTGGTGAAACGAGGGCGCTCGGTAACGATAGTGGATGATAGCCAGCGCCGGCCAGCCTCCTGGGCAGGCGGAGGCATTCTTTCTCCGCTATACGCCTGGCGATATTCAGAGGCAATGAACAGCCTATGCCGTGATGCAGTGTCCAGTTATCGTGAAATACTCTCATCCTTAAAGCAGCAAGGTTTGATTACTGAGGGGATTCTCAACCTCAGTGGTATGTGGGTTGCGACGGTTGAGCCAGAAGAAAAGCGCAGTGCCTTGGATTGGGCGGCCGCGCATGATGTTGACGCCTATGCCTGCAATGCAGATTCGGTGATGGCATCGGGTTGTGCCGATGAGGGCGTTTTTTTTCCTTATCTTGGTAGTATTCGAAATCCTCGTCTGCTTCGTCAGTTAACATCTTTTCTGCAGCACTCCGGCGTGGAGTTTATCTCTGATCGGGTGATATCAGTGCACCCGCAAAAGCAGGGTGGGCGTCTGCTGCTTGGCAGCGACCGGGAGGTACTGTCTGAAGTGATTCTGCTTTGCGCCGGAGCCTGGAATGATGTGCTTCTAAGACAGTTGGGCATCCCTGCCACCCCGTTTTTCCCAGCAAAAGGGGAGATGCTCCTGTATCAATTGGAGCAGGGCGTTGTCCCCTCCATCATGCTCACTGAAGATGGGTATCTTATACCGCGAGGCGATGGCGCAGTGTTGGTCGGTTCTACGTTGCGGCGTGGAGATGGAAGTGATTATCCAACGGTGAATGGACGGTACCGTTTGGAGGCGTTGGCCAGCCGATTGTTGCCGCAACTGGCAAATAAGAAACCTGATTTCCACTGGGCAGGGGTCCGTCCGGGTTGTGAGCGCGATTATCCCTGGGTTGGCGCTATTCCTGGCTACGAGGGGTGGTTTGCCGCAGCGGGATGTTATCGCAATGGACTGGTGGCTGGACCAGCTTGTGCGAGGTTGCTTGCTCAGTTGGTATGCACTGAGGAAACCGAGCTGGACTCGTCCACCTATGCGTTTTGAATCAGGACAATAACCCGCGGTCGATGGCTTATGATTGATCTTCGTCCTTGTCCAGCTCAAGTTTTTTCAATCGGTAGCGCAGTGAGCGGAAGGTCATTCCCAGCTTTTTAGCGGCAGCTGTCCTGTTCCAGTGAGTGGCGTCAAGCGCTTTCAGGATCTCATGCTTTTCAATATCCTGAAGAAAATCTTCCAACGGTTGATGATGGGGACGTTCCTGTGTCGCGCTGGTTGATTGCAGGGGAGCGGTTGGCGACGTCGTTGATCGGTCACTCTGTAGTCGAAGGTGCTCTTCGAAGATTTCGTTTCCATCGCACAGGGTAAGAGCCCTTTCAAGCGTGTTCTCCAGCTCTCGAACATTGCCAGGATAGTGGTATTGCTGCAGCGCTCGCATGGCGGCGGCATTGACAGCAGGGGGATCGATTTCCCAGGAATTGCTGAGCCGTTTGAGAATATGGTCCACCAATTTAGGAATGTCCTCCTGGCGTTCACGTAGAGGTGGGACGTGGGCTTCAATGACATTTAACCGATAGAAAAGGTCTTGCCTGAAGCGTCCCT
>JAZAJX010000090.1:0-8958 GCA_036230225.1 Pseudomonadota bacterium | reverse complement strand
CTACGAGCTACGAGCTACGAGCTACGAGCTACGAGCTACGAGCTACGAGCTACGAGCTACGAGCTACGCTCGATTGGGTCAATAAAGACCGAAACGTTCCCGGGGCTTGGGGATTTCTGCAAAGCTGCTGTAGGAGCACCGTTCAGGGTGCGAACCGAGCGACAGCGAGGCAACCGGTTCTGCCAGCCGCTCTGCCGGCGGGATGGATGCCCTGACCCAATTCCTTGGGGGATCAGCCCCTTCGGCCAACACTTTGACTCTCCAACAGGGGGGCTGCGATCGCTGGCCGCATTGCAGCCTTTAGACTGAGGCTTGTTGCTCCTTACCCTCGCGGCTCAATCCGCACTTCACTCTTCACTGACTGGGCGATAAAGCATTTCTCATGAGCGCGCTGGTGAAGTGCCTGGATTTTGCCGGCATCCGGTTGCTCGCCACTGAACGTGACCAGCGGTTGCAGCAGTACCTGCTGGACGTAGATTTTGGCCTGCGCATTCTGGCCCAGGATCGCCTGCGGGTCGTCATCGTAGCTGGTCACTGACAGACCTTCGCGGGCCGCTTCGGTAAGAAAAGAGAGCAGGTGGCAGCTGGCCAGCGCGGCGATGAAGGCGTCTTCCGGCTCCATGAATTCCTGCTGACCGTGATGGCCATCCACCACACGCACTTCGTTGCCATCTGCCAGATGCCAGAGGTAGTGATCCTCGCCATGGGCGGTCCAGCTCAGATGCATAGTGTGTTGTGGCACGACATATCCCCGGTTTTGATTGCTATCCTGTCAGGCAGTATGCCATTAAAAGTCGAGCTTGCCATGACGGCTTTGGTCGCACCCGGTGACAAAGCGTCAGCGCCGGTAAACGCTGACGCTCTATAGAGAGAGGGCCGGTCAGTCTTGCGCCATTTCCCAGTAACGGAACACGGCCACATTCACCAGCGCACTGAGCAGGCTCACCGGCAGGGCCACCAGCAGGGTGGCGGCCTGAGGCTGGGTGACAACCGTCGTGACCAGTGAGGCGAGAATGCTGCTCATCAGCACATAGGCGAGAAAGACCAGCACCAGAATCAGCAGCAAGGGCCACTGTTGGGCTTCTGTCATGGCAAAGGATTGGCGCAGAGCATCAATCGGGTTCTTGCGTTTCAGAACCACCAGGAAGGGCGCGAAGCTGAGACGGGTGTAGACCCACAGGGCCGGGAAGAAGAAGGCCAGCCAGCCCAGTGACACCCCGACAGCCATGATCGCATAGGTCGCCAACAGGGCAGGATAGACCAGCAGGGATGCGGCCAGACAGGGCAGCAGGCCGGCCGCTTTGCCGGTACGGGCGGCGGCCAGCTGGGCAATCAGAGTGCCTTCCGCGAGCGGCCGGCTCAGTAGCACGATGGTCAGACTGATGCCGCTGAACTGTATTGCCTGCTCGGCGCTGTCCGGCAGGATAAAGCTGGGGCCGAACAACCATTGGCTGACTTCGGTAAGCAGGGCAAAGGGCGCGGTGACCAGAAAAATCGGGCCCAGATTGCGCCACCAGAAATAGAGAATTTCACGAAAACGTTGGCTGATCATGGTGAGCTACGGTGCAGCGATAAAGGCGCTATTTCACCATAGCGGAAGCGGGGAGGACAGGTGTCGGAAGAAGTTTCTCGGGCGCTGAGAGTGGCAGGAAGCGTCGGTCAGGGTGCGGCGTAACCGCCGCCCCTGGGTGCTCGGGAGCTTCCCTGGCGGCTTACCACCAATACTTGCCCCAATTTTCCGGATTGGCCCAGAAACGCGGGTTGTTCCATTTGCGCTCGAAGTTGTAGTTATCCAGGTCGTAACTGTAGATGTTCAGCTCGCGACCTTCCTGAGCGAAATGTCCCTGTTCCCGACAGCCCAGAGCGAGGAAACCGTTGCTGGGCCAGCGTAGTTTCTGGGGCGCGAGGGTGGGTTGGTAAACCGCCACCATGGAATCGGTGTGCAGATTGCGCAGCAGCCCCATCAGGGCTTCACCATCGCGCTGGCTCATGTATTCCAGCTGGTCAGCCACGATTGCCATGTCGACCCGTTCGATGTCCTCCAACGCGGCAAAGGGGTTCTGCTCCTGGATTTCTACCAGCTTGCAGTCGTGATCCTTGCACCACTGGGCAACGACGGGGATGGGGTTGAGGCTGACGGTGACAATGGAAGACGGCTGGTGGCTGTCGAGGATAGCGGCCAGACGTTCCTGGGGGGACTCGGTCATTGGTTGTGCCATCGCGGTATTCATGATTTCAGTCTAGCGTCATTGTTACGGGCTTTCGATAGGGGAAAGTAAAAACCCGTTTGATGAATCGGTTCGCTGAAAGATCCTGTGAGACAAACGGCACTGTGATCCGGATCAGAAAATCCACAAAGAGCGTTGACGGCCACCCAATCAATAATGATAATGATTCTCATATACAGACAAGGAGGCCAGCATGTCCCAGCTCAAGAAGAATGTGACGTCCACCCCGCGCCGGGTGGCGATCAATGCGGAAAGTAGCGTTGCCAGCAGCCTGCTCCTGAATCATCAGGGGAAGCTCTGGATCGAACATGCCGGTGAGCGCTATCTGCTTCGCCGCACCTCCAACAACCGCCTGATTCTTACCAAATGACGTTACGCACGCGGTTTTGCCTGCGTGCAAGGACACTTTTTCTCCCTGACGTGGATCGCCAGCCGCCGCCAGCTTTCCACACCTAATAACAGGCACCGCCGGCAGCCCGGACGGTGCGGCGAACTGGAGGCAGCATGTCAGTGATGGCGTGGTCCCCGGCGCCGGCGGCATCTCCCCTGCTTCGTCAGTGCGGCGCTGCGCTCGGTGATCGGGTCTTGCGGTTACAGGATGAACCGCTGGCAATCCTCAAGGCACTTTACCGGCTCGGTTCTCTGGTGGTGACGACGTTCAGCAGTGGCTCCCGGGTCTCCCAAAACATGCATTACCCGGCATTCCATGACGGTGAATGGTGGCTGGAATCGGTGGGTGAGCGTTGCCGGTTACGACAGAGTCTGCAAGTTTCGCAATGGCATTCGGTGCTGGCGGTGCTGGAGCCCACCGGGGCTTTACCAGCACGCAGTCTGGTGTTCTTTGATCGTCAGGGCCAGCCGTTGCAGCAGATGGCCGTGGCGCCGGACAGCGGTGGGCTGGCGTTTGAGGAGCTGGTGTGTGCCATGTTGCACCCGGATCAGCAGACGCTGAATTTTCCGGCGGGATTGCCCGGCGTGGTGGGGGGCTCTTTGGAGCCGCTATCCCGGCTCGAACGGGACTGGGCCGCCAGCGAGGACGATGACGATTTTGCACGGTTGCTCCAGCGTTGCCAGTACCAGCGCGCAGTGCTGTACCGTTCGGTGCGTGACAGCTTTGCCTGTTCCGTGCGGCCGGAAACCCTGCCTGCGTTGCTGGCGGAAGCCTCGCGCCGTGATAACGCGACCACCTTGTGTGTGGGAAATCAGGGGGTACGGCTGTGCATGACGGCGCCCTGGTCATCACCGCGTTGGCAAGGCAGCCATTGTCATCTGGCCCATAACGGGGCGCTGGTGTCCCTGGATATGGCGCGTATGCACAGCCTCTGGCGGCTGCGCAAACCCGGGGACGGTCAGGTGGTCACGGCCCTGGAAGCACTGGATGAAAACGGTGCCTGGCTGTGGACTTTGTCTGCCGGAGAGGACGAAACGACCTGGCGGTCTCTGCTCAGAGACAGTGTGATTCGATAAGGGGCGCGGTCTGGGGCGTTGCGGTGCCCACCAGGCCCGAGGCCAGGCGAAACCTCAAAAATGGTCGTCGAACTGCTTGAGCAGGTTGATGACTTCGGTGATATCCGCGTCCATTTCCTTCAACGCTTCCTCAGCCATGGGAGCCACATCACACTGGCCGGGCAGAGGGTGATTGGCGTCCAGAATCGCCCGGAAACGGGCGATGAAAACCCATTGCAGCCACTGGCTGAAATCCATGGTATCGGCAAAAAAAGGCGTGCTGCTGTCAAAGGCGGTCGGTGACGGTGGGTGCGTTTCCCACAGGCCTTGCTGATCCAGTTCTGCCTGCAGGTCATCCAGCAGGCCGGCGAGTTGTGTGCGCTTAGTCATCGAAAAGAGGCACCAGGTCCGGGAGTTCATGGAGATTGTGGATGTGGTGACGGGGGCGCGCCAGTTCAACCGGCCAGTCCAGATCAATCAGGTTGGCCCAGACCGCATGCATGCCATGTTCGCGGGCAGCGTGCACGTCTTCCACTGGGTGGTCTCCCACATGAACGGCCTGATCGGGGCGCACACCGGCAGATTGCAGGGCTGCCTGGAACATGTCCGGTGCTGGCTTGCGCTTGCCGATGGTTTCCGCGGAATGATGAAAAGTGAACAAATCCGCGATGCCGATCTGTTGAAGATCCGCGTTGCCA
Organism: Pseudomonadota bacterium; assembly: GCA_036230225.1. Classification (GTDB taxonomy): domain Bacteria; phylum Pseudomonadota; class Gammaproteobacteria; order Pseudomonadales; family Alcanivoracaceae; genus Alcanivorax. The sequence continues at coordinate 4,586 of JAZAJX010000090.1, read as the reverse complement.
TTGGTTAGCGCGCCCAGCAGATAGCTGTCGGCCAGCTGCTCCAGTACCTCCCGGGCGCCGGGAAAAAAGGTCACCTGATTTCGAGCGCGATGGAAGACCAGAAAGGCCTGCTCGGCAATCTTGCGCGCTTCACTGCGGTTGAAGCCATGTTCCATGAAGGCCCGGGTCATGGCGTCCTGGCGCAGGGCGGTAAGATTATCCAGATAATCCGGTCGTTCCCGTAACAGGGTGGTACGCACGGCGCGGACCCGTTCGGCACTGAGTGCCTGGGCGGCGTCCGGATAGTGCTCGATGATCCAGTCACTACAGGTCTTCTCCGCCCGGCGAATCACTTCGTCCACCGGCCAGAGCGTGTTGTCCAGATCAAAGGTAATCAGCTTCAGGGAGGTCATGGCGGGTATTGTAGCGCATCGCAGGGGCTGAGGCGCGGCGATGGCGACGAATCGGCTGTAGGAGGGGCGAATCGTGCGAAGCACGGAGTCGCCCGCAGGCGGTCAGGGATTCCAGACTCGACAGGTCTTGAAAAATGGCCCCCTTCGAGCACCCCGTTACGCGAGGTTCGTCTCCTGGACGGGAACGCCTACAGGAAGCGGTAGACGTCAGGAAGACTCCTCGTCATCCCCCTTGCGGCGCTGGGCTCTGGGGTGGGCGCCGTCGTACACCTGGGCGAGATGCTGGAAATCCAGATGGGTATAGACCTGGGTGGTGGCCAGATCCGCGTGGCCTAGCAGTTCCTGTACCGCGCGCAGGTCGCCGGAGGATTCCAGCAAGTGGGTGGCAAAGGAATGTCGCAGCTTGTGGGGGTGGAGATGGTCGTCCAGTCCGCGCTTCAGTGCTTGCTGTTTAAGCCGGCGCTGGACGCTGGACGGCGACAGTCGCTTACCATTCTTGCTAAGAAAGACTGCGGTTTCGGCGTTGTCCTTCACGAACAGGGGGCGGGCCTTTAGCCATCGCTTGAGGGCCGTCACTGCCGGCTTGCCCATGGGCAGTTGCCGGGTCTTGTTGCCTTTACCGGTGACCAGCAACTGGGCGGCAGCCATATCGATGCTGTCCAGGTTCAGGCTCAACAGTTCTGCCAGGCGCAGGCCGCAGGCGTAGAACAATTCCATGATCGCCTGATCGCGCAGACTCAGCGGGTCGCTGTGCGCTGTCCCTGCATCAAGCAGCTGGCTGACCTGATCCGCATCCAGCGCCTTGGGCAGGCGTTTGCCGCTTTTGGGCGCGCGCACATCCACCACCGGATTGTCGGTAGCGATGCCTTCGCGCATCAGGTAACGGTAGAAGGTGCGCAGGGTGGAAAGCTGTCGCGCAATGGTCTTGCCGCTCTTGCCCTGGCGATGGAGCGTGGCCACCAGTGAGCGAATGTCATGGACGTTGACACCGGCCCAGTCCCGGTGCCCCAGCACCCGGGTGGCGTCTTTCAGGTCATGCTGATAATTACTGACCGTATGCGGCGACAGCCGCCGCTCCGACTCAAGATGTTTCAGGAAGGAATTAACAATTAATAGTGAAGAATGAATAACGTCAGAATCGTCGTTTTTTTCACTATTCATTATTAATTATTCACTATTAATTGATTTTTTTGCGGCCTGGTGCGGGTACTGGCGCAGTACCTCGTGCAGCCGACGGCTGAGGACCTGGCCGATGTGGGTAATAAACAGCGTGCCCAGGGAACTGCGGAAATGCATGGCGCTTTTGCTGCCGATGGCGAGCAACCCGAGCTTGCCCTGATATTCCAGGGGAACCATGGCGGCGGAACGGATATCGGTGGCGTGTTCCTGGAACAGGGCCTCCATTTCTTCCTCGCGCATGGCGCCGCACACGGCCTTGCCGTTGCGCAACAGGTGATTGAGGGCACTGGGCAGGGCGTCGCTGTCCACGCAACGGATCTGGTTGCGCAGATCGCCGAGGATTGGCACTTCCCGGTCGTACAGCATCAGGGCGACCCGGTCGCAGCGGAAATCATCGCTGAGGCTGGCCAGTAGATTGCGGAACAGCTTTTCCGCGCCACGGGCCTCCAGCAGAGAGAGAGTCAGGCGGCGAGTCTTGTCGAACAGATGATCGTTTTCCCGGGCCACATCCAGCAGACCATTGAGGCGATCGCGCAGCTCGTTGTTGCGGTCTCTGAGGATCGATGCCTGGCGCTCCAGCAGGGACACGGCCTCCCCTCTGGGGTCTGGCAGGCGCAGCAACTCCAGCAGTTCCGGGCGATGCTGGAAAAAATCCGGATTGTCACGCAGGAAGGCGGCAACCTGGTCGGCACTGGCCTTGGTGTTCTCCGTCATGGTGGCTGTCCTTCTAATCCGCTGCGTTCACATCAATGCTGCCATCATAGACAGGGGTGGCGGGGCCTGTCATCCGCACGCCGCCCTCGCCATCGTAATGGATCTGCAGGGTGCCCCCGGGCAAATGTACCGTCACCTGCTCATCGAGAAAGCCCCGGCGCTGGCCAATCAGCACGGCGGCGCATGCCCCGGAACCGCAGGCCAGGGTTTCCCCGGCACCGCGCTCATAGACACGCAGGCGGATTTCGTTGCGGCTGACAATCTGCATGAAGCCCACATTGACCCGTTCGGGAAACTGTTCGTGGCTTTCCAGCAGGGGGCCGACGCTTTCCACCGGTGCCGTGTCCACATTTTCCACCAGCAGGGTGCAGTGGGGGTTGCCCAGGCCCACGGCGCCGACTTCGTAGGCATTCATTTCCTGTGGCGTGTTGCCAGCCATCAGAAGATAGGTGTCCTGTTCTGCCTTGGCGGTGAGCGGGATATCTTGTGGCGCCCAGCGTGGAGCGCCCATGTCCACGGTCACGTCGTCGTTGTCAGTGACGGATAGCGTCATGCGACCCGCTGCGGTTTCTACCACGATGTCTGACTTGTCGGTGAGCCCCTGATCGCGCACGAAGCGGGCAAAGCAGCGTGCTCCATTGCCACACTGGCTCACTTCCGAGCCGTCTGCATTGAGGATGCGGTAGCGGAAGTCAGCCTCGGCGGACTGTGCAGGCTGCACGATCAACATCTGGTCGAAGCCCACGCCGAAATGCCGGTCGCCAAGCCGGCGAATCTCGTCGCAGGCGAGGGGCAGACCCGTCTCCGGCAACGACTGGCGGATGCCGTCGATCACCATGAAATCGTTGCCCAGGCCGTGCATTTTGGTAAAGCGCAGGTTCATGAGTCGGCTCATTGCGGGTGAAAACGCCCATTGTAAGCCCTGGGGCGGGTTTCGTCAGGGGTGTAAGCCAGGGCTTACGGGTTTTCGGTCAAAATGCTTGCTCTGATGTGACGCCCTCCCCCCTAGAATGTCGTCGCACGTCATTTCACGGGTTTTCCATGGAGGGGATATGTCAGACGTATTCAAGCGGATTGTAGGGGTGTTGTCAGTGGTACTGCTGGTGTCATGCGGAGGCGGGGGCGGCGGCAGTAGCGGCGATAGTGGTGATGGTGGCCAGCAGAATGACCCGGGTAATGATACCGGCAGCTATACACCGGAAGAAAAGAATGTGGAGCGTCTGGTCTTTCTGGATGCCAACAACCAGCCACTGGCCGGGGCAGAAGTCAAACTGCTGGCCGAAGCCGACCTGCCGTCGGAAGGGGCTGCGGTGGCTAAAGCCGCCGCGTCGTCCGCTGTCTATTTCCCGGATATCGACAGCTTTCCGGACTTTACCGTTACCGGGGTATTCCTGGACGAAAACGGGGCGCTGGATATCACCGGGCTGGCACCTGGCCTCTATTTTGTAGAGGTGAGCACCAATGGGGTGATCGCCTACCAGGTGATTAATATTGTGGATGGCAGTGCCGTGGTGCTGTTCTCCGTGGTGATCCCGGTGAGTTGTGATCTGGATATCTGCGAAGGGGTGGATGCCATTGTCGGTTCGCTGTCCGGCCAGGTGTATGCCGAGGACGGTCCCATTGAAGGCGCTCAGGTATCGCTGGGTACGTCCGCCACCAATGGGGCCTATGCCACGGCCCAGACCGATGCCGAGGGCAATTATTCGCTCAACTTCAATGTTAGTGCGGAGTTTGCCGATGAGCTGACGACATCCACGTTGCGGGCGTCTGCTCCGGGATATGCCACGGTATCGCGCACTATTTCCGTTGCCAGTGGTGCGGCCTCCGGTGCCAATATCGAGCTGGTCGAGCTGACGCAAAGTGAAGAAGTGATCTGGCGTGAGACCTTTGAATCCGACTCCCTGACCCGGGATGCCTGGGCCATCAGCGGGGGGGCAGGCGAGACTCGCTGGCGTTACCTGATGGCAGGGCATGGTGTTGTCAATACGCTGCAGGGCAGCCACGTCCAGGCGGCCCCCGGTGACCAGACGGCAGGCAAGTTACCGCCACCCCTGCAGGGACAAGTCTCCTACTGGTATGGGGATACCATGAACGGTAACTTTATCGGTGAGCAGGATCTTGAGAGCAGTGTCCCCTTTGATGGCGGCCTGTCCGTCATCGATAACGCCGGCATGCTGGAATCGCCCTCGGTGGACCTGTCGCAGGTATCGGCGCCGATTCGCCTGGGTTTCAAGACCTGGTGGGAGATTGAATCGGTGAACCCCAACGAAAACGGTTTTGACCTGATGGTGATTCAGGTTT
>JAZAJX010000089.1:0-19634 GCA_036230225.1 Pseudomonadota bacterium | reverse complement strand
CGTAGATATCAAAGATTTCCTGGGCCACCTTGCGCTGGCGGTCCGGCTCGGCTTCCTTGACCGCGCGAATGATGACCGTCCGTTCGGCCAGCTTCACCAGAGCAACCCGGACGTCGTCGACCATGGCCACCAGCATCTTGCGCATGTTGTCCAGCTGCCCATCCTGCTGGCCCAGCACCGCCTTGCGGGTGGGATTCAGGTTGGTGCTGATCGCCGCCATGCGCAGCACGCCCTCGATCAGGCGGGCGACTTCCGGGCCAAACTCCTTTTCCACTTCCAGCAGGGACATCTGCCCTTCCCGCACGGAGCGGTAGAGGATGGCCGCAGGCAACACATCGGTATCCGCCCCCAGGTCCACCAGTACCTCGGCCATCTCCAGGCCGATATCCAGGCAGCCCTTGCCATAGGGCCAATGCCGACCCGCTGCCTCGCCGGCCATCTGGCAACGTTCCGCTCGCTCACAGGCCTGCGCCAGAACGTCGCTGTTGCGAACCGGAGCCCGGGTTTCCAGATGTGCCAGCCAGTCACGCCAGTGATCGGCGGTGCCCTCGGTGGGACGGCGTACTGTTACCATGTGCTTTCCTTATGCCTTGGGTGGCCCCCAGCGTCCGGAGGCCCCCTCTTCGCGATGCCATCATCCGTTATTCGCGGCGTTCACCCTACGGGCGTTGCTCCGCTATGCTCCGTTCCCACAGGATTCTGACGCCATTATCTCTGTGGGAAGCGATGCTGGCATCGCGAATTTATTTCTTCTCAAACACCGCGATGGATTCCACGTGGGTGGTGTGGGGGAACATGTCCATCACACCCGCCGCTTTCAGACGGTAACCCCGGGCGGTGAGTTCCCCGGCATCGCGGGCCAATGTGGCCGGATTACAGGACACATAGACAATGCGCGACGCACCAAAACGGGGCACAAACTTCACCATTTCCAGCGCCCCGGTGCGCGGTGGATCAATCAGAATACGATCATACTGCCGATTGGCCCAGCGTTGCCCGGCCACATCCTGGCTCAGGTCCCAGGCATGGAATTCCAGGTTGTCCAGGCCATTGCGGCGGGCATTCTCGTAGCCACGCTCCACCATGGCCTTGCTGACCTCGACCCCGACGACGTTTCCGGCACGCTTGGCGGCCGGGATGGTGAAGTTACCTAACCCGCAGAACAGGTCCAGCACGGTGTGCTCGGGAGAGATATCCAGCAAATCCAGTGCCAGAGGCACCATTTTGCGGTTGATGTCGGCATTCACCTGGGTGAAATCCGTGGGATGAAAGGCCAGCTCGACCCCTGCGGAAGGGTGACGGTAGTAAAGCCGTTGCTCGTTCTCCGCGCCGGTCAGCGCCGGCCAGATACGGTGCACGGTGCTCTCGTTGCCCGGTTGCAGATAGAGGTGCCAGCCCAGCGGCTGACAGAACCCCAGCAACGCCTGCTGATCCTCATCGGGCAGCGGGTCCAGGTGGCGGATGATCAGCGCCACCTCGTCATCACCGGCCGCCAGCTCGATCTGCGGGATACGGGTGCGGCTCTTCAGGCCATGCATCAGGGCCCGCAGGTCAGACAGGCGATGTCCCACGGCAGGCACCAGAACCTCACACTGCTGCAATTGGGCAATGAAGCTGTTTCGCTTCTCCCGGAAGCCCACCAGCGTCTCGTCCTTGGCCTCCACATACTTCACCCCCATACGCGCCTTGCTCCGGTAACCGGTGATCGGCCCGCTGAGCGGCGGCAGCCATTCTTTCGGCTCCAGGCCGCCAAAATGCTGCAGTTGCTCACGCAGTACCGCTTCCTTGCGGGCAATCTGTACCTCGGGATTCATATGCTGCAGGCTGCATCCGCCGCACAGGGTGCTGTGCTGGCAAGGCGGCTCCACCCGATCCGGGGAGGCGCGCACGATTTCCACCGCCTTACCCTCGTCGAACTTGCGACGCATATAGGTGAATTTGAACATCACCTCTTCGCCGGGAAGCGCGTTGTCGATAAAGGTGGTCTTGCCATCCCGACGGGCAATGCCCCGGCCATCGTGGCTGAGCGATTCAATGCTGGCGGGTTCCGGGGTTTCCGGTAGCGGCTTGCGTTTTCGTGCCATAATTTCAAATCATCGTTGACAGTTGATAGTGGACAGTTGACAGCGTCGCGATAGAAGTTTCAGTGACAGAAACGCCGGGGGCCGCGCGGAGAGTCTGAACGCGGCCTCTTGCCATCCAGATTCAACCCGCGTTGCCCGCGACGCTGTCAACTGTTAACTGATGTCCAGGCTTCCAGGAAACCCAGAAAGTGCGGATGGCCTTCGGCTTTCAGGTAGTCCTGCAACAGGGTCAATTCCTGGTCGTAGCCGGTGGGATCCAGCTCGCCGCGCATCAGCTGGAAGCGCAGGTAGACTAGCCAGGTGTTGAGCACGTCGGTTTCGCAGTAGTCACGAATGCCCTTGATGTCCCCTTCCTGGAAGGCATCAAACACCTTGCCGCCGCTCATGCCCATCTTGCCCGGGAAACCCAGCAGTGTGGCGATCTGATCCAGCGGCGCATTGGCGCGAGCGTTGAACAGGGCCAGCTGGTCCATCAGGTCCAGGTGGCGCTGGTGGTACCGGCTCAGGTAGTTGTTCCATTTGAAGCTGGTGTCTTCGTTGCCGGTTTCCCAGTAACGGCGGGCCTGCACACCGTGCTTGAGCGCCCGGTAGTGCAGCACCGGCAGATCGAAGCCACCACCGTTCCAGCTGACCAGATTCGGGGTAAAGCGGTCGATACCATCATAGAAGCGTTCGATCAGCTCCTTTTCACTGCTGTTTTCGTCCCCCAGGGACCAGACCTTCACGCCCTGGGAGGAACGCAGCACCACGGAAATGGCCACAATGCGATGCAGGTGAAGGCGCAAAAATTCGGTGCCGTTTTCCTGGCGACGCAGGTTTAGCAAGGCACTGGCGGTGTCCTTGTCGCTAAGTCCATCCAGATCGTAGATGCGGCGCCCGCCGTCCAGGTCGGGGATGGTTTCGATGTCGAAGACCAATACGTTCATTCAGCTCTCCGCGGTTCTCGCTTTCCCCATTTGGGAAAAGACGGCTAGTCGGACTGCGGCACGCGATGCTCGCATCGCGTCCCACAAAAGACATTCATGCGTCGGATGGAAGCCTCAGGCCCCCTGAAACACGCCAGTGGACAGGTAACGGTCACCACGGTCACAGATGATCGCCACGATCACAGCGTTCTCAAGCTCTTCGCTGAGGCGCAGGGCGCCAGCCACGGCCCCGCCGGACGAAACGCCACAACTGATGCCCTCTTCCCGGGCCAGTCGGCGCATGGTGTGTTCGGCCAGGGCCTGATCCATGTCGATCACCCGGTCCACCCGAGAATCATCGTAGATAGACGGCAGGTATTCCTTGGGCCAGCGGCGGATACCCGGAATCGAGGAGCCCTCGGTGGGCTGCAACCCGACAATCTGGATAGCCGGATTCTGCTCCTTCAGGAACATGCTGCAACCCATGATGGTACCGGTGGTGCCCATGGAGCTGACAAAATGGGTAACCGCGCCGTCCGTATCCCGCCAGATTTCCGGGCCGGTACTGTCGTAATGGGCCAACGGATTGTCAGGGTTGGCAAACTGATCCAGCACCCTGCCCTCTCCGCGGGCCTGCATAGCCTGGGCCAGATCGCGGGCGCCTTCCATGCCCTCTTCCTTGCTCACCGAAATCAGCTCGGCGCCATAGGCGGCCATGGCATCACGGCGCTCCTGACTCTGGTTGGCAGGCATGATCAATTTCATGCGGTAACCCCGCATGGCCGCCGCCATGGCCAGAGCAATCCCGGTGTTACCACTGGTGGCTTCGATCAGGGTATCGCCAGGCCGAATCTCGCCTCTCGCCTCGGCCTTCATGATCATGTTCAGGGCCGGACGGTCTTTTACCGAACCTGCCGGGTTATTGCCTTCCAGCTTCACCAGAATGGTATTGGAGGTCTCGCCCGGCATGCGCTGCAGGCGAACCAGGGGCGTATTGCCCACAGTCTGTTCGATGGTTTTATGGTTCATGGCGCGCATTGTACCTAAAAGCAGGCAACGGGGGAGTTGCAAGATGCAAGTGACAAGGTGCAACGCGCCTACACAGGAGCGCCTGCCTGCAAGCCGATTCTCCGCGCATAAGCCGTAACGGGCGCGGCCACGGCACGAGACAGATGCCCCAGCCTATACCGCGTTGCAACTTGTCACTTTCAACTTGCAACTGAATATGCAAAACCATCCCATGGCAGGCATGCCTATCTCGGGCATAATGGACGAAAACAACAGTTACTACGGGGATTCATGGTCAACCAAAGTCTTCGCTCACGCCTGATGTTCATGGCCATCCTGCCAGCCCTGCTGGCCGCACTGGTGGTCGGCGGTTATTCCCTGGTGAAACATCTGATAGATGTGCAGGAAACCAATGCCCAGCGTCAGCAACTGATCACCGACAGCTTTGCCGCCCGCCTGGAAAGCACCCGTGCGGCGGACAGCGCCCGTCAGCAACAGCTGCTGCGTGAGTTACTGGAAGCCGAGGATGTGCGAGCCGCGACGCTGGACTTCGACGGAGACCGGACCTCTCTGCATGCCGGCCCACGCCTGAGACCCGTCAGCGGCCAGAACCAGGTGAACGGCCGCAAACGTCTGGTGACCGATACCAGTTGGCAGTTGACCCGGGATATTCGCCCCGGGGAACCCGCCGTACTGACCGTGGAGTTCAGCCGTCAGGGGGAATATGTCTCGACCCTGGAAGGGCTGATCACGCTGATTCTGGTGATGGTGGCACTGATGCTGCTGGCCATGGTGCCAGCACTGCGTTTTTCCCAGCAGCTGACCAGTCCCATCGGCGAGATGGTGGCCGCTGTCCGTCGCATTCGCGATGGTGACCTGAGCATGGCGATTCATACGCAGGCCAAGGGAGAGCTGGCCGAACTGGAAACCGCCCTGCGCCAGATGGTCTCTGCCCTGGCCGATGCCCAGACCGAGCTTCAGCAGAATGTGGACCAGGCGACCCAGGACCTTCGTGAAACCCTGGAAACCATCGAAATCCAGAACATCGAGCTCGACATGGCCCGCAAGGAAGCGCTCAAGGCCAGCCAGATCAAGTCGGAATTCCTGGCCAATATGAGCCACGAAATCCGCACCCCGCTTAACGGCATTCTCGGCTTTACCAAGTTGCTGGAAAAATCCTCACTGAGTGCTCGCCAGCAGGACTACCTGGGCACTATCCACAAGAGCGCCGATTCGCTTCTGGCGATCATTAACGACATTCTGGATTTCTCCAAAATCGAGGCGGGCAAGCTGTCTCTGGAACACACCCCGCTGAATCTGCACGACCTGATCGAGGACGTACAGACCCTGCTGGCGCCCATGGCCCAGGAGCGGGGTCTGGAGCAAGCGGCGATCATCTACTCCGATGTGCCGGTCAACCTGTTGGGCGATCCGCTGCGTATTCGTCAGGTCCTGACCAATTTGCTCAGCAATGCCATCAAGTTCACCGAACAAGGCTCGGTGGTAGTCCGAGCCATGCTCGAGGAAGACCGGGGGGCCGAGGCCATCATCAAGCTCACGGTCACCGATACCGGCAACGGCCTCAGCCCGGAGGCTCAGAAGAATCTGTTCAATGCCTTTACCCAGGCCGACCAGAGCGCCCGCCGTCAGGAAGGCGGCACGGGCCTTGGACTGGCCATCAGCAAACGTCTGGTGGAAGGCATGGGCGGTGAAATTGGCATTGAAAGCAGTGAAGGTCAGGGCTCCACGTTCTGGTTCACCCTCCGTGCGGAGCGGGATCCGAAGCAGCGCCCCTCCCCCTATCTTGAGCATTTCCGGGGCCGGACCGTCACCCTGGTGGAAACCGACGAATATGGCCGGCTGGGCCTGTACCACATGCTCAGCCACTGGCAGATGCGGATCAATGAGTACCATAATCTGGACGATTTGATGGCGGCATTGGATCAGGGAGAACTGGTCAACAGTGATTATCTGATTGTGGGACTGCCGGCGCACCCGGAAAGAGCCGCAATGCAGCCGGTGCTCGATAACCTGGCTGCCCTTGGCCAGCCAATGCTGGCACTCAGCAACAACCCGGAAACGGTCTGCGGCTGGCTGGAGCATTACCCCCACTGCCAGGTTCAGGGCAAACCGGCAACACGACAGCGTCTGTTCAACGCTTTGCTGAGCATCACAGGGGAACAGGACAGCCGCGAACTGGACCCGTCAGTGGAAACACGACTGGATTACCCGGTGTCGGTCATGGTGGTGGATGATCATCCCGGTAATCTCAAACTGGCCCGGGTATTCCTGGAAGAACTGGGCGCTATCGTCACCGCCTGCGACAGCGGTCAAAAGGCGCTGGACGTTTTCCGGGATCAGCATTTCGATATGGTATTCATGGATATCCAGATGCCCGGCATGGATGGCAAAACCACCACGGCCAGGATGCGCGAACTGGAAGACGCCTCCGGCCACCATACCCCCATCGTTGCGCTCACCGCCCACGCCCTGGAAAGCGAACGCCGGGATTTGCTGGATAGCGGCCTGGACGATTACCTGAGCAAACCCATTACCGAGGGACAGCTGCGCCATACTCTGGAACAGTGGGTCATGGATACCCCCCGTGCGCCTGGCGCCCGCACCGACCATACCGAAGAGCATGAACCTGACAACACCGAGGTGTTTGATCCCGAGCTGGCCCGTCGCCGTGCTGGCGGACGCCAGGCTCTGGCCGATGAAATGCTGAAGATGCTGCTGGAAAGCCTGACCGATGATCGCCCCATGATTTCCTCGGCCTTCGACAGCGGGGATCAGGACACCCTGTTGGAGCGCGTCCACAAGCTTCACGGTGCCACCCGATACTGTGGCACCCCGCGTCTGGAGACCGCCGCCAGGCATCTGGAAGAGGCGCTCAAGACAGGGACCGAGCGGGATGCCCTGGCCCCCATGGTGTCCGCGTTGTGCGATGAAATCTGTGCGCTGGAACAGTTGTGGCAAGACCAGGCAGAGGACATTGTCCCGGGGTAAGGCCGGACATCACAGCCTCGGTGTCGCGATGCAAGCATCGCTTCCCACACGCCCCACGGGGAAACGAGGATTATCGAACGCCGTCCATAAGATGACGCATGCTGCGAACGGCTTCATCCAGGCCGGAGATCACGGCACGGGCAATGATGCTATGCCCGATATTCAGTTCATTGATGCCGGGAATCGCCGCAATGGGCAAGGTGTTGTGATAATGAAGGCCATGGCCGGCATTCACCACCAGGCCCTGCTCCAGCGCGAACGCCACGCCGTCGCGAATTTTTTCCAGTTCCCGCTGCTCACTGACCGGATCGGTAGCATCCGCATAGTGGCCCGTATGGATTTCAATGGTGGGGGCACCGCACTCCCGGGCTGCACGAATCTGTTCCGGGTCCGCATCAATGAACAGGGAGACATCGATACCCGCCTCAGCCAACCGCTGACAGCACTGGGCAATCCAGGCCTGGTTACCCACCACGTCCAGGCCCCCTTCCGTGGTCAGCTCTTCGCGTTTTTCCGGCACCAGGCAGCAGTGGGCCGGCCGGATGCGACAGGCAATCCCCACCATTTCCTCGGTGGCTGCCATTTCCAGGTTCATGCGGGTTTGCAGCGTTTGCGCCAGTAGCTCCACATCCCGGTCATTGATATGCCGGCGGTCTTCACGCAGGTGCACAGTAATGCCATCCGCCCCGGCCTGTTCTGCCACCAACGCCGCCTGCACCGGCTCCGGGTAAATTGTGCCGCGCGCCTGGCGGAGCGTGGCGATGTGGTCGATGTTAACGCCTAGGAGAACTCTGGACATGATACTCACCTTAAAAAGATTCTTTGCGGGGCGATTTATTCTAGCTTCTAGCTTCTAGCTTTCAGAATGGTGCCTCGCCTGAATCGGGACACAATGTGTGTTTTCTCTAGTAGCTGGCAGCTCGAAGCTAGACACTGCTTTTCACTTCTCCCGAAACAGCTCACGGCTTTTCAGGGGTTTGTCGCCCAGATGCGGGGCCAGCAAGGCGCGGCACAGGTGCAGGGCCGCCTTGCGGGCCGCCGGTTGCCAATCACCATTGGCAATGGCCAGCAAGTCGTTGCCGTGATAGCCCTCCCGGGCTGGCATCAGCCCCTGCTGAGGGTCCAGTTGATAGTATCCATCAGGCCGCACGGCGTCGCCGTGAATATCGTACCCGAGTGCGATGCCATACCCCATTTCCTCCAGCAGCCCCAGTTCGAACTGGCGCAGGGCCACATCCAGCCATTGCCCTTCCATGAGGGCATGGAGCGCCTGCTCGTAGAGCGGCCAGAGGTCCGGGTGAGGATCGTCACGATGTAACAATCGGGTCAGCAATTCGTTGAGATAAAAACCGCAATACAGGGGCTTGCCCTGCAGGGCCAGACGCTGTCCCCGGGGTTCGCAGCCGCGAAAGCTGTAAAGCTCCCCCGCACTTTTCAGCTCGATCCACAGGGGAGTAAAGGGCGCCAGCAAAGGCTCCTTGCGCCCCCCCCGAACCACCGCCCCCACCCGCCCCAGTGCAGGCACAAACAGCTCCACGATCAGGCTGGTGTTGCGAAAGGGCCGGCGATGTAGCAGCCAGGCAGGTTGCAGGGTGGGGTTCACGGGGGACAGCTCCTAGCTTCTAGCTTCTAGCTTCTAGCTTCTAGCTTCTAGCTTCTAGCTTCTAGCTTCTAGCTTCTAGCTTTCAGAATGATGCCTCGCCTGAAGCCGAACACAAGGTTTTACTCGCAGCTCGTAGCTAGAAGCTCGCAGCTTAACTCCGTTCGTCATAGCCAAGGGAGCGCAGGGCCCGGGCATCATCGGACCAGCCGGCCTTGATCTTCACCCACAGGTTGAGCATGACTTTGCGCTCGATAAGACGCTCGATATCCTCACGCGCCTGGGTGCCGATCTGCTTGATGCGCTCCCCTTTGTCGCCGATCAGGATCTTTTTCTGGCCACGCCGTTCCACCAGAATCGCCGCAGAAATTTCCGTGACGCGGGGGCCATCTTCCCACAGCTCCACTTCCACGCTGACCTGGTGAGGCACTTCCTGGCCCAGCTGCCGGACCACCTTTTCGCGGACAATCTCGGCGGCCATGAAACGCAGACTACGATCAGTGAGCTGATCCTCGTCGTACCAGAACTCCCCTGCAGGCAGACGCTCCACCAGGGCTTTTTCCAGCTCGACCAGGTTCTGCTCCTTGAGCGCCGACACCGGGACCACCGCATCAAAGGGATAGCGCTCTGTCAGCGCTTCGATGTGAGGCAGCAATTGCGCCTTGTCTTCCAGACTGTCCACCTTGTTGATGAGCAACAGCACCGGCACATCCGGTTTTTCCGGTAGCAGGGACAGCACATGTTCATCCGCCGGCGTCCACTTCAGGCCATCGACCATCATGCAGACCACATCCACACCACTGAGCGTCGACACCGCCGCTTCATTCATGGCGCGATTGAGCGCTCTGTCCTGACCGGTGTGAATACCCGGGGTATCCGCAAACACAATCTGGTAATGGTCACGGGTATGAATCCCGTGGATACGATGACGGGTGGTTTGTGGCTTGCGCGAGGTAATGCTGACCTTTTGCCCGATCAGGTGATTCATCAGGGTGGACTTGCCCACATTGGGCCGACCAACGATGGACACCATGCCACAACGGGTCGTTTGGTCATCAGTCATACTGTTGCTCCAGCCAGCTCAGGGCATCGGCCGCGGCCTGCTGTTCGGCCTTTCGGCGACTGGGCCCCCTGGCCTTGAAAGTTTGTTGCATCTGCGCCAACTCGCAGGTCACGTCAAAGGTCTGCTTGGGAGCCAGGCCTTCCACATTGGTGACATCATACGTCGGCAACTCGAATTTGCGGGCCTGCAACCATTCCTGCAGACGGGTCTTGGCATCTTTCTGGGCGTTCTGCGGCGTAATCGCCTGTAGTCTGGCCGCAAACCACTGGAGCACCACATCCCGACAACGGGATTCCCCGCCATCAAGCAGCATCGCGCCGATCACGGCTTCCAGGGCATCCGCCAGAATGGAATCGCGGCGGAAGCCACCGCTTTTCAGTTCACCGCCCCCCAACACCAGGCAATCGCCCAGGCCCAACTCACGGGCCACCAGCGCCAGGGTCTGTCCCCTGACCAGGGACGCTCGCATTCGGGTCAGCTGGCCTTCCGCCGCATCCGGGAAACGCTCGAACAGGGCGACAGAGATGATCTGCCCAAGCTGGGCATCACCGAGAAACTCCAGGCGTTCGTAATTACGGTGGCGACTGACACTGCGATGGGTCAGTGCCAGGGCCAGCAGTTGGGTGTCAGGGAACTGATACCCCAGGCGGGTCATCAGCCGGTCAAGATCGTTATTCACTGGCGGACGTCTTTGCTGAACTCGTCCTTGAATGTCATCACGACGCTGACGTTATAGAACAGGGGTTCACGGACTTCGTAATCCGTACCGATCTTGAGAATTCCCCCATTCTTGGTAATGATCAGATCGTTAACATCAATGACATTGACCTGATTGATGGTGAAACGTTTGCTCAGGGCTTCCCGCACTTCCCGAGGGGACAT
Source organism: Pseudomonadota bacterium (assembly GCA_036230225.1). GTDB lineage: Bacteria > Pseudomonadota > Gammaproteobacteria > Pseudomonadales > Alcanivoracaceae > Alcanivorax. Next base: position 9,083 of record JAZAJX010000089.1, on the reverse strand, counting down.
CAATGCGGTCTTGCTGTCTTGTAGCAGAGATTGAATCGCAGTGCTGATGGTATTGTGTTCCAGATAGACAGGGACCATGCGAAGTGCAGCGGTGCCCAACACCACCGCCACAAGCAATATCACTGCCCAACCAATCATTGAGATCCCACGTTGCTGTGAGGGCCTTGTCATCATTGTTAGTTCGCCTCCACCTTGTCTATGGCGCCATTACGGGAAAAGCTGGGCAGAGAGAAGACCGGTTTCCAGTGCATCCAGATCAGGAACGCCTCGCCTACCACCAGCTCTTCCGGGACTATACCCCAGAATCGGCTGTCATTACTGTTATCGCGGTTGTCGCCCATCACAAAGTAGGCGCCTTCCGGCACCGTCCACTCTCCCTGAGTACGGGACTGGGGCACTTTTCGGCCTGTGAACGGGTTGATCTTGCCTTCCTGCCAGATCAGATGTTTTGCCTCGCCCAGCGTCTCCACATACTCACGCCGCCAGACTCCGGACCCTTCCCACTCGCGGGCCAGTTCCCGATCGACCACCTCACCATTGACGGTGACCACGTTGTCTTTTACCTGAACGCTATCGCCAGGCAGACCGACCACCCGCTTGATGAAATTCTGGTTGCGGTTTTCCGGGAATTTGAACACCAGCACATCACCACGCTGGGGCTCACCGGTCTCGACAATCTTGGTATTGGTGACCGGCAAACGCAGCCCATAGGCAAACTTGTTGACCAGAATAAAGTCGTTCACCTGCAGGGTTGGCAGCATGGAGCCTGAGGGAATGGTAAAGGGCTCGACAATGAACGAGCGAATCACCAGTACCACGAAAAATACAGAAATCAGGGAATTGGAGGTTTCCACGGCCCCTTCAATACGTCCGCCTTTCTGCTTGAGCTTGAAGATCTTGTCGATTAGCCAAACGCCAACCGTGACCAGTAACGCCAGGGACAGCCAGAAACCAATATCAATGTCCATCAATCATCCACCTTGAGTACTGCAAGAAACGCTTCCTGGGGAATTTCCACATTCCCTACCTGCTTCATGCGCTTCTTCCCTTCTTTTTGTTTTTGCAGCAGCTTTTTCTTTCGCGATACGTCACCGCCGTAACACTTGGCCGTCACGTTCTTGCGCAGGGCCTTGACCGTCTGACGGGCGATAATCTTGCTGCCGATGGCCGCCTGGATGGCCACATCGAACATCTGACGGGGCACCAGATCCTTCATCTTCTCGCACAGGGCGCGGCCTCGGTAAGCGGACTGGTCCAGGTGACAGATCATGGCCAGGGCATCCACCTTGTCGCCGTTGATCAGCACATCCACCCGAACCAGTTTGGTGGCCTCGAAACGTTCAAAGGCGTAGTCCATGGAGGCAAAACCACGGCTCACGGACTTGATGCGATCAAAGAAATCCAGCACCACTTCCGCCATGGGAATGTCATAGGTCAGCGCCACCTGCTTGCCCAGGTACTGCATGTTGATCTGCACCCCGCGGCGCTCCACGCAAAGGGTAATCACGTTACCCACGAACTCCTGGGGCACCAGGATATTCACGCGGGCGATGGGCTCACGGAATTCCTCGATCTTGTTGCCTTCCGGCAGCTTGGAGGGGTTATCCACATAGAGGGTCTCGCCATCGGCCAGCAGCAACTCGTAGACCACCGTGGGAGCCGTGGTAATCAGGTCCAGGTCGTATTCCCGCTCCAGGCGCTCCTGGATGATTTCCATGTGCAGCATGCCCAGGAAGCCCACCCGGAAGCCAAACCCGAGAGCGTCGGAGGTTTCCGGCTCGTAGAAGAGGGAGGCATCGTTGAGGGTCAGCTTGGCAAGAGCATCACGGAAATCCTCATAGTCATCCGCGCTCACCGGGAACATGCCGGCATAAACCTGCGGCTTCACCTTCTTGAAGCCTGGCAGCGCCGGCACATCCGGGGTCTTGGCCAGGGTCAGGGTATCCCCCACCGGCGCACCGTGGATATCCTTGATGCTGCCACTCACCCAGCCCACTTCCCCGGCTTCCAGGTACTTGGTTTCGGTCCGCTTCGGGGTAAAGATGCCGAGCTGGTCCACCACGTGGGTTTGACCGGTGGATTTCACCAGGATCTTGTCGCCCTTCTTGAGCACCCCGTGCTTCATGCGCACCAGGGATATCACGCCCAGATAGTTGTCGAACCAGGAATCGATGATCAGCGCCTGCATGTCCCCGTCGCGCTCGCCTTCCGGGGCGGGAATGCGCTCTACCAACTGCTCCAGCAGGTCATCCACACCCACACCGGTCTTGGCCGACACCCGGCAGGCATCGTGGGCATCCAGGCCGATGATCTCTTCGATCTCGTTGATCACCATTTCCGGCTCGGCCTGGGGCAGGTCTATCTTGTTGAGGACCGGCAGCACTTCCAGGTCCTGCTCGATGGCGGTGTAGCAGTTAGCCACGGACTGGGCTTCCACGCCCTGGGCCGCGTCCACCACCAGCAGTGCCCCCTCACAGGCCGACAGGGACCGGGACACCTCGTAGGAGAAGTCCACGTGTCCCGGGGTATCAATGAAATTCAGCTGGTAGGTCTCACCATCACGGGCCTTGTAGTAGAGCGTCACGCTCTGGGCCTTGATGGTGATGCCCCGCTCACGCTCCAGCTCCATGGAATCCAGCACCTGCTCTTTCAGCTCGCGGTCGGAAAGCCCGCCGCAGACCTGGATAAAGCGGTCCGCCAGTGTGGATTTGCCATGATCGATATGGGCGATGATGGAGAAGTTGCGAATATTCTTGATGTCAGTCATAGGGCCTGTTGCACAAAAGGGTGTTGCCGGGAAAACGGCACGCAGTGGGGCGCGATTCTAGCCTGAACGGGAGGGGGTTGCACGGTATCAGCAACAGAACGGCAACGGCAGCCCGCCTCAAGGGGGGCTGCTCAGACCGTAACATTGGCGATCAGGGTAGCTTGATGGGCAGGAAACGGGGGTTGCCATCCCGGTTGATCAGGGCTGCCACCGTACCGCTCTCGGGCAACGCCGATGCCAGCTCAGCGAAGGTCTCGGGATCGCTGACCGGCTTGTTATTCAGGGTGACCAGGATATCCCCGCTGGCAATACCGGCCTTGGCAGCCGGGCCGTCCTCAACCGCGGTCACCACCACCCCGGCCTTCAGATCCAGCCGGCTGAGCTCGGCGGCGCTGGCCGCACGCACGGTCAGTCCCAGGGCATTCCCCTTGTCCTGCTGAGGCTTGCCGCCACCACCGCGCAGGGCCATTTCCGGGTCATCCGGCAGCAGGCCGATGGTCACATCCAGCGTTTTTTCCTCGCCATCCCGGATCACCACCATGGGCACCTCGGTGTCTGGCGCCACCCGACCCACCCAGCGAGGCAACTCGGAGGAACGGTAAATGTTTTCGCCGTTGAAGGACGTAATGATGTCACCTGCCTGGACGCCGGCAGCCTCAGCGGGCGAGTCGTCCAGCACCTGGGACACCAGCGCACCACGGGGCTGATCCAGCCCGAAGGATTCCGCCAGGTCGCGGTCCACTTCCTGGATCAGCACACCCAGCCAGCCCCGGCTGACCTTGCCATGCTCTTTCAACTGGCTGACCACATCCATGGCCATATCAATGGGAATGGCAAAACTCACGCCCATGTACCCGCCGGAGCGGCTGAAGATCTGGGAGTTGATGCCCACCACCTGGCCACTCAGGTTGAACAGCGGGCCCCCGCTGTTACCGGGGTTGATGGCCACGTCGGTCTGGATAAAGGGCACATAGCTGTCGTTGGGCAGGCTGCGCCCCTTGGCACTGACAATGCCGGCGGTGACACTGCTATCAAACCCGAAGGGCGCACCAATGGCCAGCACCCACTCCCCCACCTTGAGGTCCTCGGAGGAGCCGATATCCGCCACCGGCAGATCCTCGCCATCGAGCTTGAGCAGGGCCAGGTCGCTCTGCTCATCGGCACCCACCAGTTTGGCGCTCAGCTCTCGGCGATCCTGCAGACGCACCAGAATCTCGTCGGCTTCGGCAACCACATGGTTGTTGGTCAGCACATAACCATCGGCGGAAATGATGAAACCGGAGCCCAGCGAGCGGGCTTCCCGCTCTTCGGGCAACGACGGCATGCCCTCTTCTCCGCCAAACTGCTCAAAGAAACGGCGAAAGAATTCCGGCAGCTGCCCCAACTGCTCGCGCATGGAATCCGCGTCCTGATGGGTGATGGTGCTGATATTGACGACCGCAGGGCCTTCCTTTTCCACCAGGCGGGTGAAATCCGGCAGCCCCGTCACCAGAGGTTCGCTTCTTTCCCGGGAGGTCTTGCCGTTGGGTTCGGAACAGGCCATCAGCAGGCCAGTGACAACCGCCAGACATACCACGGCGACACGCTGAAATCCGCTCATTGGGCTCTCCTTGATCCTGTTATTTTGCGGGCTGGACGACCACCGCCTGGCACCGATCATCCCCGGATGCCATCAGATAGGGCTGATACGCCTGATTATGGCGTGCACTGCGGCTCAATACACGATTGATCACGAACCCCAGCACCAGCCCCCCCATGCCGAACAGCGCCGACGCATCGAATGCCTCTATCGGCAGCCATGTACCCAGTACAGCACCCGCCACCAGCAAGGCCAGCGGCAAGCCGTAAACCCACAGAGCACCGCGCATCAGGGCGCCCTCCGGCAATCCCAGTTGCACCGTATCACCCACATGGTGAATCTCGTGGGAAGAGACAGGAACGCGCAGGCGGGCACGCTGCCCGCTCTGCTGTTGATTGATGAGATGATGGCCGCAACCGGCCTTGGCCTTGCAGGCACCACAGGTGGAGGCACGCACAGTTTCAACCCAGATGGCGCCGGGTTCCACCGCCACGACCGAGCCCTGCTCCAGCAACATTACGGCTGACTGTCCCTGACGCTGATACCGTCAACCACGCGAAGCGCCGTACTCTGTGGCACCTCTCCCACCAGCGTTACCAGATACACCCCGCTGGGAGCGGCCAGACGACGACTCACCGCAACGGTGGGCCCCACTCGGCTGACACCTTCTTCAACGCTGTTCTCGCCAATGGCCTCCACGAACACCGTAAAGGCCGCCAGGCCATCACTGAAGCCACGGGCCGCCACCGGGGAGCGATCTGAAGCGGCCTGACGCCAGTCCTGCTCCATGGCGTGGAACCCTTCCGGCAACCACTCCGGATTGATGGTCAACTGCTGGGATGGATGGGACTCCGCCACCGGCGCCAGTGCATTTTCACGCTGGGCCTGAGGCACCGCGAAGTGGTCCAGATTCAGCGCGGGAGACAAATTGAGGGTCACGAACTCCACACGCTCCAGCGCGACACCACTGCCATCCACCACTTCGGACTTCAGCAACAATCGGGAATCCTGGTCAAGCCAGAGACGGTAACCGTAGCGATGGGTATCGAGCGGTGCCACGCGCATGCGGGTAGCCTGACGACCGGCAACACGGCCGTCGCCATCAATAAGGATGTTGTACTGTTCCGGCAAATCCTGCGCCAGACGATCCCCTAGCGCCAGTGGACCGGCCTGCTTGCGATCCAGCCGTGTCAGGCTCCGATCCGGGTGCAAACAAAGCACTTCATCACCCCGGCGGATCACTTCCACCAGACGGCCATCCAGATGGGTGAGGCGCTGGTATTGCTGGCCGTCGATCACCGCGTGACTGACTTCCATGGTGCTGATTTCAGCACCAAACTGATAGAGAAAACGGCCGGAGTAATTGAGGGACCGGTTGGCCTCGGCCATGGCCTGAAGCTGGCTGTGCGCCGACGAATCATCCGCCAGCGCCACCAGCGGCGAGCAAAGCGACAGGGACAGGGCAAGCGCGCGCAACATCATCCGTTAGCGGGCCCCGCTGCGCGCGTCCATGCTGACCAGGCGGGCAAAGGGCATCACCCCCTGGCCGCTATGGCGAGCCGCGAATTCACTGTGACGCAACAGCATCCCGTTGACACGAGGCTGGGCAGTCTGGACCTGGGCCGCAGGCGTGGCCACCGCATTGGTTCCGGTGAAAGAACGGGACACCAGTGAGGTTTCCGCAAACGGTCGGCTGAGACGGGAATCCTGTGCGGACGCCATGACCGGTTCGGCAGTGGTGGACTGGGTCGCTTCCCAGCTCTGCCAACCCACCACAGTGGCCGCTGCCACGGAAGCGGCCACCGCCATCCGGCTCACGCTTCCCAGCCAGGCCGGGCGGCGGGATGGCGCAGGCTCCGCTGCCAGCGCCTCGGAGAGGCTGGCATTGAACCCTGCCGGCACGCCCATGGACGACTGACCATGCATCACGTCCCGGGCCAGCTGCCAGCGGGACAGCACATCCAGGTCGGCATTGTCGATATCACGCATTACCCGGCGGGTTTCCAGCTCGCTGGTTTCGCCATCAAGAAACGCGGACAGTGTTTCCAGGTCCCTGCTCATACACTCACCCTTTCTCGCCACGCTGGGAGCCCAGAAGCGGACGCACAGCGTTATCGATTGATTCCCTGGCCCGGAAAATGCGAGAACGTACTGTTCCAACCGGGCATTCCATTACCGCCGCGATGTCCTCGTAGCTGAGGCCCTCGAATTCACGCAGGGTAACGGCAGTTTTCAATTCCTGGGGCAGCTCATCAATCGCTTGATGAATGACTGCCTCCAGTTCCTCTGACAACACGAGGGACTCCGGGGTTCCAATCTCGTGCAGCATTTCTGCCCCGGCATATTGCTCGGCCTCGGCCGCATCCAGGTCAGAGCCCGGCGGCCGCCGACCAGCGGCCACCAGATGGTTCTTGGCGGTATTTACGGCAATTCGGTATAGCCAGGTGTAAAAGGCGCTGTCACCCCGGAACCGGGGCAAGGCACGCCAGGCCTTGATGAAGGCTTCCTGGGCCACGTCCTGCACTTCATCCGGGTCACGCACATAGCGGCTGATCAGGGCGAAAATACGCTGCTGATACTTGCGCACCAGCACCTCAAAAGCTCGCTGATCGCCGGTTTTGGCTTTTTTGACCAACTGTTCGTCTGACACCGATCCCCCGGATCCTGGCATTACGCAGTAAGCAAAGTGGCGCCGGTGCCCACAAAGGTAACCGGCTCGTAAAACATGCCATTGTAGCAGGAGTTATCACCGCTACTATAGTTCGGACCCCGGATCCGTTTGTTTTGGCAAGGTTTTCACATTGCTTGAACAATTCCATTCAGGCAACAGGGAGAGTCCGACCAGCCCGGCGCCGGGGAGTTCCCGGGGTGTCACAGATTCTTCAACCTGGCCCGACAATCACGGGGAACAGGAAACCTCCAATCGCACCGCCGGGGCAGCTATACTTGCCGCCTCAAATCGAGACAGGATGCTTCATGGCCACCTTTCGACACGATGTACTGATCATCGGCTCCGGCGCCGCCGGCCTCACCACGGCCCTGCGCCTGCCCGATGATTGCCGGATCGCCCTGCTGTCCAAGGGCGAGCTGACCAGTGCCAGCACCTATTACGCCCAGGGCGGGGTGGCCGCGGTACTGGATCAGGAAGACTCACTGGAAAGTCATGTGGCCGACACCCATGTGGCCGGTGGCGGCCTGTGCCACGACGACGCGGTCCGCTACACCGTGGAAAACGGCCCGGATGCGATCCGCTGGCTGATCGACCTGGGGGTGGATTTCACTCGCCTCGAGGGCGGCGACGAAGGCGCCCTGCCCTACCACCTGACCCGGGAAGGGGGGCATAGCCACCGCCGCATCATTCACGCCGCCGATGCCACCGGCAAGGCCATTTCCGGCACCCTGATCGGTCAGGTGCGCCAGAAGCGCAATGTCACCCGTTTCGAGTACCGGGTGGCCGTGGACCTGATCCTGCAGGAGCACCATGGCGAGAAACGCTGTTGCGGCGCCTACGTCCACAATATCGAGACCGGCGAAACCGACGTGATTCTCGCCCGGGCCGTGGTGCTGGCCACCGGCGGCGCGTCCAAGGTGTACCTGTATACCTCCAACCCGGACGTTGCCACCGGCGATGGTATCGCCATGGCCTGGCGGGCGGGTTGCCGGGTCGCCAACATGGAATTCATGCAGTTTCACCCCACCTGCCTGTATCACCCCAAGGCCAAAAGCTTTCTGGTCACCGAGGCGATCCGGGGAGAAGGCGGCCATTTGCTGCTACCCAATGGGGAACGCTTCATGCACCGCTTCGACGAGCGCGGCGAACTGGCCCCCCGGGACGTGGTGGCCCGCGCCATCGACCACGAGATGAAACGCCTGGGGGCGGATTGCCTCTATCTGGACATCAGCCACAAGCCCGCCGATTTCATCATCGAACACTTCCCCACCGTGTATGCCAAGTGCCTGCAGCTGGGCCTGGATATCACCCGTGACCCCATGCCGGTGGTGCCCGCCGCCCACTACACCTGCGGCGGCGTGATGATCAACGAGCACGGCCAAACGGATATTCCCGGCCTTTATGCCATCGGCGAAACCAGCTTCACCGGCCTGCACGGGGCCAACCGCATGGCCAGCAATTCCCTGCTGGAATGCCTGGTCTACGGCAAGGCCTCGGCCGATCACATCGGCGCCACCCTGGCCGGCGTGCCGGGGCCTCGCGATCACAAGGAATGGGACGAGTCCCAGGTCACCGACTCCGACGAAGACGTGGTGATCAGCCACAACTGGGATGAGCTGCGGCGCTTCATGTGGGACTACGTGGGCATCGTGCGCACGGAAAAACGCCTGGAACGGGCCCTGCACCGGGCCGAGTTGCTGAAAAATGAAATCGCCGAGTATTACAGCAACTACCACATCAGCAACGACCTGCTGGAACTGCGTAACCTGGTGGTGATCGCCGAGCTCATCATCCGCTCTGCCATGCAACGCAAGGAAAGCCGGGGGCTGCACTTCATGCGTGACTATCCCGGGACCAATGATGAGGTGGTGGATACGGTGCTCACACCAGACACCATGAATAATTAATAGTTATTAATTAATAACGTGGCGAATGGGCCTTTTCTTTTCTCAACGCCAAGAGGCCGCGCCCAGGGGCTGGGCGCGGCCTCTATGCGTTGAGACCGACATACGTTGCTCGCGCAACTATTAATTATTCATTATTAACTATTAATTGCTTTTCCTGTT
>JAZAJX010000088.1:0-2584 GCA_036230225.1 Pseudomonadota bacterium | reverse complement strand
ATCCACCCCCATGGCCATCAGCAACAATGCCGAGGCAGGCTCGCCAGCCATTTCCCCACACACCGAGACGGTTTTGCCTTCTTCTTTCGCCTGCTCGATCACATGCAGGATCGCGTGCAGCACAGCGGGGTGATAGGAATTATAGAGCGAGGCCACCTGCCGGTTATTACGGTCCACGGCCAACAGGTACTGGGTGAGATCATTGGTGCCGATCGAAAGAAAATCGACCCGCTGGGCCAGCGCGCGGGCCTGGTAGACAGAGGCGGGCACCTCGATCATGACCCCCACTTCCGGCATGGGGATGTCCAGCCCTTCATCGCGGACTTCCAGCCAGGCACGGTGGATAAAGTGCTGGGCGTCTTCCGCCTCGATCACGCTGGTGACCATGGGCAGCATGATGCGCAGGTTATCCAGCCCCTCGCTTGCCTTGAGCATGGCCCGCACCTGCACCATGAAAATTTCCGGGTGATCCAGGGTAACCCGCAGGCCCCGCCAACCCAGAAACGGATTGTCTTCCTCAATCGGGAAATAACTCAGCGACTTGTCGCCACCCACATCAAGGGTGCGCATGGTCACCGGGTGAGGCGCAAAGGCCGATAGCTGTTCGCGGTAAATCACCCGCTGCTCTTCTTCAGACGGGAAACGGTCTCGCACCATGAAAGGAATTTCGGTGCGGTACAGGCCAACGCCTTCTGCGCCCCGCTCCAGGGAACGATTGATATCGGTCATCAGCCCGGTGTTCACCTGCAAGCGGATTCGGGCACCATCTTCCGTTTCGGCGGGTTCATGACGCAGTTTTTCGAGACCGGCCTGCAGCGTCGCTTCTTCGCGGATAATTTCCTCGAACTGCGCCTTGAGCTCCGGTGACGCGTTGGCCACCACCCGGCCACGGAAACCATCCACGATGATTTCCTTGTCATCCATTTGTTTGAGCGGCAGATTCTGGGCCCCCACCACAGTAGGGATCCCCATGGCACGGGCAACAATGGCCATGTGCGAGTTGCGCGAGCCCCGTGTGGTGACAATGCCTCGAATGCGTTCGCGAGGCACCTCCATCAGCATCGGGGCAGAGATATCCTCGCCCAGCAGGATGCACTCATCCGGGAATATCACCTGCCGGCGCCCTTGCCTTTGTAGCTGGGCCAGCACCCGCCGCCCCAGGTCACGGACATCAGCAGCCCGCTCGCGCAGGTACGGATCGTCCATCATTTCAAAATTGCGAACATGCTGGTCTACCACATCCCGCAAGGCACCCTGTGCCCATTGCCCTTCCCGGATCTGTGCAATCACCTCCGCAGGCAGCGCATGCCGATCCAGCATCCGCAGGTAGACATCGAACAGCGCCTGCTCTTCTGCCCCCAGCGACTTTGAGGCGCGCTCGGCCAAATCCCGTACTTCCTGACGAGTGCGCACCAGCGCATCATCGAGGCGGGCAATTTCATCACCCACATCCTCCACCTGGCGGTCCGGCACCGATGCCAGATCCGCTTCAGGGAACAACAGGACACCATAGCCGATGGCAGCCCCCGGACAACCGGGCAAACCGTCATAGAAACTGGGCAGGTCCACCCCACCGGTATCCAGCTGGTCAAACAGCACACCGGAGGCGTGGGCGTGGGCAATCACCGCCGACAACTGGGCCGAGATGGTCACCAGAAACGCTTCTTCACTCTGGTCAAAGCGGCGCACGTCACGCTGCTGGACGACCATGACCCCGAGCACCTTGCCGTGGTGCATCACCGGCACACCCAGAAACGCATGGAAGGGATCTTCCCCGGTTTCCGCCAGGTAGTGGAATCGGGGATGCGAGAAAGCATCTTCCAGGTTAACCGGTTCTTCACGCATGCCGACCTGGCCAATCAACCCTTCCGACAATCCCAGGCTGACATTGCCCACGGCTTCCTGTTTCAAGCCCTCAGAGGCCATCAACACATAGCGCTGGTCATCTTCGTCGCGCAAGTAAATGGAACAGACCTCGGTGCCCATGGCATCGCGCACGCGCTTCGCCATCAGATCCAGCGCGGTACGAATGTCCGGCGCATTATTCACTTCCTGAACAATACGACGCAGGGTGTCAAGCATCAGAGGCCCCTCCGGGTTTCGCCGTCCGGGTACGCTGTCGCGTCCCTTTCTTGCCCGACAGCGACCCAACCTCTTTCTTCAGGGCCGGCGCCAACTCACGCAACGCGCGGGCATACACACCGCGCTTGAAATGCACGACCTTGCGAATGGGGTACCAGTAGTTGACCCAGCGCCAGGCCTTGAACTCCGGGCTGTCACTGGCAAACAGGTCAATCGCCTCTTCGGCAGCCGTCAGGCGCAGCAGAAACCACTTCTGGCGCTGACCAATGCAGTGCGGGCGACTGTCAGGACGGTTGAGCGGGCGACGCAGAAAACGGCGCGGCAAACGGTAGCTGAGCCAGCCTTCGGTGCTGGCAATGATTTCCACGTGCTCCGGGCGCAGGCCAACTTCCTCTTCCAGCTCACGGAACAGAGTCTCTTCCGGGGTTTCACCGGGCATCATGCCACCCTGGGGGAATTGCCAGGCCTCGCGATTGCCCATGCGGCGGCCCCAAAAAACCCG
>JAZAJX010000087.1:0-2854 GCA_036230225.1 Pseudomonadota bacterium | reverse complement strand
AGCTGGCTCGTCAGGAGTACGGTGATGCCCAGCAATCGCTGGTGTTTTCCCGGCGCCTGGGGCTGTCGGCCAATCAGGTCAACCCATGGCTGGCGGAGATCGCCCTGAATCGGCGCCAGCTGATCATGGTGCGTCGGCTGATGGCCGAAATCACGGATGACAGCCAGTTCACCAACCTCAATAAATCTGTGGAATTCTGGAGACGAAATGGGATTGCCCACCGCTGACAAGGCGGATATCTGTCTGTTGCTGGAAGGCACCTTCCCCTATGTGAGTGGTGGGGTGTCGAGCTGGGTGAACCAGATCATTCGTGGTTTCCCGGAGTACACCTTTGCCTGCTGTTTTGTTGGCAGTCGCCCGGAAGACTACGGTGAGATGAAGTACGAGTTGCCGGACAACGTGGTGCATCTGGAAGTGCACTACCTGCACAATTTCAAACGAGGTGTGGAAAAAAAGCCCTCCAATGGCAATGCCAAAGCCTATAAGGATGTCTGTACCTTTCACGAGCTCATCAAAAGCGGGGCAGACAACCAGAAAAAGGCAAAATTATTTGAAAAAATTGTCAATCATCTTGGCGACGGAGAAATTTACTCCGAAGAGTCGTTTCTGCATAGCCGGGCAAGCTGGGACTATATTTCCCAGGCGTACCGTGATTACAGCCGTGACCCGTCCTTTGTGGACTATTTCTGGACCGTGCGCATCATGCATGCCCCCATTTGGGTGCTCAATGACATTGCCGATAATCTGATTCCGGCGAAGATGTATCACACCATCTCCACAGGCTATGCGGGGTTTCTCGGTGCCATGCTAAAGCGTCGCACCGGCAAGCCGTTGCTGTTGTCCGAGCACGGCATTTACACCAAAGAGCGCAAGATTGATCTGTTTCAAAGCGAATGGATCAGTGACAACCGTGGGCTGGTGGAAAAGAACAACGCAGAAATGGCCTATTTTCGCGAGAAGTGGGTGAATTTTTTCACCGAGCTGGGGCGAGAATGCTACCTGGCGTCGGACAGAATCGTCGCGCTTTACGAGCGTAACCGCGAGCGCCAGGTCAGTGACGGCGCACCGGAAGCGCGCACCATGAATATCCCCAACGGTATCGACCTGCCACGCATGCAGAAAGTGCGAGCGGCCAGAGGCCCGGGTGTGCCGAAAACGGCTTGCCTGCTGGGCCGGGTGGTGCCGATCAAGGACGTGAAAACGTTCCTGCGGGCCATGCGAACCCTGGTCAATGAGATTCCTGATGCGGAAGGCTGGATTGCTGGCCCGGAAGATGAAGACAAGGATTACGCCAAAGAATGTCACGGGTTGGTGGCCAGCCTTGGGCTGGAAAAAAACGTCAAGTTTCTGGGCTTCCAGAAGATTGATGAGTTGTTGCCGAAAGTGGGCGTCATGGTGCTGAGCTCCATCAGTGAAGCGTTGCCGCTGGTGATTCTGGAGGGGTTTGCGGCCGGGGTCCCCACGGTGTCCACCGATGTGGGCTCCTGCCGTCAGTTGATCGAAGGATTGGGTCCGGAAGACGAGGCCTTCGGCAAGGCCGGCGATGTGGTCGGTATTGCGGACCCGGAAGCCCTGGGCAAGGCCGTCGCGCGCCTGCTCTCTGATGACGACGAATGGTATCGGGCCCAGCAGGCAGGAATTCGCCGGGTGGAAGCCCTTTACACTCAGGAGATGATGTTCGGCGCGTACCGCGAGCTGTACCAAAGCCTGATGGGCGATGCTGACAGCAGCGCAGCACAGGCAGGGGAGCATTAATGGCCGGTATCGGGTTTGAACTTCGCAAACTGTTGCGCAAGGACACCCTGCTTGGGCTGATCCGGGCCTATGCCTATGCCGGTGTGATCAGCTCTGGTCCGTGGGTGTTGTCGATTATCGGCATCCTGATTATCGGTATTTTCAGCCTTGGCATGGTGGTGCCAGATCTGGCGGTCACCCAGTTTCAGGTGACGGTGACTTATCTGATCGCAGGCAGTCTGGTGCTGACAGGGATTGTGCAGTTGGCGTTCACCCGTTTTTGTGCCGACCGTTCCTTTGAGCAGCGCGAAGATCTCATCCTGCCGAATTTTGGCGGGGTGACGGTGCTGGTGACTCTGATCGCCGGTTGTCTGTCGTTGCTGATCGCCCTGTTTCTGTTCCCGGCGCAGAGTATTCTTTTCCGGGTGCTGTTGGTCGCCAGTTTTGTGGTGCTGAGCAACATCTGGATTGCCACGGTATTTCTGTCTGGAATGAAACAGTACAAGGCAATCCTGTGGCTGTATGCCCTGGGTTACACGGTCACCGTTCTGGCAGCCCTGTTGTTACGGTTTATGGATCTGGAAGGGTTGCTGCTGGGGTTTTTGCTGGGGCAGGTCACCCTGCTTGGCGGCATGCTGGTGTTGATCATTCGTGGGTACCCGGCGCTGACGATTGTGTCTTTCGACATGTTTTCCGGCAAGTACCTCTATCCGTCGCTGATGCTGGTGGGCTTTTTCTACAATGCGGGCGTCTGGGCGGACAAGGCCATGTTCTGGTTCTATTCCGGTACGGGCAGTGACGTGATCGGGCCGTTACGGGCCTCATTGATTTACGATATTCCGGTGTTTCTTTCCTACCTGTCGCTGATTCCCGGTATGGCGGTGTTTCTGGTACGCATGGAAACCGACTTTGTGGAGCACTACAGCAACTTCTACGATGCGGTACGCGAGGGCGGTTCGCTGGCCTATATCGAGGAGCAGCGCAACCAGATGGTGTTCGTCATTCGCCAGGGTATTTTCCAGATTCTCAAGATCCAGGCGATTTCCGCATTGTTATTGATGGTCACGGGCGCACAGATCTTCGCCGCGCTGGGAATTTCCGACCTTTACCTGCCGTTGTT
>JAZAJX010000086.1:0-12221 GCA_036230225.1 Pseudomonadota bacterium | reverse complement strand
GGGGGCAGTATAAAGGTGCGACGAGGTACGCGCTCCGAGCTCCGTGCTACGAGATACGAGCTACGAGCTACGAGCTACGAGCTACGAGCTACGAGCTACGAGCTACGAGCTACGAGCTACGAGCTACGTTTGTAGGATGGGGTAACGCCCCAAAGTTCCTCAATTTCCGAGATATTTACGCAAGCCATTGCAGGATGGGAGCATGGCGAATAACCGCGCTCGCGCGGAAATAGTCCGGAGGGCGATCTTGCATTTCAGGCGTCGGCAGGTCTAACCAAACCTGATCAATCCGGTGCCAACCCCAACCGTCTACAAGCAGGCTCCTAAAAAAACGCGGGCAAGGCGCTATTCGATTAGCACGGCCCAACCACGCTATAGCTTGCAGCTACTCCTGAATCGGCATCCAGCCCTTTTCGGTTTCCCGGAAGGTAATCACGCGCTGACGTTGAAAGGTATCGCCCTTCTTGAAGTTGCCATGTTCCATGCGCAGGGCACTGAGTGTCATGATCATGGCGAAACGGTCCATGCCGGAAAGCGCTTCTTCCCCCTTGATCTGATCAGTGTAACCACTCAGATCCTCCTTGGCCTCCAGCTGGTAATCCACTTCCACGGTATAGCGGCCATCTCCGTCTTCGTAACCATTGCGTTTTTCCACATCGGTCACCGCCAGCAGACCGGACAGATGCGCATTATCCAGCTCTGCCTGCAGGGCCTTGCGAGCATCCCCTGCATCCGGCGTACGGCTGCAGGCGGCCAGCAGGGTGGCGAGAAACAGGGCGGTGAAGGTGCGCAGCGTTAGGGACATGATCCATCATCCTTGTTGTCTTGGATCCGACACTCTAGCACTGCTTTCCGGTTGGGCTGAAGCGTGGGATGGCAAAGGTGGACACCCCCGCAGAAATCCTCAAGGATACGGTTATCAAGGATGGCCATTGCGAGGATATTGCCTGTGTCTGAGACCCTGTTCCGTCGATTGCTGCTGTTGGTGGCGTTGAGTTTCTGCGTGGTGTTTGCGGTACTGATTGTCCCGCCGTTACTGGAGAATCCGGACTTGATTGCGGCTGCGGCCGGGGGCTTTGTCAATCCGTTTGCGGCGGGTTATTCCACCGATGTGATTCTCTGTTGGGTGGTGCTGGCGATCTGGGTGATCTTCGAGCGCCAGCGCTACCAGATCCGTGGCGGTTGGCTGGCGCTGCTGCTGGGTGTGGGGCCCGGGGTGGCGGTGGGGTTTGCCCTTTACCTGCTGATGCGCCAGCGTCAGCTGAAAGGTTCCGGCATCGTCTGACGGGCACCGGGGTACGCTGATCTGGACCGGCAGGGCTGCTATACTCGCGCCCTCGCAAATATCCAGACAGAGTCGGAAACCCATGAGTCTGCAAGACCAGGTGGCCAAGCGCCGCACCTTCGCGATCATCTCGCACCCGGACGCCGGTAAAACCACCATTACCGAAAAGTTGTTGCTGTACGGAAACCTGATCCAGAGCGCCGGTACCGTGAAAGGCAAGAAGTCCGGCAAGCATGCCACCTCCGACTGGATGGAGATGGAGAAGGAGCGGGGTATTTCCGTGACGACCTCGGTCATGCAGTTCCCCTACAAGGGGGCCACGGTGAACCTGCTGGACACCCCCGGTCACGCGGACTTCTCCGAAGACACCTATCGCACCCTGACGGCGGTGGATTCGGCGTTGATGGTGATTGATGCCGCTAAAGGTGTGGAAGAGCGGACCGTCAAGCTGATGGAGGTCTGCCGCCTGCGTGACACGCCGATCCTGACCTTCATCAACAAGCTGGACAGGGATGTGCGCGACGGTATTGAAGTGCTGGATGAAATCGAGGATGTCCTCAAGATCGAGTGTGCCCCGGTGACTTGGCCCATCGGCATGGGCAAGAGTTTCAAGGGGGTCTACAACCTGCTGCGCGATACCACTGTCCTCTACAAGACCGGGCAGGGGCACACCGTCCAGGACGTGCGCGAGATCAAGGGGCTGAACAATCCCGAGCTCGACCAGGCCGTGGGAGCGGATTACGCCGAGGAGCTGCGCGAGACCCTGGAGCTGGTACAGGGCGCCAGCCATGAGTTTGACCTGGAACGCTTTCTGGCCGGTAAATTGACGCCGGTCTTTTTCGGTACCGCCCTGGGCAACTTCGGTGTGGATCACATGCTGGATGGCCTGGTGGACTGGGCACCGCCGCCCCAGCCCCGGGATGCAACGGCTCGCACCGTGGCGGCTGACGAGCCCAAGATGACCGGCTTCGTTTTCAAGATTCAGGCCAACATGGATCCCCGCCACCGGGACCGGATCGCTTTCATGCGTATCTGTTCGGGCAAATACCAGAAGGGCATCAAGCTCAAACAGGTGCGCACCGGCAAAGACGTGCGTATTCCCGATGCACTGACTTTCCTGGCCGGCGAGCGCGACAACGTGGACGAAGCCTTTTCCGGCGACATCATCGGCCTGCACAACCACGGCACCATCCAGATCGGCGATACCTTCACCGAAGGGGAAGAGTTGGCCTTTACCGGTATTCCCCACTTTGCGCCGGAGCTGTTCCAGCGGGTGGTGCTGAACGACCCGTTAAAGAGCAAGCAGCTGCACAAGGGGCTGACCCAGCTTGCTGAAGAGGGCGCCACCCAGGTGTTTTTCCCGCTTCGCAATAACGACGTGATCCTGGGAGCCGTTGGCACCCTGCAGTTTGATGTGGTCGCGGCACGCCTGAAGGGTGAGTACGGCGTGGATTGTCGCTATGAACCCGTGAGCGTGGCCACTGCCCGCTGGGTGGAGGCCGAGAGTGATCGTGAGCTGGCCGCGTTCGAGCGCAAGGCCCATGATAACCTGGCCCGTGATGGTGCCGGGCATCTGACCTATCTGGCGCCGACCCGGGTCAACCTGCAACTGGCGGAAGAGCGGCATCCGGACATCCGTTTCCGGGAGACCCGGGAAATTTGAACAGGCAGCGCCTTGTAGGAGCGCCACTTGAGGCGCGACCCCCTGTGTCGTGATTCGCACCTCAAGTAGCGATCCCGGCGGCTGAAACGGAGAGAGACATGGACGTCGATACTGCCCGCCAGTATCTGCTTGGCAAACCTGAGGCGTTGGAAGATTATCCCTTCGGCCCTGACGTGGCGGTGATGAAGGTGCGCGACAAGATGTTCGCGACCTTGAGCGAGGAAGAGGGCGAGGGACGCATGAATCTAAAGTGCGACCCGGATCAGGCACTGGCGCTGCGGGATATCTTCCCCGCCGTGCTGCCGGGGTATCACATGAACAAGAAGCACTGGAATACTATCAAGCTGGATGCGTCCATTCCGGATGGGGAGATCGAACGGATGATAGATCATTCCTATGCGCTGGTGGTTGGCGGCTTGCCGAAAAAAGTCCGTGATGGCCTGGCGGCCCGCCATGGCCGGGAGGCTCTGTATGGGCCACAGGAACAGGAGGGTTGAATATGGCAGTCATCATCGGTGGGCTGATCGTCATTTGGCTGGGCTTGACCATGGCCGCAGCGGGCTTGCGATGGTTGGGCGTCGAGCTGCACTACCCGGCCAGACTTGCCGGGCCGCTGGTGCTGGCCGTCCTGGAGAGCGTTCTGTTTCTGCTGTTTATTCCCGGCACGACCTTATTGCCAGAGGGCTGGCACTGGCCCATGGCCGGGGGGCTGACAGCGGCGGCCTGGATGATCAATGGCGCCGTCTCCGGCCTCGATTGGTATCGCCATCGGCCGCAAACAGAAACGCCGGCGACGGAATAATCGTTTCCCTTCCGGAGGCGCGGGTTACGAACGACGCGTTTCCACAAGCCGAGTCATCAAGCCAAACGTTCGTGACTCGCCACTCGAGTCGCGTCATCTCCGCAGGGCGCGAGGGGGGGCGTCTGCGGCGTCTTAACAGGTCCTAAAAACTACTCCAGCCAGTGAATTCCATTACCCGATACAGCCAGTATTTCCAACCGGCTTCGTCGGCGTACACCGCGTAATCCGTACTGTGTTTTTCGTCGTGGCGGTTTTCCCAGCGACGCAGAAAGGCAGCCCGAACATCGTTGATGATGGGGTGTTGCGTCGTCGCAAGCACCCGCACGCTGCTTTCCAGGTTCAAGTTATCCAGATTACGCCGGGTAAAATTGGCAGAACCGACGATCAGCTCCGAGCGCGTCGGTCCGCGGCGTAACAGCATTTTGGTATGGCACTGCTCCCCCCGGGTGTTGCACCAGCGTACGGGGATGCCTGCCCGGTGCAGTTCCGCGCCCACCTGACGATTGGGAATGCCGTTTTTCTGTCGGCCAAAGGCGTCCTTGTTGGGATCCAGCAGGACCCGTACCGCCACCCCTCGGCCGTGGGCTGCCAGCAGCGCTTTCACCAGGGGGCGATGAGAGAGGTAAAACACGGAGACGTCGAGGGACTCACCGCGCTGACTCCGGTCAATGGTGGCAAGCAGCGCATCCCGGATAGCGCCTTCGGTGAGGACCTGTAGCTGAGCGGGGGGCGTGGCGGAGTCGGACGCTTCCGGGGGGGCGGGGAGTGCCGGCAGGTTGGCATCTGCCAGACGTGCCACGGCCAGTTCACTGTCCAGCAAGGCGTTGACGGCCGGGCCCTGGAAGGTAATCCCGAGATTACTGTGTGCGCTACTGGCATCGTGGGGGTTGGCGGTGGTGACCAGCGCCGTCCACTGGTCGCCCTCGTCGACGACCAGGGTCTTGCGGTGATTGGCCTTGAAGTTCAGCAGTGCCAGGTAGCTGCGCAGGGTTACCTTGCCGTCGCCCATGGGGTTGGGGAGCCAGCCACCGTCATGGCTGTTGCCCAGCCACTGACAACATACCCTCCAGAACCCGGACCAGCTCGGATTGGAATCCCGCAGCCGCTGCAGCGGGGTGGTGACAACCGTGATTCCCGCGTCCCGGAGCTGTGAGAGCGAATCGCTTTCCAGGCCACCGTATAGGGTGTTGATAGGGTCGGTAATCAGGATGATCGGCAAGTCGGGGTGTTGCTGCTGTTTGCGTACCAGTGCCAGGGTGAGCTCCCGGGAAAGGGGGCGCACATCACGGTCACTGGCGCCGAAAGTGTTGAACAGGAACATGTCCAGCACCACCAGTTGCCGGGCCTGATCGATCAGTCGCAGGATCTCGTCAAAAATCTGCTGGCGCAGACCACGACCGCCCGCCGTGGTTTCCCAGGTGTCGTCCACCAGCAGGGTCAGGCCATGGGTCGGCAGTAGTGGGGCGTCATGGCCAAGTCCATCGGGCAGGGGCTTGTAGCGATGCCAGAGTGCAGTGCAGGTCACCAGGGCAAGCAGCAGAAAAAGCGCCAGTTTCAATCGGATCATGTGCAGTCCATCGATTCAGTATGTGGCTACCTTAGGGGAAAGGATATCCCCGGGGCTAGTGGTCGAATAGTGGTACAATCGTGCAACATTCTGAAAAGAATGTCCCTGCCTGGTTACTCTCCCGCTACGGCTCGTCAACAGTATGAGCCCGGCAACTCCACGAAAATGAATTAACACTGATGTTAATGAACCTCTGTAAAACGCCTCGCTGGCCATGCAAGGCGTTTTACAGAGGTTACTGAATAACAATAAGCCGGTTCGCGCACCGGCGTGGAGCTCCCCATGAAAAACCTCTCTAAGCTGGCAACCGCCGGGCTGGTCACACTGTTGACGGCTTGTGGTGGTGGCTCTTCATCTTCCCCCGCACCCGCTGTTCCCTCTCCGGAACGACCCGGCCCGGATGTGCCTGTGCCTCCGTCGGCGGGTGACGGTGAAATTCGGGTGCTGTCCAACCGGGCGGATCTGATCAGCGGTGGTAATGCGTTAGTGGAAATTTCAGCGGCAGATGATGGCCTGCTGCAAGATGCCACAGTACGCCTGGGCGACCAGGTGGTGACCGATCAACTGACCCTCACTGAGCAGGGCACACTGAAAGGCGTGCTGAAGGGTATGGCTCTGGGCGTTAACACGGTGACGGTGGTGTTGGCGGATGCGTCCGTGCTGGAGAGGCAAATTATCAATCACCCCAATGGAGGGCCGGTGTTTTCCGGCCCCCAGCTGCAACCCTGGCAATGCACCAATGAGCAGGCGCTGGATGCGCAATGCAACCAGCCGCCCAGCTATCGTTTCAAATATGTGCCGGCGGACAGGTTGCAGACTCTGCTGACGGATTTTGATCCGCAAAATCCGGGTCTGCCCGACAGCGTGCTTGCCTATGATCCGGCTAACCCGCCGCCGGATGAAGACATCGCCAAGGTGACCACGGACCAAGGGGTGGAGGTGCCTTTCATCATTCGCCTGGAAGAGGGGGTTCAGAATCGTGACCGCTATCTGATCATGTCGCTCTATCAGCCAGACCAGCCATGGACCGCCCTGGCGCCTCAGCCTCAGTGGAACGGCAAGCTGCTGATTCACCATGGTGGCAATGTGGGCGTCAGCTATGGCATGGGCGTGCCGCCGGAAGGCGACATTGCCGGGACCGCACCGGCCGGGGCTGAGTTGCTGTTGGGCGACAGTATTACCACGGCCCTGGCGCGGGGGTTTATGACCCTGTCCACCGCTCAGGCCAATCTCGGTCATAACGCCAACCTGGTGACGGCCGCTGAATCACTGATGATGGGCAAGGAGCGCATCATCGAGGAGTATGGTGAAATCCGCTACACCATTGGCACCGGCTGCTCCGGGGGATCAATTACCCAGCAGCATGTGGCCAATGCCTATCCGGGGATTTATCAGGGACTGATCGTGCAGTGCTCCTATCCGGATGTCTGGACCACGGCCACCCAGTTCGCCGATTACAACCTGCTCAGTCATTACTTTGGCAACCAGGTGCCCATGGAGGCGGAAGGGTTTGAGGCGGTCTTTTCGTCACTGCTCACCTCCGGGGTGATTCCGGTGGTGCAGTGGTCGGCGTTCTATGGACACCTGCCAGTCAATCCGGTGGTATCTGATTTGGCCTTCTTCCCTTCCGCGTATCCGGATCAGGAAGACTGTCCGGGGCTGCAGGAAGGTGTGCCGGTATACGATGCCCAGACTCAGCCGGAAGGACTGCGTTGTGGTTTGCTGGACTATATGGTGACCCAGTTCGGTCCCCGGGATTCTTCCGTGTGGACTGCCAACGAGCAATTGTTGGGCCGCGGTTTTGGCGGCATCCCTCTGGATAATGTGGGTGTGCAGTACGGCTTGGGTGCCTTGCAGAGTGGTCTTATCACCGGCCAGCAATTCCTTCAGGTGAACCGGGAGATTGGTGGTTTGAATGTTGATATCGGTTATCAACCGGAACGCACCGAAGCTGATCCCCGGGCGCTGAGCAACGCTTACCGTACCGGTGCCATCAACACCGCTGAACATCTTGCCAATGTACCGATCATCGACCTGCGCGGCCCGGATCCGGGAATTGCCCATGATGCCTATCATTCCTGGCAGATGCGGGCCCGCCTGGAGCAAACACAGGGCCACGCCGACAATCATGTGATCTGGTATGGCCCGTTGCCATTGTTTGGGGATTCGGTCTATACCACGGAAGCCCTGCTGGTTATGGACCTGTGGCTGTCGCAGATTGAGGGCGATGGGACTGCCACCGGTATTGCCGAAAAGGTGGTGGCCAACAAACCGGTATACGCCCGTGATCGCTGTCTGTCCGTATCCTCCCTGTTTGGGCCGGAGGGGCCCATCGTGCCCTTTACCGGCAACCTCCTCTATCCGGACCCTGTTCTGCCCGGGTTGGACCTGTCCCTGTTGCCACCGGCGCCTGCTGAGGCGGGTGTGGTGGTCGATGCCCTCACCGGCCAGGTATGCGGTCTGGACGTGGCGGCATTGCCGGTGGTGTCCGAGTTGCCGGTACTCGGGGAGTTGCTGGGAACGCTGGGCGAGTTGTTATCGCCACTGACCGAGCCGGTGGTGGCTCTGCAGGAAACCGTGATACAGACCCGTTTCGGGACCCCGCGCACCGTGGCGGGAGATGGCATCGAGACGCTCACCAACAAATGCCAGCTGAAACCGGTGGACCCGGCGGACTACCCAACCGTGCTCGACCCGGAGGGTTTTGCGGACCAGGTGGCGGCGATTTTCCCGCAAGGCGTGTGCGATTACAGTCAACCGGGGCTGGGTGTGACGCCCACACAGACCTGGCTGCAGTACGGGGACGCGGAGCGGGTGATCTATGGTGGCGCGCCGATCACCACCGACGCGACAGCGTCCCGCCAGGGGTGGGCGTCACCCGCCTTTGAGGTGGGGATACGGTAAACCTGAAAAGAGGCGGGTCTCATTCAGGTTATCAGACAGAACCGTGTCGGGCTGCCAGTGCCGAATTTACATCATTAGCGGGTTTCGGTTTTCGCGACTCGTGGCTCGACACTGGCATTGCAGGCGCGCTTCGGCGTCTTTTTTCTGGCTGACGCGAATGGCGTGCCTGCGTGTTGGGCGCTTAACGACTCAGCTGGTAAGCCGCCAGCTGGTTGTCGTCATCAAAACCCATGACGGCGCCGCCATTGAGCTGCACGGCGTCCCGGGTCAACGTTACCGCTTCATCCCCCAGTACCCCGTCGTTAAACCGGTATACCGGTTTGGGGGCCTCGTTGAGACAGTGCTCGCGGAAACGTGCCTTGGCCTGCAGAGCGGTGTCCCGCGCGGTTTGCCAGTGTGTGATGGTCTGATTGCCGTGGCGCTGCCTCAGCATGGCTTCGGTCACCGTAGCCGATAACGCGACGGCAGTGGCATTGTTGCCGCCGAATCCCTTCGCATTGATCAGACTGGCCTGCAGGGCCTCATGATGAGCATGTTTCAGGGAAAAATGCAGATGCTGACGGTGCACGTCATCGGCGATGTGATCAATGGTTTGGATGCCCGGTAACACGCCCAGGGCAAAGCTGCCCAGGCTGGCCGCCAGCTGGTCGCCGCCGGCGCTGCCCAGCGAGTGGCCCAGGTAGGCCTTGATGGCAGTGACCGGCCAGCGATGAATGCCAAAGGCATCGGCGACCCGGTCCAGGATGACCGATTCGGTAACCCGGTTCTGGGGGGTGCCAGTGCCATGGGCATGAACAAAACTGTGTTCCCGCAGTCCACGTTCACCGATCAACTGACGGGTCAGGGCGGCGGCTTTGCCCACGGTCAGATAGTTTCCCACGCCGGGTGCAGAGATGGATTTCTTGGCGCCGTCGGCATGAACAAAGACATCCGGCACCGCACCAAGAATGTCGGCGCCCAGCTCCAAGGCAAGGGCGTCGTCCATGAGCACGGTGAACTGGGCAGACTCCGCCATGGTAAAGCCGCAATTGGCGGAGAAGGGTCGACAGGCACGACGGAGATCCGCCCGGCCGGCATTATCCAGGGCTGCCAGGTCCTGGTCCTCCGCCAGGGCGCCCATGGCGCGATAGCCCTCCATGACTTCCGGCACCAGCGGCGCTTCGCTAGTGCCCACGATGGCAACCCGGACCTTGCCACTGCGAATGGCCTGGACACCTTTTTCAAGGTTGTAGAGGAAAGTCGCGCAGGCGCCCAGCATTCCGCCGGTGGTGCCCACCGAGTGCAGGACATAGGCGTTGAGAAAGTCGGCGGTCATTTCTCCCAGGCCCAGCGGCACCTGTTTGGAGGTGATGCGATGGCCGTTAGGGGGAAAACGCATGACCCCGCCGAGGCCGTTGTCGTCCAGCTGTGACATGGCATTGCTGGCGTACACGGCGACCTGATCCGGGCGCACCTTGCCAGTGACTGTCGCCCAGTCCAGCCCCAGATCGCCCAGTGCATCGCTGATGCCGAAAATGGCCATCTGCAGGGCACGGGGATGATTGCGGGACGCATACAGCGCGCCCGGATCGAAGCCTTCCGGTAACTGTCCGGCGGCGCTGACCCGGCGGGGGGCCTCATGGGGAACACGCAGGCTCATACCTGTCGGGAGGGTCACCCTGCTGCGGCGCTTGTCGATAGGGGAGACCTGCCAGCCGGCGGGTAGCGGGTCAGGCAGATCCATGTTGCGCATTTCCAGGGTAACGGGAATGTCGCAGGTGCCGCTGATGGCGGCGTGAAGGCGGTGTTCGTCGGGCAGGGCACGAATCAGGGTGGCATCCAGCTGCGTTTCCGGACGGCGGCCTGTCAGCTGCGCCAGGGATTGCAGGGTGTCGCCCCGTGCGGTGTCTGTCAGTGCCTCGAAAACCAGGCGCTGAAAACCGAAATGCAGGGCACTGCGGCCGGCCGCATTGATGCCGCCCATGGCGGTAATCACGGGTAATGCTGTCATGATGCTCCCGGGCCTTTGCCCAACCCAAATGATGACTAGCCGGTCAGGGTACAGATGAAACCCGGTTTTGCGTATACGACAGAGGGCGAATCCGGTCAGGAAAGTGCAACAGAATTTGAAAGTGAAAGCGGATGTTTCAGGGGGCGGGGCGATTCATTAGGTGTAAGGGCACACCGTGGGAGCGGTTGTTAGACCGCGATTATGCCCGGCTTCCTGTACCGATTCGCGGTCGAACGACCGCTCCCACAGTGCTTTTGGTGACCTTGGGGAAAGAGAAATAAAAACGGGGCCCGAGGGCCCCGTTTTCACCTGGCATCAATTGCCTTGTGACAGACGCTTACACCAGCTCGATAGCCACGGCTGTCGCTTCACCACCGCCGATACACAGGCTGGCCACACCGCGTTTGCCGCCGGTGCGCTTGAGCGCGTGAATCAGGGTGAGGATGATGCGCGAGCCAGTGGAGCCCACCGGGTGGCCCAGGGCGCAGGCGCCGCCATGGATGTTTACCTTCTCGTGGGGGATACCCAGATCAATCATCGGCATCATCGCAACCATGGCAAAGGCTTCGTTGATCTCGAACAGATCCACGTCGTCCACGCTCCAGCCCACTTTCTTCAGCACCGCTTCGGTGGCACCGATGGGGGCCAGGGTGAACTCGCCCGGGTGCATGCTGTTGGTGGCGTGGGCCAGGATGCGGGCCAGCGGTTGCAGGCCGCGATCATTGGCGACCGATTCACGGGCCAGTACCAGGGCGGAGGCACCATCGGAGATGGAGCTGGCATTGGCGGCGGTGACGGTACCGTCCTTGGCGAAGGCCGGACGCAGGGTCGGGATCTTGTCGATGTTGGCGTTGCCCGGTTGCTCGTCGGTGTCCACGACGGTCTCGCCCTTGCGGGTCTTCACGGTCACCGGCACGATCTCGTCCTTGAACCAGCCATTCTCGATGGCGGCCTGGGCACGCTTCAGGGACTCGATCGCATAGTTATCCATGTCTTCGCGGGTGATGCTGCGCTTGTCGGCCACTTCCTGGGCAAAGGAGCCCATCAGGCGACCGGTTTCGGCATCTTCCAGGCCGTCCAAGAACATATGGTCATAGACCTGGCCGTGTCCCATGCGCATGCCGCCGCGGGCCTTGTCCAGCACGTAAGGCGCGTTGGTCATGGACTCCATGCCACCGGATACCACGATGTCGTTGGTGCCAGCCTTGATGGAATCATAGGCGAACATGGTGGCTTTCATGCCGGAACCACACAGTTTGTTGATGGTGGTGGCACCGGTGTTGTCGGGCAGGCCGGCCAGACGCATGGCCTGACGGGCCGGGCCCTGCTTGAGGCCGGCAGGCAGTACACAGCCCATGATGACTTCCTGGACATCTTCGGCTTTCAGACCGGCACGGGCGACCGCTTCGCGAATGGTGGTGGCGCCCAGTTCCGGTGCGCTGACGGCGGACAGGGAACCCTGGAAACCACCCATGGCGGTACGGGCACCGTTTACAATGACGATTGCATCATCAGACATGCTTATTCTCCTGCCAAACAGTGTCAGAGCCCGGGGTATTGCTCAGTGTGGCCCGGGCCCAGAGAGTAAAATCGGCCCGCATTGTACTTGAAACAAGCTGTTGACGCCCCATCTCACAGGGACCTGCCGGTCACGAGACAGGCGGATGATAGTCATGCGCTATCAACGTCAGAGAAAACACCTTTAATTGCAGGCGCAGACTGTGATGGAGAGTGGAGATCGTTACCGGTAGCTTGTTATGATCTTTCAGCCGTTGGCCGCAGGCATGCCGCCAGCGGGGAATTTCTTCCTGTTGCCGAGCCGCAACAGGACAACATGATGTCAGGGGAAATGACTATGGCTTTTGAATTACCGCCGCTTCCGTTCGAGAAAAATGCACTGGAACCGCATATCTCTGCAGAAACCCTCGAATACCATCACGGCAAGCATCACAATGCCTACGTGACCAAGCTGAATGAAATGGTTGCCGGCCCCGACAACGAAGGCAAATC
>JAZAJX010000085.1:0-19485 GCA_036230225.1 Pseudomonadota bacterium | reverse complement strand
GTGTGGCCAGCTCAATCTGGCCCATGGTGGCTTCTTCGCTATTGGTGCCTATGTGCTTGCCATTCTGACCGTGGACCATGGCTGGGCATTCTGGTGGGCCTTCCTGGCGGCGGGGGCTGCCGGTGCTTTCCTGGGCTTCCTGGCCGGGGTTGTCTCGCTACGACTCAAGGAACATTACTTCGCCATTTTTACCCTCTGTGTGGGCTTCATCATCTACCTGCTGATCGACAAGTGGGAAGCACTGACCCACGGGGCGCTGGGCATCATCAATATTCCTGCGCCCAGTGGTTTCGGGCTGGTGGATTTTACCGAGACCACACCGTTCTACTACCTGGCGTTGGTGTTCATGGTGCTGTCCATCTGGCTGGCTTCCCGCATCGCCAATTCCCTGCTGGGGAGAAGCTTCCGGGCGATCCGGATCAGTGACGAACTGGCGGCCTCACTGGGCATCAACCTGATGCGTAACAAGGTGCTGGCATTTGTACTCTCCACCACCTATGCCAGCGTGGCGGGGGCGCTTTACGCGGGCATGGTGCGTTTTATCGGACCCGCCGAAGCGGATGTGGTGCATACCTTCGACATGATCACCTACCTGCTGGTGGGGGGGATCGGCACCCTGATGGGGCCGCTCGTGGGGACCATGGTGATTACCTGGCTGACCCAGTCCCTGCAGTTCCTGGAAGAGTACCGGATGATCGTGTTCGGGCCCTTGCTGGTGGTGCTGGTGATTTTCTTCCCCCGTGGCGTGGTCGGCTCCTTCATGGGGTGGCGGGCTCGACGTCTGGCGGCTGCCCAGGACGCCAGTAAGGCCCCTGACAGCACAAAAAAAAACCAGGACAAGACGGTAGCACCTCGCACCCGGGAGGCCGGTAACCATGCTTAAGATTGATAACCTCACCAAGCGTTTCGGGGGCCTGGCGGCAGTTAACAACGTCAGCATCGAATTCGAAGCGAACAAGATCAATGCCATCATCGGTCCCAATGGGGCCGGCAAAAGCACTTTCTTCAACCTGGTGGCCGGGGCCATGCCCCCCACGGAAGGGCGCATCGAGTATCAGGGCATGGATATTACCGGCATGGCCTGTGACCGCATCGCCCGACTTGGGCTTGCGCGTACCTTCCAGACCACGTCGCTGTTTGACGAATCCACGGTACTGGACAATTTGATTGTGGGTCACCGTTTGCGCACGCAGTCCCGTCTCTGGGACGTGGTCATCAACTCCAAACGGTTGCGTGACGAAGAGAAGAAATGCCGGTCCCGTGCCGAGGAAGTGCTCGACTTTGTTGGTCTGTCTCACATTGGTCACCGCATCACCGCCGATATCAGTCAGGAAGAGAAAAAGCGGGTGGCTTTTGCTCTGGCCCTGGCCACGGATCCGGAAATGGTGTTGCTGGATGAACCCGCTGGCGGCATCAACCCGGAAGAAACAGAAAATCTGGCAGGCCTGATCCGAAAGATGGTGGATCACGGTGTGACCGTCTGTCTCATCGAACACAAGATGGACATGATCATGAGCCTGGCCGACAAGATCATGGTGCTGGATCACGGCGAAAAAATTGCCGAGGGCACCCCGGAGGAAATCCGTAACAATCCGGTGGTAATCGAAGCCTATCTGGGGAGTGATGACGATGCTGCAGCTTAACGATGTGGAAGCCCGCTACGGCAGCTTCAAGGCCCTGGAAAAGGTGTCCATGACCGTGCAGCAGGGCGAGTTGGTGGTATTGCTGGGCGCCAATGGCGCCGGCAAGAGCACCCTGTTCAACACCATCAGCGGTTTGCTCAAACCCACTGACGGGACCATTTCCCTTAACGGTAAGGATGTGACCGGGCTGAAGCCATCCGCCCTGGTACAAAGTGGCGTGGTGCAATGCCCGGAAGGGCGCAAGCTGTTCCCTGAAATGTCGGTACTGAAGAACCTGATGCTGGGCGCCTACGTGCATCGCCGTGATAAGGCAGCGATGAAGAAGACCCTGGACCAGGTGCTGACCTTGTTTCCGATTCTGGACGAGAAAAAAGATCAGGCCGCCGGCTCACTCAGTGGTGGGCAGCAGCAGATGGTTGCCATTGGGCGGGCGATGATGGGACGGCCGAAGCTGTTGCTGCTGGATGAACCGTCCCTGGGACTGGCGCCGCTGGTCGTCAAGCAGATGTTCGAAACCATCAAGGGCATCAACGAACAGGGCACTACCGTATTGCTGGCGGAGCAGAATGCCTTCGCCGCACTGAAAATTGCTCACCGCGCCTATGTGATCGAGAACGGTCGCCTGGTGATGGAGGGCGATAAAGACGCGATGCTGGGTAACGAAGAGATTCGCAAGGCCTATATCGGGGCTTGAGCCATCTCAAAAACACCGGCACGTGTGCGCGACAACACGCTTGAACAAAACAAGAACGGGAGAGTTTCATGAGCAACGGAAAAATGACACAGGTTAAGCGCTTCTGCCGTCTGGCCTGCGCCAGTGCGATTGCCCTGGCCGCCAGCGGTGTGCAAGCAGCGGAAACCGTGAATATCGGCTTTACCGGGCCACTGAGTGGCGGCGCGGCACTTTACGGGCAAAACACCCTGGCAGGCCTGCAAATGGCGGCGGAAGAAATCAACGCTGGCGGTGGCTTTACGGTAGACGGGGAGACCTATGAGATCAATCTCATTTCCCTGGATGACAAGTATTCCCCCAGCCAGGCGGCGGTGAATGGCAAGCGATTGGTGCAGCAGTATGAGGCGCCGGTCATCTTCACGCCGCACTCCGGTGGCACCTTTGCCCTGCAGGCTTTCAACGAGCGCGATGGTTTCCTGCTGATGTCCTATACCTCGGTGCCCACTGTCACCGAAAAGGGCAATGATCTGACGGTGCGGATTCCGCCGACCTTTACCGGATACATGAAGCCGTTTACCAAGATCGCCATGGCCGCCAATGGCAAAAAAGTGGCTGTCGCCAATGCGACTCACGATTATGCCAAGTACTGGACCAAAGCCTTCGTACCTACCTGGAAAGCCATGGGGGGGACCGTCGTGGCGGAAAACCCCATGGATTACAACAAGTCTGCGGATTTCTATACCGGGGTCAGCAAGGTGCTGGCGGAGAAACCGGATGTGCTGTTCATCGGCGGTGCGTCCGAGCCCACCGCTCTGGTGGCCAAACAAGCACGGGAGCTGGGTTTCAAGGGCGGCTTCGTGATCATGGATCAGGCCAAAATGGGAGAAATGGCCAAGATCATCGGTGGTTACAAGATGCTGGAAGGGTCCGTGGGCGTGGTGCCGTTGACCCTCTATGAAGAGCCCGGCGCGAAGGCGTTTGTCGCCAAGTACCACAAGCTGAATGACGGCGATGATCCGACCACGGAAGTGGCTTACAACTACTTTGCCCTCTACGCGGTGGTTCATGCCATGCAGGAAGCCGGCAGCGTGGAAGACGCCAAGGCGATCCGGAGTGCCTTCGGTGATGCTTTGAAAAGCATCAAGCCGGAAAACAATCCCTACGGCGTGCTGGAAATTGATGCCAAGGGTGGCCTGATGGCGGATCCCAACATTGCCACGGTCAAAGACGGCGAGGTGGTGTTGCAGCGGATTTCCGAAGTGGTCGGCGAGTAATCCTGATGCACGATGAACAGGGCGCTCAGCGCCCTGTTTTTCGGCCCTTTTTCAATAATGAAATATTATTCCAAAATAATTGAAACCGGCTTCCCTTTGCCTATACTAGGAGGCGTTGGTAGTCATGTGTGGAGCCCACCGGGATCTGCAGATCAGTACTAACACCTTCCTGACCCGGCACAGAAGCGGGCAGGCGCTGCCGCTAATGAGGCGCAGAGCCGTTCAATAAGGAGAGTATGATGAGTAACCCTGTCAGCCTGAGTCGCGACAGTGACATCGGCATTATCCGTATCAACTATCCGCCGGTGAATGCATTGGGCCATGCCGTCCGTGAAGGGCTGCAACACTGTCTGAGCGAGGCGATGGCGGATGATCAGATCCAGGCGGTAGTGGTGATCGGCGAAGGCAAAACCTTCCCCGCCGGTGCCGACATCCGTGAATTCGGCAAGCCGCCCCAGCAGCCGGCACTGCCGGCGGTGATCAACGATTATGAAGCCAGTCACAAACTGGTTGTGGCCGCCATTCACGGTACGGCCCTGGGGGGCGGACTGGAAGTGGCCCTGGGGTGTGATTATCGAGTGGCGCAGGACAGTGCCCGCCTGGGCCTGCCGGAGGTGAAGCTGGGGCTGCTGCCTGGCGCCGGCGGTACCCAGCGCCTGCCGCGTCTGGTTGGTGCGCAAAAAGCGCTGGAAATGATCGTCGGTGGTAACCCGGTCAAGGCCCGCGAAGCCCTGGAACTGGGGCTGGTAGACGATGTGGTCAGCGGTGACCTGCTGGAAGGTGCGCTGGCCTACACCCGCAGGCTGTTGGCCGACGGGGCGCCGTTACGCAAGCTCGCCGAGCTGGGCGTGCCCGGCGACACCAGTGCCGAGCTGTTCAGTCACTTTGAACAATCCATCGCTCGCAAGCAGCGAGGATTCAAGGCGCCGTTCCATTGCATCAAAGCGGTCCAGGCGGCGGTGGAGCTGCCCTTCGAAAAAGGCAGTGAGCGAGAACGCGAACTGTTCTTCGAGCTGCTCATGTCTCCGGAGTCGGCGGCTCAGCGTCATGTGTTCTTCGCCGAGCGGGAAGTGGCCAAAGTGCCGGGTCTCGATAAGGATACGCCCAAGCGAGAGATCAAGCAGGCCGCGGTAATCGGTGCCGGTACCATGGGTGGCGGCATCGCCATGAACTTCGCCAATGCCGGTATCCCGGTGAAAATTCTCGAGGTGAAGGAAGAGGCCCTGGAAAAGGGGGTCGCCATCATCCGCAAGAACTACGAGAACACGGCGAAGAAAGGCCGGATTACCCTGGAGCAGGTCGAGCAACGCATGGCGCTGATTCAGCCTACCCTGAGTTACGACGACCTGGGTGATGTGGATCTGGTCATTGAAGCTGTGTTCGAAAACATGGACGTGAAAAAGGCCGTATTCACCGAGCTGGATCGCGTGTGCAAACCCGGAGCCATCCTCGCCACCAACACTTCCACCCTGGATGTGAACCGAATCGCCAGTTTCACCCGGCGTCCTGAAGACGTGATGGGTATGCACTTCTTCAGCCACGCCAATGTGATGAAGCTGCTGGAAAACGTGCGTGGCGAGAAAACCTCCGATGAGGTGATTGCCACGGTCATGGACCTGAGCCGTCGCATCGGCAAGGTCGGCGTTCTGGTCGGGGTGTGTCACGGCTTTGTCGGCAACCGCATGTTGCACAAGCGCCAGGCGGAAGCCATCAAGCTGGTCAACGAAGGCGCCAGCCCCCAGCAGGTGGACAAGGTCCTGTTTGATCTGGGCTTCCCCATGGGCCCCTTTGCCATGTCCGACCTGGCCGGGATGGATGTGGGGTATCGCATTCGTGAGGAATTGCGCAAGGAAGACCCGGACAATGCGCCGCCGCGCAACTGGACCGATGAACTGGTGGAAGCCGGCCGATTGGGCCAGAAAACCCAGGCTGGCGTGTTTGACTATAAAGAGGGCGATCGCACCCCTGTTCCTTCACCGGACGTAGACGCCATTATTGAAAAATACCGTAGTGAGAACGGTATTGCCCCTCGTGACATCAGTGACCAGGAAATCCTGGAGCGCTGCATGTACGTGATGGTGAACGAAGGAGCGAAGATTCTGGAAGAGGGCATTGCCGCCCGTCCGCTGGACGTGGATGTGATCTGGATCTACGGCTACGGCTTCCCGGTTTACCGTGGTGGCGTGTTGTTCTGGGCGGACCAGGTGGGTGTGAAAACCATCCATGACAAGGTCAACGACATCTATCAGCAGACCGGTGACCCGGTCTGGAAACCCGCCAAACGGCTCAGTGATCTGGCTGGGCAGGGCAAGGGTTTTTACAAGTAATCTGAATAACGAACGGCTGCAAAGGGAGTCAGTTGAAAGTGCAACGTTGAAAGTTCAAACGCGAATTAGTGTGGTTGCCCGCTGAATAGAGACTGAGCCGCGGCGCCTGACTTTAATTCGTAGCGAATAAAGTCTGGGGCGCGGCCACCGAGCTTCTCGATGGCTGTCGACCTTGACTCGCGTTTAAACGTTGAACGTTACATTTTCAACTCGATGACCACGGCGGTGACAACGCTCAACAACCTTTAAAGAGGTTAGAAAATGGATATCAACTACACCCCGGAAGAATTGGCGTTTCGCGATGAAGTGCGCGCCTTTCTGGATGAGAAGCTGCCGAAGGACATCGCCAGCAAGGTAAAAAACAGCCAGCATCTGGGCAAGCAAGACACTGTCCGCTGGCAGAAAATTCTCAATGAAAAAGGCTGGATGGCCCTGCACTGGCCGAAGGAGCATGGTGGCACTGGCTGGTCTCCAATCCAGAAGCATATCTTCGAAGAAGAGTGCGCCGAGTACGGTGCCCCTACCGTGCTGCCATTCGGTGTGAACATGGTGGCGCCGGTGATCATCAAGTTCGGTACCGAAGAGCAGAAGCAGAAATACCTGCCGCCGATTCTCAACAGCGATGTATGGTGGTGCCAGGGGTATTCTGAGCCGGGTGCCGGTTCCGACCTGGCCGGGCTGAAAACCAAGGCGGTTCGTGAGGGCGATCATTACATCGTCAATGGCCAGAAAACCTGGACCACCCTGGGCCAACACGCCGACTGGATCTTCTGTCTGGTGCGCACCGATCCCAACGCCAAGAAACAGGAGGGTATCTCCTTCCTGCTTATCGACATGCAGACTCCCGGTATTACGGTGCGTCCGCTGATCACCCTGGACGGCGAACACGAAGTGAACGAAGTGTTCTTCGACGATGTGAAAG
This sequence comes from Pseudomonadota bacterium, assembly GCA_036230225.1. GTDB lineage: Bacteria > Pseudomonadota > Gammaproteobacteria > Pseudomonadales > Alcanivoracaceae > Alcanivorax. The sequence goes on along the minus strand of JAZAJX010000085.1, from coordinate 12,646 downwards.
TGCCGGTGGAAAACCTGGTAGGCGAAGAGAACAAGGGCTGGACCTGTGCCAAGTACCTGCTCACCTTCGAACGTACCGGTATCGCCGGTGTTGGCCAATCCAAGGCGGCGCTCAAACACCTTAAGGAAGTGGCCAGCAAGGTTCAGCAGAACGGCAAGCCGCTGATCGAAGACCCCCTTTTCCGTCACCGACTGGCGGATGTGGAAATGGAATTGATGGCGCTGGAAATGACCAACCTGCGCACCGTGGCCGCGGCTCAGGCCGGTGGGGTTCCCGGAGCAGAAAGCTCCTTCCTGAAAATCATGGGTACCGAACTGCGCCAGGAAATCACCGACCTGTTCCGCCGTGCCGCCGGCCCGTACGCCCAGCCGTTCCTGCCGGAAAGTTTCGAAGCGGATTACGACGGTGAAATGGTAGGCCCCGACTTTGCCAACACCGTGTCCGCCAAGTACTTCAACATGCGCAAGCTGTCGATCTTCGGCGGCTCCAACGAAATTCAGAAGAACATCATCGCCAAGATGATTCTGGGACTGTAAGGAGACGAGCATGGACTTCAAACTGAGTGACGAACAACGCATGCTCGAAGAAACCGTGGGCCGTCTGGTCCGCGATGGTTATCCCTTCGACGTACGCGAAAAGGCCCGCACCAGCGAGCTGGGTTTCTCCAAAGAAATGTGGCAGCAGTTCGCCGAGCTGGGCCTACTGGGCGTGCCGTTCGCCGAAGACTTCGGCGGCTTCAACGGCGGTGGCCCGGAACTGATGGTCGTGGCCGAAGGCTTCGGGCGTGGCCTGGTGCTGGAGCCCTACCTGGCAACGGTAGTGCTTAGCGGCACCCTGATCGATGCCCTGGGCAGCGACAGCCAGAAAGAAAGCCTGATCAGCGCCATCGTGGGTGGCGAAGTGCGCCTGGCCCTGGCCGCCTACGAACCGGAAGGTCGTTATGACCACACCCATGTGGCCACCACCGCCGAAAAGAGCGGCGATGGCTACAGCCTTAACGGTAGCAAGGCGGTGGTCCTGCACGGTGACAGCGCCGACAAGCTGGTCGTGATCGCCCGCACCGGTGGCAGCACCCATGAGCGCACAGGCCTGTCTGCCTTTGTGGTGGATGCCTCCGCGGAGGGTGTCAGCCGGCGCGGTTATGAAACCATTGATGGTCTGCGCGCTGCCGAGATCACCTTCAACAATGCAGCGGCAGAGTTGTTGGGCGACGAAGGCAGTGCCATCGATGCTCTGGAGAAATCCCTGGCGCTGGGCATCGTGGTTCTGTGTGCGGAAGCAACCGGTGCCATGGAAGTGGCCTGTGACCAGACGCTGGATTACATCAAGGAGCGTCAGCAATTTGGTGTGCCCATTGGCAAGTTCCAGGCCCTGCAACACCGCATGGTGGAAATGCGCATGGAGCTGGAAAAAGCCCGTTCCATGACCATTCTGGCGGCCTGTTCCCTGGAGCTGGACGCCCCCATTCGCGCCAAGCGTGTGGCGGCAGCCAAGGCCCTGATCGGCAAATCCGGTCGCAAGGTGGCCGAGGAAGCCATTCAGTTGCATGGTGGTATGGGCATGATGGAAGAAACCCCGCTGTCCCATTACGCCAAACGCATCGTGATGATCGATCACCAGCTTGGCGATCTGGGCTATCACATGCAGCAGCTGGAAACGCTGCTCGACGTTGACGAAGACGCAGCGTAACGAAAAACATCAAGGCGGCTTCGGCCGCCTTTTTTGACGATAAAACCATTTCTTACCCGTAGAAGCGTCGCTGGCGGCGCGCTATAGGCCAGTTGCAAGTATCAAGTTTCAAGCTGCAACGCGAATAAAGCTCAATGGCATTCGAGGCATCAGTCCCGGGCTCAACCTGGCATCGCGGACAAGGCCTTGGAGATGGGTGATACATTGATCGCGCCTTGCAACTTGCCACTTGAAACTTGCTCCTGCTTTCCATCGTGCCGCCTGCGACGCTTCTACAGGGATATTGAATCCGGGAGAGCACCATGACAATCAACCGCCAGATCATCCTGTCCGAATACCCGAAAGGTATGCCCCAGCCGGAACACCTGCCGATGAGAGAGGGCGAAGTTCCATCGCCGAGAGACGGGCAGGTACTGATCAAGACCATCTACCTGTCACTGGACCCCTACATGCGAGGGCGCATGAGCCCGGCCAAGTCCTACGCCGCCAGCGTGGAGCTCGGCGACGTGATGCAGGGGGCGACCGTGGGCCAGGTGGTGGAATCCCGTCTGGACGGCTTTGAGGCCGGCGATTATGTGCTGGGCTTTGGTGGTTGGCAGGAATACGCCGTGCAGGGCAAGGAGATGCTGCGCAAGCTGGACCCGGCACAGGCGCCCATCAGTACCGCCGTGGGCGTGCTGGGTATGCCGGGCTTTACCGCTTACGCGGGCCTGCTGGAAATCGGCCAGCCGAAAGAGGGTGAGACCGTGGTGGTGTCCGCCGCCAGTGGTGCGGTGGGGCAGGTGGTTGGCCAGATCGCCAAGCTCAAGGGCTGCCGTGTGGTGGGCGTGGCCGGAGCGCCGGACAAGTGCCAGCACGTGATCGATGCCTATGGTTTCGACGCCTGCGTCAACTACAAGGATGATGACTTTGAAGCCCAGCTCAAGGCCGCGTGTCCCGATGGCATTGATATCTATTTCGAGAATGTGGGGGGCAAGGTCTTCGATGCCGTCATGAAGCTGGTGAACGATTTCGCCCGCATTCCCCTGTGTGGTCGCATTGCCCACTACAACGATACCGAAGCGCCGCAAGGCCCGGATCAGTTGCCGGCTTTTCTGACCAAGCTGCTGGTCAAGCGGGTGCTGATCAAAGGCTTTATCCAGTTCGATTACGCTTACCTGATGAAGGATTTCGTCAAGGACATGAGCGCCTGGATGCAGGCCGGCAAGATCCAGTATCAGGAAGACATCGTTCAGGGCCTGGAAAATACCGTGGAAGCCTTTCAGGGCCTGCTGACCGGACGTAACCGCGGGAAGTTGCTGGTACAGGTGAGCGAGGATCCTACCCGGTAATGGCGTCGGTAGAAGCCCAGGTCGAATGGTTCTTCGACCGTTATGGGCCACGCTACCGCTGGTTGGCGACCCTCACTGTCATGCTGGGCACCATGTCTGTGGTGCTGGCGTCCACCATTATCAATGTGGCCATCCCCACCATCATGGGCGAGTTCCAGTTGGCGCAGGATCAGGTCCACTGGCTCGCCACCGGTTTCCTGGCTGCCATGACGGTGGGCATGTTGCTCAATGCCTGGTGTGCCCGGCGCTTTGGTGCCCGTGGTGCGTACCTCCTGGCCATGGCATTGTTCATCGCCGTCTCTCTGGTCGGGGCGAGCAGTGAACACTTTCCGCTGCTGGTGGCCGCCCGGGTGGGACAAGGTGTCCTTGCCGGGCTGATCCAGCCGCTGGCCATGATCACCATCTTCCAGGTCTTCCCGCTCAATCGTCGCGGGCAGGCCATGGGGATCTATGGTTTGGGCGTGGTGCTGGGGCCTGCGATTGCGCCGGCCATTGGCGGGGTGTTGGTGGACACCCTGTCCTGGCGGGCCGTCTTCCTGGTGGTGTTGCCCGCTTGCCTGGTGGGTATGGTCATGGCCTGGCGCTACTTGCCGGGCAAGGATGGAGAATCCAGCCCGGTGCGTCTGGACGGTCTGGGGGTTCTGCTGCTTGCCATCGGTATGACAGCAATACTCTGGGGGCTGGCCAATGGGCACCGGCGTGGCTGGACCGACCCCTGGATGTTGCTTGCCCTGACGGGAGGGAGCGCGACCCTGATACTGTTTGTGCTCTGGCAGCGATACCATCCGCACCCCTTGATGGATCTGCGGGTGTTCCGTTATCCCGGTTTTACTGGCAGTTTTCTCATGTCCATGGTGATCGGTGCCGGGGTTTTCGCCTCAACCTATGTGACGCCGCTCTATTTTCAGCAAGTGCTGGGGGAGAGTGCGGCCAGTGCCGGCCTGATGCTGATGCCGGCGGGGCTGGCCATGGCATTCACGTTTCCCGTGGCCGGGCATCTGACGGATCGCTTTTCTGAAACCCGCATCATGATGGCCGGACTACTACTGTTTGTGTTGAACATGATGCTGATGGCGGGCGCCAGCCTGACCACGTCGGCGGTGTGGTTGGTCTGGTGGACACTGTTGGGGCGTATCGGGCTGGGATTGATGATGCCGCCGTCCTCTACGGGGGCGCTGGGGTTATTGCCTCCCCGCTTGATCCCCCAGGGCTCCGGCATTTTCAATTTTGCCCGTCAGATCGGTGGTGCCCTGGGCGTCAATCTGTGTGCGCTGTGCATACAATATTTCAGCGACAACTATGGCCCTGACGCTTCGCTGGCGCAGGCCTTCGAATTCGGTTTTGACCGAGCCTTCGGGTTTCTGTTTTTGGTGTTTCTGCTGGCGTTTTGGCCGTTGCATGCCATGCGGCAGGGATTGTTGAGAGAGAGATGATGAACGATAAACCAGACATTCTTGTTGTGGGGGCTGGCGCCATCGGCAGCTTTTACGGTGCCATCCTGAAACGGGCCGGCTGCACAGTCAGTGTGGTGTTGCGCTCGGATTACGATGTGGTTCAGGCAGCAGGCTTCACTTTCACCAGTCCTCTGGGAAATCTGTCCTGGCAGCCGGATGCGGTCTATCGGCCGGGCGATACGCCACACCGGTATCCGGATTATGTGCTGTTGTGTGTGAAAGTGTTGCCCGGTGTGGATCGGGCGGCACTGGTCCGTCCCTGGATGGGGGAAAACACCGGCCTGGTCCTGATTGAGAACGGGCTGGATATTGAACGGGAACTGGCCGAGGCCTTTCCTGAACAGCCTCTGGTCAGTTGTCTGGCGTTTATCGCTGTTAGCCGCACCGCCCCTGGGCAGGTGCACCACCAGGCCTATGGGCAACTGGTCATGGGCCGTTTTCCGCGCGGGTTCGATGAACATTGCGTTCGCTTGAGTGGTCTGTTCCGCGAGGGGGGAATCGAGGTCAACGAGACCGAGGCGGTGGTGGGCGAGCGCTGGCGAAAGTGTGTCTGGAATGCGCCGTTCAACCCGCTCAGTGTATTGGCCAATGGCGCGGATACACTGCGCATTCTGGATACGCCAGGAGGGGAAGACCTGATTCGAGTCATGATGGAAGAGGTCATGGCCGTGGCGGCAGCCGATGGTTACCCCATGCCCGCGGATCTGGTGGAGAAAAACCTGGCCGGTACCCGGAAAATGGGAGCCTACAAGAACTCCATGGCGCTGGATTATCTCAATGACAGGCCCATCGAACTGGATGCGATTCTCGGCAATCTGGTGACCATCGCCAAGCGTCTGCAGGTACCGGTACCACACCTCACGACAGTGCTGACCGCACTGCGAATTCGTTACCCTTGAGCCTCTGCCTGTCCGCAACATGATACAAAGCGTCATGTTGCGGTTTTTCTTGTCAACCTGGCTTTACGAATAAAGTTGTAATGAAAAAAGTGGTGTTGGCCGGGCAGTTTTTTAAAGTTATTGAATTGATTGATGATTTGCTCTGCGCGGTAAACGCCCACAAAAATTTTGTCTATTTATCAGGTAGATAAAAATCCGAAATATGTGGATTTTTGCTTACAAACGATAACTTGCCGCAACCCTCCCCACGCTTAATTCTGTTCCCGTTCTCAATCTGGATTCACGCCACATTCACGATCTCAGGTTGAGCAGAAACACTCTCCTCGAACAACAAGAAAAGGGTGAAAGGATGCGCACAATAACGCGACAGCGCCTGGCTGTTTTATGTCTGCTTTATCCCCTGCTGAATGCCTGTGAAGACGAGCCGGATGTGTTTATCCCTCCGAAGCCGGGCGATGCCCTGATCTATGCCTACCCTTCTGACGGCATGGTGGATTTGCCGCTGGGTAGCAAACTGCTGCTGACTTTTTCCAGTGCCATTGATGAGGCCGCGGCCAAGGCAGACTGCCAGCCTGACGGTGACAACTTTACCGGTCCCCTGTGTCTGGCGGACAGTGAGGGCAACCTGGTCGATCTCTCCAGTGCACAGGTCTCCAATCGCAATCATACCCTGACGTTTTCCATGCAGGGGTTGCGAGCCGGAGAGGAATACCGGTTATGGGTGTCGCCGGATATTGCCGCCGGGATCGTCAACCTGGATGACCACGATGGCCCGCTGATTACCTTCCGTACCCGTCAGTACAACCCCATGCCGAATCAGGCACCCGAGGTATTGGCCATCAATCAGGAGAAGCCCGGGACCTATCTACCGGAGCCCACCGCCAAAGCGCGTTTTCCGTTCATGGATTTCTCGCCGGTGCGTATTACGTTCACCGAGCCGTTGGTGGAGACCACGGTACGCTATGGAGACACTGTCAAACTGCAACACCAGGAAAGCGGTGAGCTGGTCGATGTGAGGATCCTCAATGAACGTCACTACATTACCCTGGACCCGAAGGAAGACCTGATTGGCGGCGACAGTTACACACTGACGCTGGAAGGGCTGGAAGACTTTGATGAAGACGTTCTGGAGACCGTGACTTATACGCTGACCCCCACGCTGTCCAAGGACGACGTGGTGGATCTCAATCCCCCGATCAAGCAGTTGATGAAAGCCCAGCCGGCGCTGGGTGATCCGGGTTATCCGCAGCGTTCGCGTCTGCATGGGTTGCCGCTTAACCAGTTTAACCTGGTCACTGAAGCCCTCGGGGTGACCCAGGTGGATTCCATGCCGCTGGTTCTGGAGGGCTGGATGGGGCGGCCCGATGTGCATGTGGACGCCGTACCGGTGGTCGCCCGTGCTGGTCAGCAGCTGCGCATTACCGGTATTGATCCGATCAAACTCGGCGGCGAAGTCCGCACCCCCATGTTTACCGGTGACATCATCGGCACCTTCGTCACCGATGTGACCGGATACCTGACTACCAACCCCTATCGGCCCAAGGGCTTTCAGCCCGATGATGATTATGCGCCGATGTATGTCCACATGAATTTCGATCTGGCCATGCATGCCGAGGAGCCGCGGGGGAACGCGTCCGTGAACCAGAACCTGATGCATATCCAGGCGGTGGGTGTCGTGGATGTGAAGGATGGTGCTTTGACCTTCGAAGTCTTCCGGACTCTGGAGCTGGATGTACTCAGTAGTGCCGCCAAGGTCAGTGCGGATTTTGCCCTCGGGGTGCGTGCTGATGTGGACTTCGAGTTTGAACAGATCAATCGCGATCCATTACAGGTCACCGGCTCCTTCCCGGAAAATCTCCAGACCCAGGTAGAACCGAGCAACAATATCATCGTGGTGTTCAATGAACCGGTGCATGACGAGGGCATGGAGAGCGTTCAACTGTTCCGTCAGGACAGCAGTGAAGCGGTGCCGGTTCAAGTGCGCAGCAGTGGTTCCAGCCTGGTGGTTACCCCGCGCAATGAACTGGCGGCGGGACAACGCTATTACCTGGACCTGGGTGACAAGCTGAAGGATCAGGATCTCTTTGCGCCTTCCCAGCTGCAATTTGTGGCCGGCGATGCCACTGATGGTACCGGCCGGATTGTTTTCGACACCGCCAGCTATGCCGCCAACCATGATGCTCCCGTGCTGCCGCCGGTGGTGCTGGGTGCCTATCCTGGTATCGGTTGTGCCCTGCAGGATCGAGGCGTGGAGCGCCAGGATGCGGCTGGCAATACGCTGAAAATGGCAGGCCGTTGTGTCGGTGGTCTGGAGACAGACTCGCTTTACTATCCCTTCTCTTATGATGTCAGCCGGCCCATCGAAATCAGTTTCAACATGCCCATGGAGCTGGCTTCCATGACGTTTGGCACGGTTGCTGCGGATGGGGAATCCTGTGAGGGTGGCGCCATGTGTCTGGCGGAAGAGGTGGATGGCCAATGGCAGAACATTCCCCTCTCGGCCCGACGCAACAGCCTGCGCCTGCGTGCCTTGCCGGCTCCTAACACCATCGTTCCGGGCAATGCCTACCGTCTGGTTATCAATGGTGGAGACAATGGGGAGGCCGTATTCCGTAGCCATGACCGTTTCGACAATCTGGGTATCAATACGGATCCGCTCAATGGCATGGGAACTTGTGGGCCTCTCTCCAATGAACCCTGTGAAGGGGGGCCGGCAATCCTTATCGATTTCCTGGCAACCGCAGATGAAGGAGCGGCCTATGCCACGGTTCTCACCCGGGAATACACAGACGTGAACGGCAACGGGGTCTGGGATGAGGATGAGTTTGAAGCCGTCAACAACCATGCCCGTGGTCATGTCAAAAGCACCGGTGGACTGATCGGTGGCGCCAATCTCGATGAGGGTGACCAGATCTTTACCCATGCCGCCCTGCCCATGGCGTTTCTGCCCAAGGTGCCGCTGGATCTCGGTCATATCGGTTTGGTGGATGAGGGAAATGGCCGCTGGTGTGCGACGCAGGAGGATGCTGATGGCGACATCTATTGCATCCAGACCGTGGGCGATACGTCCATCCCCGTGGAGATCAATGCCCAGCATGTGATGGGGACTTCCCTGACTGCCAATGCCACCCTGGCGATTCCTGTTCTCGGCGACCTGATTCCGCTGCCGCTGAAAACCGGTGCTCTGGTCCTGCGCTTTCGTCCCTATGACGACAAACCCCCACAACCGTTACGGGGGTTTGTAGTCAACGAGATAGATCCGGACACCGGGGAGGAAATTGACGATCCGATCTTTATTACCCGCCTGGATGCCTGGCTGGATGCGCCGGACCTGCGTCTGCTCTCCGCATTGATCCCCGGTGGCCAGGCCATTCCGAATGTGGCGGATGCCAATGTGCGCAGTTTGCCGGTGTCGGCCTATCTGACCGGGCCGGTGAAATTCCTGCGCAATGGGCAGATCACCCTGGAGTCACGCAATGCGTCTGCCATTGCTGCTCAGCTGAACCTGACCATTGATCTGGGCGCACTGATCCCGGTGTTGGGGGACCTGCTGGACCTGATTCTCGGTGGGGTCCTCCCGGAAGAAGGGCTGGGCTCGCTGGAACTCGGCATCGCCAAGGACGACTTCCGCATTCGTGTGGTCAATAACCCGGCCCACGCGCGTCTCACCACCGCCGGTCAGGAAAATGCTGGAGAGCGTTGATAATGAAAACAACAAAACAGAATCGTAAACGAGTCTGGCTGGCGGCGTTGATGCTGATGTTGGCTGCCGATGCGACTGCCGGGCAGGATCACTATGGCCCGGATTATCCCGGGGTGACATTGACACAGAAACTGTTCGGAGAGGATCGTCTTTACTTTCGTTTCGGTGCCATTCATATGTCCCCGGATGTGAAAACCCGCTCGATCACCCTCAGTAATCTCTCGGAGATCGCGGAAGTGGCCGTGGAACCAGGGGAGCAGGAAGGCGAGGCTTTCAGTGACCCGCTTACCCTTCCTGCCGCCATCATCGGCTACAAACTGCGCTGGGGAGATGGGGGCTGGTCCATTGAAACCATGGCGGCGCTTCCTCCCACCCTGGAATTGAAGGCCAAGGGCAAGCTGGCGGATGAGCCGCTTGTCACCGAAGCCAATGGTATTCCCACCGGGGTGCCGGCATTGGGGGAAAAAGTGGGGGAGACCAAGGTCGCGCCCCCCATGGTGACCCTGGTCAAGCGCTTCCGTATGGACCACGACCTGCGGCCCTATGTGGGGCTGGGAGCGGTGTACCTGTTTACCTATGACAGCCATGTCACCAATCCGATTCTCACGGAAATCGGCGAGCCGGAGCTGGAAATTCAGGACAAATTCGGTTGGGTGGGGCAGGTTGGGGTGGACTGGCGCCTGAGTGACTACTGGTGGCTGGCAGCAGATGTGAAGTACGTCAGTGTGAAAGAAGTGAAAGCGAAGGTGGACCGCACCTTCATTCGTGCGCCCGGGCTGCCGCAATACCAGTATGCGGAAGTGGGGGATGCGGAGTTCGTGGCGGACATGAATGTCTATGCTTTCCACCTTGGCGTGGGGTTCACGTTCTGACTTGCCGCCCCGGCGATCTGCTGGTGTCAGCGGAAAAGGGGTTTACCACAGAAGGCACAGCGTTCATGGAGGAACACATCATCTCTGTGTTCGTTATGGCCTCGGTCGTACGCCGCTTTTCCTTGTCCTGATCCCATTCGCGCATTTCCATCGGAAGTGTAATGGGCCTTGCCTCAGTGAATGCTGTGCCCTCTGTGGTAAAAAATCAGCCTTTACCGGCCATCGACATGAGGCGAAGCCAGCCTTGGTGTTTTTGGTCATTGAGACCCGAGCGTGAAACGTGAAATAGTATTTCAAATGCTGTTCACGCTGGGTCTCGTTGATGTCAGTCGCCAACCACAATCACACGCTTGCCACTGAAGTCACTACCGGACATATGGTCATGGGCGGCCTGGGCATCGTTGAACGGGAAGGTTTCCAGTGGCAGCGGCAGCAGCCGGCCACTGGCAAACAGGGGCGCGAGCCGGTCATTGAAGACCTGCGCCATGCGGATCCGGTTTTCCAGGGGCTGACTGCGCATGGTCATGCTTTTCAGGGTCTGGCGTTTCATCAGCAGGGCGCCCAGATTCAGTTCGGTGCTCAAGCCACCGAGAATGCCGATATTGACCAGGGTGCCCTCCGGGCGCAGGGCGCTCAGCAGTGCGTTCCACTCCGGGCCGACCATATCCAGAATCATCGCCACGCCCTGGTCGCCGGTCAGTTGTTGAATCTGTGTAGCCAGGGACGCGTCGTCTTTCACCTGGGCCGTCAGGCCCATGTCGTTGGCGGTTTCGAGTTTGTCCAGGTCCCGGCTACTGCCAATGGGACGAGCTCCCAGGGTGGCGGCCAACTGGGTGGCGGCCAAGCCCACTCCGGCGGTGGCCGGGCGGATCAGGCACCACTGCCCGGGTTGCAGATTGCCCTCCAGGAACAGAGCCCGGTAGGCGGTCAGAAAGGCTTCCGGCAAGGTGACCGCTCGGGCAAAGTCCATGCCTTCCGGTATGGTCAGCGCTTCACGCTCATGGGTGACCAACTGCTCCGCGTAGGCGCACCCGGGCACCAGCCCCATTACCGCATCGCCTACCCGTCGTTGTTGCACTCGCTCGCCGACAGCGCTCACCACCCCTGCATATTCCAGACCGGGAACCCGGCTGTCCGTGCCCGGCGGGGCCGGGTAGCGACCCAGCACCTGCAACAGATCGGCCCGGTTGACACCAATGGCTTTCACCTGAACGCGGATTTCTTCCGGGCCCGGTTCCGGGTCCGGCAGGGTTTCCAGTTGCAGTTGCTGATCTTCAATACACCAGGCACGCATGGTTGTGCTCCTTCAGGAAAACGTTATGGACAGTCTTTCGTATCCGTTCACTGATCTGCCGGCGGCAGGGCAGCGTTTCAAGGTGGCCGAAGGCGTTTACTGGCTGCGATTTCCGCTGCCGTTTGCGCTCGACCACATCAATCTGTGGTTGCTGGAAGAGGGTGACGGTTGGACGCTGGTGGATACCGGGCTTGGTGTGCGCCAGAGTCAGGCGATCTGGGAGAGCCTGCTCGCCGGCCAACTGGACGGCAAGCCGCTGACGCGAGTGGTGGTCACCCATTACCATCCCGATCATCTGGGTATGGCGGGGTGGCTCCAGCAGCGCTGCCAGGCCACGGTTGTGACCAGTCGCGAAGAATGGGCGTTGGCCTCGCATATTTGCGCCTCCTCCGACGAACAGGCCATCACGGGGTTTCGGCACTTTCTTGGCAGTCATGGGCTGATGGGCGATGTGCTCGACCAGGTGGCAGGCAAAGGCAACGGGTTTCGCCGGGTGGTGCGGCCCATGCCGCAAGACCCGCAATTTATCGGTGCCGGTGACAGCCTGATCATCAACGGCCAGCATTGGCGTGTGCATATCGGTCGCGGCCACTCGCCGGAACATCTTTGCCTCTACCGGGATTCGGATCACCTGCTGATCAGTGGTGATCAGGTGTTGCCCACCATTTCCAGCAACCTGATGGTACGACCGTCGGCACCGGAGGCCGACCCGGTCACTGCTTTTGTGGACAGTCTCACTGCCATTCGCGATGCATTGCCCGAAGACACCTTGGTGTTGCCTGCCCATGGTCTTCCGTTTCGTGGCATGGCTGCCCGTATCAATACCCTGGTGGCTCATCATGCGCGGCAGCTTGATGTGGTGCAGGCGGAGTGCCAGAGCCAGCCCCGTTGCGCCCACGACATTCTTCCAGTGATGTTTGATCGGAAACTGGACGTGCAGCAACTCATGTTCGCCATGGGGGAAAGCATCGCGCACCTCAATTGTCTGGTAGAGCAGGGGAGAGTGCAGCGGGAGAATGCCGACGGCATATGGCGGTTCCGAAGCGCTGCGTGAACCGGAGTCAAAGTAACCCCGGAAAATGCACAAGGCAAACCTGCAAGTGCAAATGACACATGATGAAATAGAATGTGCCCAGCGCTGCGGGAAATCCCTCATTGTCTGTCATGACGTTCACTCTAGACTGGAGAAACCAATGGTTATCACAGCGAGAGAGACCTGCCATGACAATGCAGCAATCCGATGACAAACGCCCAACCCCGGATCCGGCGGAAGACAATGCGTTTTTCCCTTCCCCGTATTCCTTAAGCCAGTTCACATCCCCGAAATCGGATCTGAGTGGCGCGGATTATCCGACGCCCTACACCGGTGGCCGCTGGAAGATTCTGGTGGTGGGTGCGGATGAG